>CACLQQ010000023.1 GCA_902609095.1 uncultured Bacteroidota bacterium | reverse complement strand
GCAGCATAGATTCTATATGGAAACGCATTATCAGTGGTTACTCGATAAAACTGAGATGTGGGTTGATTGTGATAGGTACTCCAAGTCTCTCCGCCATCATAACTAACCTGCGCTCCACCGTCATCACCTATGATCATTCTATCTGGATTTTCTGGAGCGATCCAAAGGTCATGATGATCCCCATGAGGAGCGTTAGAAGGTTTAAAAGCCTTTCCACCATCTACACTTTGATGATAAGAGACATTCATAACATATACTTTGTCTTCATCCTGAGTATCAGCATAGATTCTGGTATAATACCACGCTCTTTGTCTCAGGGCTCTGCTTTCATTAGTGCGAGCCCAAGTTTCACCACCGTCATCTGATCGGTAGACACCTCCTTTATCATTTTCTATGATGGCCCAAACCCTATCACTATTCACATGTGATACGGCCACACCAGAGATCCCCCATATTCCTTCTGGTAAGCCTTTATTAGCTGTTATTTCTGTCCAAGTTTCACCACTATCACTACTTTTCCATAGTCCTGACCCTTCACCACCGGATTCAAGACTATAAGGTGTACGCTTTACTCTCCAAGAGCTGGCATACATGATTCTATGATTATTAGGATCCAAACATAGATCTACAAATCCTACCTCATCACTGATAAACAGCACTTTATTCCATGTCTTTCCACCGTCCGTTGTCTTGAATATTCCTCTTTCTTGGTTAGGCGCATATAAATTACCCATCACGGCAGTATAAGCTATATCTGAATTGTTCGGATCGATTCTGATACGAGACACATGACGACTATTCTTTAACCCAATAGATGTCCAGCTTTTGCCACCATCAACAGTTTTCCACAGGCCGTAACCAGAAGAAACATTTCCTCTTATTGTTTTTTCTCCTCCTCCGACATAGATCACATTATGATCCGATGGCGCAACTGCAATAGACCCAATGGACCCTCCAAAAAAGCCATCTGAAATATTTTCCCATGAACGACCTCCATCTAAAGTCTTCCATATACCACCTCCAGTTGATCCAAAATAATAAAGATTAGGTTGGCCAGGGACACCCGTCACTGCACAAGACCGACCACCTCGATAAGGACCAATAGATCTCCACTCCAAGGAACTATAAAATTTTTCCAAAGGGCTTTCAGATGTACTCTGAGCTGTATTTGTTTCTGGCAAGATGCCAAATATCAGTAAGATTAATAATGATAGGATTATGTTCTTCATTTTAATTATCTGTGTTAAGCGGATGAATGTACTGAATTTGTCAATATTAAAATGTACTGGGCATAGAAATCCGCTACACTATGTATGTCATCATTCGTTTTATAACCCTCATCAATCAGATTGGTTTTCTCGTTCAAGTATTCTTTGATTTATATTATAATTATTAATTACTATAACATTTAGAAACCGGGTTGCCTCTATTTTCAACAATAATAATACTTGGATATTTTTAGTCGTACTGCTTTAGATAAGCTTCAATTGGGTTATGACCTTCAGACCACAGAATATGACTTTTTTGCATGTATACTCGCATTCCACTAAATGGATCCTCTTTATCAAGTTCTTTTGGGTACTCTGCCTTCTCTACTTTACAGCACTGTGTCGGAGCAGCCTAAGATGCTATGCTGCTTTGGCTCCCAAGATATCTAAGGCCGTTTGGATCACAATCTTAAAATTATGGCCTATTGTCAGTGCATCTACAAAATTGGTTTAGTGACCCTCATGCCTTTACCTATTACGAGCGAGGCATTGGCCTTCTTTGGAATTATTTTGCTTGGTACAGAGCTAATTACGAAACCTAATTCTGATCATTCCAGATCTAAAGGAATTTTGAATAATCTCTCAAAAATCAATGTTGAGCGGTGAGTTCTCGCATTAGTATTAGTAGTAAGCCTCACAGAATCCCAGATGATGATAGCCGGGAATAATTGGGATCATTCCTTACTATATATCTGGGCACAGAGTTTGATTAAATGGTTCTTTTACTACCTTTTTTACCTTGTTTTAACTCGTTTTGTACTAATCCATATTGGAAACAAGAAGGAGATATTTTATTTAGGTTTTGCTATACTCTTAAGCATCCTGATATTTTATGGATTTCATTTACTCTTATGGTTAGGTTTACCGATGAATCATTTAATCATCGATGTACAAAGTGGATCAAATTGGATTGGCAAGGATGCTCCAAGTACATTCAGATCAATATACCATAGAGGTCTTTATTTCCAATTAATATTCTTTGTAACACCATTTGCTTTATTAGTCCATAGCTTAAGACAAATGGATCAAGTCAAGTCCCTTCAAAAAGAAAAGATTCAAACAGAACTAAACCTTTTAAAACAACAGATCAATCCTCACTTCTTTTTCAATACGCTCAACAATGTGTATTCCCTAAGCTTAGATCATGACGAAAAAACTTCTGAGAGTATTTTGGAGCTATCAGAATTAATCAGGTATGTCATATATAAGGGATCTGAAGAGACTGTATACATAGAAGAAGAATCAAACTATCTCCAGAACTATACGAATCTCAATCAGATGAGGTCAAAAGCTGGAAACGTTATAGAATATAAGTATGATATAAAAAACCCAACAATTCAGATTGCTCCTTTACTGTTTGTCATTCTGTTGGAAAATGCCTTTAAACATTGTATTGAAGGATCAGAGGACCCTGGTAAGGTGATATGCGAAATAAATCAAAATGATAATGAAATCTTATTCAAATGCCTGAACTCCGTATCTGATAATATTAACACTACTAATGGTATTTGTTTAAGCAATCTCAAAAGAAGACTTACACTAATCTACCCGAACAGACACAGCCTGACAGCAGAACTACGAGATAATGAGTATGATGCACAATTGAAAATTATAGTCTGATATAACTGGTAAGCATATGAATCTAAATTGTCTTATCGTCGATGACGAGCCCTTAGCTCACAATATTATAATAAAGTATTGCACGGATCTAAACTATCTCAATATAAAGGGTCGAACCTATGGCCCAACCGAAGCATTATCACTTATCAAGGAAAGAGAATTCGACATCATCTTTCTTGAGATCAAGATGCCTAAAATGACAGGCCTTGAATGGTTAAGCTTGAGCAAACCCGATGCTCAAACAATCATCACTTCTGGATATGGCGAGTTCGCATTGGAGAGTTACGAGCTGAATGTATGCGACTATCTTTTAAAAACACTTAGCTGTAGTAGATTTTTAAAAACTACTTAAAAAAGCTAAAGAAAAGTTGAGCTTCAATACACGGCTTTCTTCTCACAAGTCAATACTGATTAAGGTCGATAAGAAGCTCATCAAAGTGAATCAGAAAATATTACCCACATGGAGAGTTATGGAAACTATGTCAAAGTACACTTACGTGATAAAATGCTAATGACGCTCCGAACTATGTCATCGTTAAGTCTCAGAAATGCAAAATCAAAACTTTATCCAAGTACATAAATCTTACCTGATTAATAGAAACCACTTTTACAGTATAGAAGGTAATATGATCACGCTCAAAACAGATTATCGCATACTATTATCTTGCCAATTCAAAACTTCTTTCCTTCATAAGATTAAGCCTTAGGCATAGAAAAGCATAACTTCTTATCTTCTTCAATAACCTTATTTTAAAGTCAATGTAAAATCTATGTTATAAATTACTAGCTTATCATAAAACATAAATACCGTGTTCAAAGAAACAAATAGAAGAAGCTTTGTAAAAGGAGCGGGCGCATTGGCTATAGGATCTGTACTAATGCCAGGGTGCAAGAATCAAGAAGTAAAGGAAGTTGTTGAGGAGAAAAGTGTATTGCAACCACCAAGTTTAGATAAGTATGGTATCCAGTTGTATTCTGTAAGAGATGATATTCCTAAAGATCCTAAGGAGGTTCTTAAGAAACTGGCGAGTTATGGATATAATCAAATAGAGGGCTATGAGGGAGATCAAGGTATGTTTTGGGATATGACTCCAAAAGATTTCAAATCATATATCAATGATCTCGGCATGGAATTAATGTCTAGTCATTGTAACATCAATGAAAATTTTGAAAGTAAAGCTGAACAGGCTGCTGAAGCGGGAATGGAGTACTTAATATGTCCATATGTCGGACCTCAGAAAACTATGGAAGCCTGGCAAGAAATTGCAAATAAGTTCAATGAATGTGGAGAAATATGCCGTAAAAATGGCCTAAAGTTCGCCTATCACAATCACGGCTACTCATTCACATCCTTTGAATCAATATATCCTCATGACTTTCTGATGAAGGAAACAGACCCTGAGTTAGTCCTCTATGAAATGGATATCTATTGGGTAATCACAGCAGGAGCTGATCCTGTAGAGTATCTCGAAAAATACCCTGGAAGATTTACCTTATGCCACATTAAAGATAGGATGAAGAACGCTGGAGACGAGCGTCAAGCATCTTGTAATCTTGGAACAGGAATTATAGATTTCCCAACAATACTAAAAAGAGCCAAGGAACGAGGTATGGAATACTTTATTATGGAGCAAGAGCGCTATGATGATAGCACACCACTCGAAAGTGCAGAAATAGGAGCGAATTATCTTAAAAAACTCAGATTCGCGTAAAACATATTGTTATCAGAATAATTAGATGATTTTATAAAAAGCCTGCTCTAATGAACAGGCTTTTTTAGTTTCAATTACATTTGACATTATGACAACGTCAGAATTTAAAAAAGAAGCCTATGCCATGGTTGACCTGATGGTTGAATATATGGAGCACATAGAATCCTATAATGTAAAATCTCAAGTCAAACCAAAACAGATCATTAATCAGCTACCTGAGTCGATGCCGCTAGTAGGTGAATCTATAGAACTTATCATTAAGGACTTTAAAGAAATTTTGATGCCTGGGATTACCCATTGGCAACACCCAAACTTCTTTGCCTACTTCCAAGCGAATAGCAGTCCCCCATCCATATTGGCCGAGATGCTCACGGCGACCTTAGGAGTACAGGGAATGAAATGGGAAACATCGCCGGCCTCCACTGAGCTGGAAGAGCGAGTTATGCAGTGGTTGATACAGGCTATAGGATTACCATCTTATTGGCAAGGAGTGATTCAAAGTACAGCATCTGATTCAACTTTGAACGCCATTCTAACGTCGAGAGAACAGTACAGCTCCTATCAAATAAACAGAAAAGGATATACAGAAAACAACCAATACAGGGTGTATTGCTCGGAAGAAACACACTCGTCTGCTGAAAAAGGTGCTAAAATCGCTGGAATAGGGAAGGAAAATGTCGTCAAGATATCTACGGATGGAAATTTAAGTATGTCGCCCCAATCTCTAAAGGAGCATATCAAACGAGATTTAGATCAAGGTTATATTCCCTTGTGTATTATCGCGACATTGGGTACTACTGGCACGATGGCTATGGACCCTCTTGGTGAAATTAGTGAGCTCTCACAAAAGCATAATATTTGGCTACACATAGATGCTGCCTATGCCGGATCTGCCTTTATACTCCCTGAATATAAATACCTTCTTAAAGGAATAGACAATGCCGATAGTTTTGTCTTCAATCCACACAAATGGCTATTCACCAATTTTGACTGTTCTGCTTATTTTGTGAAAGATCCCGAAGCCTTAGTTAGGACGTTTGCCATATTACCAGAATACCTAAAGACTGATTCCGACAATCACGTGAATAACCACTGCGATTGGGGAATCCCATTAGGCCGAAGATTTAGATCGTTGAAGCTATGGTTCGTGATAAGATATTATGGATTGACCAAGCTTCAAGAGATTCTCAGAAATCACATCGAATTAGCCAAATGGATGGAAGAGACGATCGATTCCAGTAACTCGTTTGAGCTTATCTGTCCTCGCTCTATGAATTTGGTTTGTTTCAGATGGATTCCTGTAGGAATAGAATCAACTGAGCAATTAAATGAACTAAACAATGAGCTCATGAATGCACTGAATCAATCCGGGAAACTATACCTAACACACACCAAAGTCAATGGCTCTTTTGCACTGCGAATGTCTATTGGTCAGCTCAATGTGACTAAGCATCACATAAAACAAGCTTATTCAATTATAATGGAAACTGCATCCTCTATAAAAACTGACTGACAGGAGCTATGGAATACAATGCAAACTGGAACGATTATCTAAAAGCCTTATACCATGACGCTCAAGGCGATTGGGATAAAGCACATGACATAGTAGATAGAATTCCAGATGGGCCTGCAAATCATATCCATGCCTATCTACACCGAAAAGAAGGTGATGGATGGAATGCACGATACTGGTATAATAGAGCCAAACATCCTGTTCCTTCTATAAGCTTGGATGAAGAATGGCAATATTTATGGGACTTATATAAATCATATGGTAGGAAATAATAGAAGTGCTCTGGAGCCGGATATGTTAGTAGAGATTGTGCAAAAACAGAATCAACGTACTGGAGAACTCACCGAAGGTATCATCAAAAGAATATTGACTAAATCAAAATCACATCCAAATGGTACAAAGGTTCAGTTAAAAACTGGTGAAGTAGGACGAGTTAAGAATATTATTAAGGAAGATTAAGATAATTTTTTCAATCCAAACCCTACCGCTATCGTTGAAATACTTAATAACAAGGCACTTGCTATGTACGGTGCCCCTGGGAAATATATCTGCTGAGTAAATCTATAAAATAGAGTAGTTGCGATAGCAGGCCCAATAATAGTTGTAACACTCATCATACTCGCCAATGCTCCCTGTAGATTACCCTGTTGTCGGTCAGATACTTGCTTAGATAACAATCCTTGTAAAGTAGGGCCTGCAACACCTCCTAAGGCATAGGGTATCATAATAAGATATATCATCCATCCTTCCACCGTAAAAGCAAAAAGAGTCATACCTATACTCCACAATATAAATCCTCCTAATATCACTTTGTGTTCACCAAAAGCTTTTACTATGCGGCCAAGCAAACCACCTTGTACTATAGCTACTAAAATCCCAACAAATGCTAGACTAAGTCCAACGTCCAATTCATCCCAACTATATACCTCCATAGTAAAGAAGGACCAAATAGCAGGAAGTACTTGCCCAGCAACATTAGCTAAGAATAATGCGATAATCAACATCCCTAAGCCGCCCTTGTAAGTACTGAGATGCTTAAGGGACACTCCAGGGATCATCTTGATGATGGAAGGAGACCTGCGATTGTCTTCACTCAAGGATTCAGGAACTACAAAATATCCAAACATAAAGTTGAGGAATGAAAGGGCCGCTGCTAAATAGAAAGGCATCCTTATATCGATCTCCCCTAAAAGTCCTCCCACCGCTGGACCGATAATAAATCCCAGTCCAAAAGCTGCACCTATTAATCCAAAATTCTTGGCTCTATCTTCCTCTGATGAAATATCCGCTACGTAAGCATTGGCTGTCGAGAAGCTGGCACCACATATTCCAGCAATAATACGTCCTACAAATAACCAAACAATCGTTGTCGCAAAAGCATGTATTAAATAGTCTAAGCTGAGACCAATCAAGCTCAATAATAGTATAGGACGTCGTCCAAAGCGATCACTCATTTCCCCCATAACAGGAGAAAATAAAAACTGCATTACGGAGAAAGAAACCATCAACATTCCGCCCCATGTAGATGCCTCACTCAGACCCTTACCAGTTAGTTCTTCGATTAGACTGGGCAGTACAGGAATGATAATGCCAAAGCCAATAACATCGATCATGACAGTCAGAAAAATAAATGTGAGAGCCTTCTTCTGCTTGGTCATATACAAATGTCACTAATTTTTAAACTATAGTTTGAGATACCCTCTTACTTTAGTGAAATAATAAAAAGACTTACATGGCACAAGCATCTGCAGATATGCCTTACTTTATTAATCCTTCAGTTAACTGTAAGCAATCGAAAAAGATAGAGGCTTATGATCATGCAATGACCGAATTATTGGCCTTGCTTGAAGGGGAATCAGACTTGATAGTGATCATGTCGAGCATCAATTGTATCCTCAAAACACATTTTAACTATTACTACTGGGTCGGATTCTACATTTCTGATGGTCAAAAATTAAAAGTCGGACCTTACCAAGGCACCTTGGGATGTTTAGACATATCTATAGGCAGAGGAGTTTGTGGGCGAGTAGCTGCTACAGGTAAAACAATCATTGTTGATGATGTTCACGCTTTAGATCAAGGAAAAGATCATATCGCCTGTGACCCTAATTCTCAATCAGAAATAGTTGTCCCAGTGATGAATAGTGAGGGTAATTTAATCGCAGTCTTTGATGTGGATAGTTCGGTAAAAGGCTCTTTTGACGAAATTGATCAACAATACTTAGAACATATCATGTCTGTTTTCTTTACCGAACGAAAGCATAGCACAAATTTGATAAATCATCTATGAGCAGTATATCAAAAAGGGGACAAGTCATTTCTCAGTCTCCTCTTCGAACGGACTTAGATATTTCATTTGAAGCTCAAAAAGATCAATATCATCCTGTCGAAAATCCCGAAGGAACATTTCCATTAAATATTGCTGAGAATAGACTTCAGTGGCCTCTTTTAAAAAAACAGTTTCAGGCTATCTGTGCTCAAAATATTATACCGGATTGGGTTCTGGGTTATACCTCTCCCTTAGGGGATATGTATTTCAGAAAAGCCATAGGAGAGTTTTATGAACAGTACTTGTGCTCTTCAAAGATAAATCCCGAGCAATTAGCTGTCTCTCCTGGAGCTACTGGTATTATAGAGTTGTCCGCACTAATATTAGCTGATACTAATAATATGTGTGCTATACCTGCACCGGCTTATCCAGTATATGAAAAAGACCTTCAGAATATCGCAGAAGTGCGTCGCTTTGACATTATCAATGATAGTGAAGAAAGAGATCTAAAGAAAATCAATCCAATCACTCTGAACGACATCAAAAAGGCTCATAAAAGAATAAAGAAAAATGGAGAGCGCTTAAAAATGCTGGTTCTCACCTCCCCTGATAATCCAACAGGGATAAAATACAGCTCAAAACAAATAAAAAAGATAGCAGAATGGTGCATCGAAAAACGTATTCACCTCATCGTCAATGAGATTTATGCGCTGTCCACCATTAACATAAATCATCCTGCAATACAGGTGGATTATAAACAATCAAAATTTCAATCCTTCTTAGACATCATGTCTGAATATCAAAATGATTACCTCCATCATTGGTATTCACTTTCTAAGGATTTTGGAATTTCTGGATTCAGAGTAGGCATAGTCTACACTCATAATGTTGATTTCATCAAGGCCTATGAAAATCTAAATGTAGGCCATACAGTATCCAACCATACGCAATGGATGCTTGCTGAATTTCTTAAGGACCATCGCTTCATTGATCAATATGTGGCTGATAATCAACACCTATTAACTCAGTCATACGTTGCAATAATTAGTCTATTACAGAAGTATAAGATACCATATGCTCCAGCTCGTGGTGGCCTATTCATATGGGTGGATCTATCCCAATTCCTAATAAAACATACAGCCGAAAGTGATGCTAACTTTTGGTTGGATCTTTATAAAAAAACAGGTGTACTACTTACACCAGGAAATGGGTTTGGCCATAGAGCTTTTGGAAAATACAGATTAGTCTACCCTTACATTAACATCGAAGACTTGAATGTGGCATTAAATCGTTTGGAAAAATACTTTAGTTCCTACTAATGAAAAAAGCGATTAAATACCTACTCATTATTTTATCTCTACTTTATGTTTTGTTATTGATTGTCATCTACTCTATACAAGAGCGATTACTATTCAATCCTACCAAATTATCTGAACATCATCGATTCAGAACAGGGCAAGAAATTGAGATCAGGGTAGCTGAAGATATTTCTCTCAACACAGTACTCATAGATACACCAAGAGAAAGGGGTGTTATTCTCTATCTGCATGGAAATAGAGGTAGTAATAGGCGATGTCTCCGTCAAGCATTAGTCTATGATGGATTAGGATTTGATATCCTAATGCCAGATTATCGTGGATATGGTAAGAGTGATGGTGAGATGAGCTCTCAATCTCAAGCTTATAGTGATGTTCAGAAAGTCTATGACTACCTCAAAGAAATCTATGGAGAAAATAAAATAGTGATTCTTGGATATTCATTAGGATCTGGGATGGCCAGTTATCTCGCCTCCCAAAATAATCCTGCAGCATTACATCTCGTAGCGTCCTATAAAAGTTTGATTGCTATGAAGAATAAGTTTGCCCCTTTTCTGCCAAGCTTTTTGTTAAAATATCCATTTAAGAATGATGATCATCTAAAAAAAGTCAATTGCCCGGTAACACTATATCATGCCCCCGATGATGAACTTATCCCATTTGACCATGGAAAGGCTCTATCTAAAATCAATCCTACTTTTAAATTGGTCACATTAAATGGCACTGGTCATCGGGGATCCATTTTTCATCAAGAAGTCAGAAAAAATATTTAACAAAAAAAACAGTAACGCTCCTTTTCATTTCGATCTGACCTAATCCGGACATATAGATTGTCATGGAGTAGATATAAACCCCTTGACTCACCTGCTCATTATTGAATCGCCCATCCCAACCAGCATTTTCATCATTAGCATTAGTCTGCAACTCATGATATATAATTCCTCCCCATCGATCATAGATCACCAGATCATATGTAGCTGATACTCCATGAGGCAAAACTTGGCCTAATTTTATTATTCCCCATAGCACTATTAGGACTGAGTGCATTGGGAACATAAATATTAGGTAGGGATTGATTTATAATAACAGGCAACTCTATGAATGTGCTACATCCATAAATATCATTGACTTGGACACTTACAGTGGTATTTTCAATAGTCGTTAATACAGGGTCTGTACATTCCATACAATCTACGCCCGAAGAGGTCCATTCTATCGTTTCTATAAACGATACCTCTATAATCTCCAATTGATATAATTCATTCTGAATCAATGTATCTATACTAATCGTGAATTTAACAGGGTCAACAAAACTCAAACTCACATTTATGATACTATCACAGCCATTAGCGAGTAAAATTCGCTCAGAATCTATGGGGTTGTTAGCGTTATAAGTATTTCCATCTACAATAATGGATGAACAAAGCAGAGTGTATCGAACAAGTCAAATATAATAACCTCTGTGAACTCCAAATCAACAAAAACGACACTATCACAACCCGTGGCTGACGCGAATACCTCAAACCCCAGAAGGGTTACCTTGATCATAGACTGTACCATTGATAAATCGAGATGCTCCATTTCGGGCACATATGAGCTCATTGAGATATGCAGTATCTAAGCTTGTATAAACAAAGTCTATCATAACAACACTATCACATCCATTAGATCCCAATAGAGTTTCTAAGCCAAATGGATTCATTTCACCATATCGCTGATCGTTGACCTCAACGAAGTAACCATCACTAGCACACCCTCCATATAGGAGATCGTTCACAACAGATTCTAAATATGTAAGTTCTATTGTTACAATGCTATCACATCCAGTTGTACTTAGCAGCCTTTCTAAGCCATTAGGAGTGATCTCATTATAAGAATTACCACCGACTATCAGTTCAAATCCAACTCCCAAACACCCTAAATACTCAAGTGTATCAGTGCTTATCATGGCAAACTGCAGGGATATTTCCACAATGCTATCACATCCAGCTACATTTGTAAGTACCTCCTGGCCTACTGAGTTGAATTCATTATAAAAAGTACCATTAACGTTTATGCTGGATCCGTCATTTTGACAACCGATGTATGTTTCTTCTCTTCGGCTGGAGTTGTTATAGATTAACTCAATCAAAACTATGCTATCACATCCAGAGGAACTTACCAATGTCACTGCTCCAGTAGAATTCAATTCATCATAAAGATCATCCGCTACCATGACAGAAAAATTATCACCAATACATCCAAGATAGTTGACCTCACTAAATATTGGAGGTTGAAATAGTAAATCAATTGCTACTATGCTGTCACAGCCGAAGGTATTAGTATATCGCTGTTGTCCTCTTGGGATTAGCTCATCGTATATGAAACCGTCGACCGTAATACTAAATCCATCTCCTTGACATCCTAAGTAAGTTATGGTGTAGAGTGAGTTAGGTGAAAAATTAAGAGAAACAGAAACTATACTATCACAGCCTTGATCTGTTAACAGGATTTCTGTACCCTGCGGCCGCTCTTCATTATAAGCGGTACCATTTATGTTAAGCTCATAGCCATCTCCTTGACAACCATCATATCCCTCTTCTCCTGTCAAAGTTGATTGAATCATCAGGTCTATCTATACGATGCTATCACAACCATTTTGATTGATAAGTACCTCTTGGCCTATTGGATTATTAATGTCATAAACAACTCCATCAACAGTAGTAGTAAAACTTTGAGATTCACAATAGATACCTGTGATTACTGTCGAATCTAACTTTCTCAGTTGTAAATCGATGTTCACTATGCTATCACAGCCATTTATATCTACCAGCACCTCTGAGCCAAATAACCTATCAGCATCACATCGAGAACCATTTACCTCGATAAAATCATTAGGACATATACTATCCTATAGGAAAGTCTCGACAGTTTCAACTGTCTTAATTAGTAAGCTGACCAAACTATCGCAGCCATTCGGTCCGAAGTTAAAGTATAGGTTAAGATCCAAATCACGATCTACCTCTATACCTTTGATAATCTCAATATCTCCAGGACATAAACTAACTTCAATCATCAAAGTATCCGGCTCAATATATGATAAATCAACAGTAACCATACTATCACAGCCTTCTGGTGTAGTTAAAATTGAAGTCCCCTTTAGATTATTGACATCATATATCTCCCCTGCTATAACCAATACATCATCTGGACAAAATAGACTAAATATGTTCGACTCTATAGGAGTTCTGAAATCTATATCTATCTCAACTATACAATAGCAACCTGCTGAATTAACGAATGTATCTATACCAATAGAATTACCAAAGTAATAGGAACTTCAGTTGATCATAACAGTATCATCATTACAATAAGCATCATGGAATAGTAAATAATCTGCTGTCAACTCTATGATGTCAATGAAGATTATGCCGTCGCAGCCCTGAATACTTAAATAACACTCCTCTACCATTCTTCCAGCATCCAAAGCGGTATATACCATTTCCATTGATGTCGTAAGAGCCATCAGGGCATAATGAAACAATAAGGGTATCACTATAAACTGGAAATATCTCGAGTGTATCAATGAATGTCATTCCACCATTGTCCGGTATGAACTCAACTACTAAATTGGGCGTAGAATCATTTAATTGGAAATCTAATGGCACTTTCCAAATTCCGGTAATACTATTATCAGATGTTATCGGCAAGTCTAAAGATTCATTAGCACAGTAAGTCTTTACAAGATTAAATATTGGATCCTTAACGACACACTGATTTACTATAAGATCTAAAGTAGAACTGGCAGGACAGCCCCCTGGTAAGCTGAAGTCTACTGTATAGCGTCCTGCATCAGCGGCATTAGGAAGTACTTTAATATATGAGCTATTACCATCATTATTAAGAGAAACACCCTCCATGGACCACACATAGTTACTTCCCCCTCGTGGGATGACATTAAAGCACGATAGCCCCTTGTACTTGACAATACTCACTATCCCCCACTATCTCCGGAGGTACTGGTCATTGAGGAATTCCTTCAACGAGAATTCTCTTGATAAAATATGACTCATCCAGCGCTTGAGTACTACCCATAATCATTACTGTGTAGACATCACCGATCTGGGTATTCAATCCATCTACCTGAAAAGATCCTTCTGGAGCACTACCACAATATCCACCTTTGATCACTTCTTGTCCTTGACGAAAAATGGTTAAGACAAAGCCATCAGCACCTGGTTCAGACCCACCAAATCCAGTATATCCTATCGGACTTAGTGTGTTATGCGTAGCACAATTTTCAAATTCTGCATCAGACAAAAACACCTCTATTGTAAAGCTCACTTCACAATAATTCAGTAGGAAAGGTGCACTTATTACTGAGGCACTATTATCATTGAGACCGTTGGTATTTGGAAAAGGATTGGGACATTCAATTCCTTCACTGTCGGTTATCTCAAAAGACCCATTATTAATTCCAAATACACCGCTGCCATCTAAGTCGGTAATAGGTAGAATGATAAATTTATCCAAATCACTCTGATCGAAGTCTATTGCCAACTCTGGTAAGATCTGTTGAGCTTGAACTGATGCGTGAAAAAGCAGTAATACATACAATACTATTAGATGAAATAATTAGGCTTTAGTTACCATAAAACAGGCCAATTGTATTAGTAATTTAATTATATGTGATCACACTATTGGATATCTAACTTTAATTTTTGAGATAAAATAGCCCAAACAGTGAGTGCACTCAGGATTTATTTTCAAATCTAAAAGGCTAAGATTTAGGGTAATTCAAGATTTTAGACTCTGTTTTCTTAAAAAGTCATAAGTAACTTTTATAGAGCAAAAGCAATAGTATATCATGACATTGATATCATTCTTCGAAAAGAATTCGATTCCGCTAACATTTGTAATATTTAGACGTTGTGATGCTTTACAAATCGTTATGAAAAAAATCTACATTATTGTTGCACTCTTTATCGGCATCATCGGCAATGCTCAAAATACTGATCAAACTATCAGTGGTTATATACGTGATAACTCGAACGGTGAAACCTTGATCGGTGCTAATGTGTATGTAGATGAGATCGCCTCAGGTACTACAAGTAATGAGTATGGATTCTACTCTGTAAATCTGCCGGCTGGTAATTATACACTCAGATTTTCTTATATCGGGTTCGAAACTAAGGTAGAAAAGCTTCAGCTCAATGGTGATGTCAAATTGGACATAGAGATTGGTATTGAATCTAACGAGCTTCAAGAGGTTGTCATATCATCTGAAGCCAAGAATGCTAGTGTCAGCAATAATGAAATGAGCGTTAATCGTCTCGACATTAGAACGATCCAAAAAATGCCCACTCTATTAGGTGAAGTTGAAGTACTCAGAAGTATACAGTTGCTTCCTGGAGTCAGCTCCGTTGGTGAGGGAGCATCAGGCTTTAATGTTAGAGGAGGAAGTATCGATCAGAATTTGGTGTTGTTAGATGAAGCACCTGTATACAATTCTTCGCATTTATTTGGATTCTTCTCAGTATTCAATCCAGATGCTGTCAAAGATGTCAAGTTGTTCAAAGGCGGGATTCCATCTAGATATGGAGGGCGGCTTTCCTCCATCTTAGATGTTCGAATGAAAGAGGGAAATAATAAACAGATTGCTCTGAACGGAGGAATTGGTGCCATATTCAGCAGGTTCTCAATAGAATCTCCCATCATAAAGGATAAGTCATCATTTATTATAGCTGGCCGAAGATCCTATGCAGATATTTTGGCTCAGCCATTCTTGAATGATGATCTAGCGGGCTCGGCTCTGAATTTTTATGACCTTACCATGAAAACAAATTGGACTCTTGCAGAAAAGGATCGCTTATTTCTCTCGGGGTACTTGGGTAGAGACAACTTCGGGTTTGGTGATCAGGCTGGTTTTAACTGGGGTAATGCTACGGCAACCCTTAGATGGAATCATGTGTATAATGATGGTTTATTTGGTAATGTTACGGCATACTTCAGTGATTACGACTATCAAATTAACTTTGGGGATGAAGCTGAAAATCGGTTCGATTGGGATGCCACCATCAAAAATTACAGCGTGAAACCTGAATTTACCTGGTTTCTCAATCCAAGAAATCAGGTACGTTTTGGAGGACAAGCCATAGTATATGTATTTGAACCTGGCAATGCTGTAGGAGTAAGTGAAGGTGAGGAGACTGATTTAACCTTACCAGAGAAATATGCTATCGAATCCGCAGTATATATCGAAAACGAACAAACTGTAAGTGATAAATTGAGTATCAACTATGGTCTGAGGTTGTCTCATTTTAATTTTGCTGGTAAAGGAACGGCTTACACATTTGATAAATCTGCACCACATGGATTTAGAAGACCAGTAACATCAGCAACCACTTTTGATCAGTGGGAATCTATAGAAACCTATTTAAACTTAGAGCCTCGACTATCCATAAGATATCAACTCAATGATCGTCAATCGATTAAAATGAGCTATAATCGAATGAGTCAATATATACATTTAATATCTAACACAGCTGCATCAACTCCAGTCGACATATGGACACCAAGTACTAATAATATAAGACCACAGATTGCAGATCAAGTAGCAGTGGGATACTTCCAAAATTTCAAAGACAATCAATACGAACTAAGTGTAGAAACCTATTATAAAAAACTGGATCATCTTGTTGATTATATAGATGGTGCAGATTTATTGCTAAACCCATTTTTAGAGGGAGATCTATTAGAGGGAGATGGCAGAGCATATGGATTAGAGCTTATGTTCAAGAAAAACGAAGGTAGGTTTAGTGGATGGGTCAGTTATACCTTAGCACGTAGTGAACGCCAAGTTGAGGGTATCAATAACGGTGAATGGTATCCGTCCAGATTTGATCAAACTCATAATCTCAGCATAACTGCTTTTTATGATCTTAATAAAAGGTGGTCATTCTCTTCTAACTACGCTTTGATCTCAGGTACCCCTACGACCTTTCCTACAACGAGAGTTGTGCAGAGAGGGTACGTCATACCTTACAATGTGAATGAATCAAGAAATAATGTAAGAATACCATTGTACCATAGGTTGGATATATCCGCTACACTACAAGGCAAGAAAAATGATAGTCGAAGGTGGCAAGGTGAATGGGTCTTTTCTATTTACAATGTTTACTCCCGTCGAAATGCATTTAGCATATTTACCAGACAAGCGGATAACGCCGTTACAGAGGCCGTAAGACTCTCGGTCATAGGAAATTTCATCCCTTCAATTTCATACAATTTTAAGTTTTAGGACTATGAACAGATTACTCTTATTTATAAGCTTTATAACGATTGTACTTATTTCCTCATGTGAGGATGTCATTGATATAGACATTGAAGAAGCATCTGGAGATTTGGTAATTGATGCTTGGATTGACAATAGAAATCAAGCGCAAGAAATTCGACTCACCTTATCTCAAGCTTACTTTGATAATCAGTCAGTTTCTGCTAATGGCGCCATAGTTATTATCATTAATGAAACTCAACAGGAGATATTTATTTTTGATGAAACCAATACTGACGGAATCTATAGATGGTCCCCTGACAACAGACCTAATATAGGTATTGAGGGAGATGTCCTAAATATCAATATTGATTTTAACAATATCAGCTATACGGCAGCTTCTACCATTAACCGAGTACCCGTAATTGATTCTATTGGTCAGGAATTCCGAGATGATGAGTTATTTTCAGATGACGGCATCTATGCACAATTCTTTGCACGAGATTTCGTCGGTACTGGTGATGCCTATTGGATTAAAACTTATAAGAATGGTGATTTCTTTGCTAATGCGGACCAATTAAATATTGCATACGATGCTGGTTTTGATGCCGGTTCCAGAATTGATGGACTAATATTTATTCCACCGATTAGAGAATTTGTAAACGACTTAGATGAAGGCGGACTACCCTTTCCTTGGGAAGTAGGAGAAGAAATTATGGTAGAGATCCACTCTATTTCTATTCCAGCTTTCAACTTTCTGGAAATAGCACGAGATCAGATTCTCAATGGTAGTAATGGAATCTTCACTTTACCACTGGCTAATGCACGGAGTAATATATGTAAGTCTGATGGAGGAGTCGGATTAGGCTTTTTTAATGTAGCCCAAGTATCGAGCCTAACTGATGTGATTGTAGAACGATAATAGACTATCAATCAGTTCGCCAATCCACTCTTTGCATAAAAGTCGTCATAATCATCTATGTCTCTCATTTCTACAAGTGTTTGCGTATTAGCGCCGTTTTTTTCATAATAGCTTTGAGCAATTCTGAAGCCTATGTAATAGCCGAAGTCATATGGTCGATCTGATTTCCTACCCCAATTCTATATCCATTTGATTCGCACCTCATTTATAGGTTGATTCAGGTCTTCTAACCATTCATTTCTGAGTGATTCAAAATATGCATCTCCATAGGCATAACTCTTTTCATTACCCCGCTTAACTGTAACCTGATAAGAGATAAAATCTGCAATCCCTTTATTGATTGTCATTTTAAGCAATGAACCATTCAGATAAGTTGATTTTTGAGTTACATGAACTTGTTCATGAGCAATCATTTGATCCAAATCTTGGTGAAAACTAAACTTGTTGGAATCTAATATACCCCATTTTATTCCACTCAAGCCCAATATATTTTTTGGAGCTCTATGATGAAGCCATCAGATGTGAGGGTTCCTCCATGCTTATTCTGACCTACTAAAAAATAGATTGGTTTATATTTTGAATCCGGTAAGGCTTGATCAAACTGATTGAGTATTTCGTGAGTCATCGAAACGTACTCTTGATCACGAGTTAAATATTTCCTAATCAACGTAAAAAAATCCTGATGCTCTTGCATATAGATCATAAGCTCTTTCGCCTGTAGACCATCTTTTTTAATTAAGGCTTTTAATCCATTACTTCCTTTTTCAAAATAGTCGGATTGAACAATAGATTCATAAAATTCATCCTCTTGCATTCGATCCAATGTCTGATAAAATAATTCTATGTCAAAGATGATAATGGGAACTTCATCAACAGCTGAGAGATAACTTGACCTACAAGACATCATGTTGGATATCGCAAACAAAACAATGATCAAACGGATATCACGATAGTAAGATGAGCATTCTTATGGATTAAAGCTAATCTTAAAAAACCTCTATATACTCTTAGTCTAAATGATTTAAGCGATACTTATGAAAGACCCAAGAAAAGGCATCTGACAATCGATTTCCCAATCCACATTTATGGAGTGCATGAACCTTTTTGAATGCCTCCGTACTTTGGATGATCTTAATTGCCCGGCTACTCGTATTAGGATTATCGAACAATCGCGCAATGTTCGTGTCATTGCACCCTAAGGACGCTTTAATAGTTTGAAGCAGCTCGTGAGTAATTTTCTGAAAGGTGATTTCCAAGCGCTCCTGATATAAGTACTTGAGAATCTGATGCTGATTCAAATACGGAAAATCTGGAATCCACTCTTGAGCTTGTTTATACCCAACTAAAGGTTCAATCATCTGATTAGTAGGATTGAATATACCTCCGAATTCAAAGTCGAGTGGAGTGATTAAACGTATCTGAGCAAAGTTATCCTTAATAGGATTAAAGTGTCTCTTACAAGCATTGAGGAAACGGACATCTGCTGAATCCAAACATTCAAATCCCGAGGCTATTAATACGGCTGGATGTAGAAATATTTTTTCTACCATTCGGTTGTATCATATTAAATAAAAAACTAATGTATAAACAATTGATTATTAATTAGAATAAAAGATAATTTATTTCAAACCATGTGAATAACTAACTTCGCCCCATGGAGACTAAATATCCTGTATTATATATCAAGAGGGACCGTATTGAATCTATTAAAAGGAGACACCCTTGGGTCTTCAGCAGAGGAGTATTACCACATGATCCTGTTGATGATGGTACGATAGTAGAGATTCACTCTAAGACAAAAGAGTACCTCGCCACTGGATATTATCAAGATGGAAGCATACTGGTGCGACTATTATCATTCAATGGAGAGAAAATTGATCAAGACTACTGGGATCGTAAAATATCAGATGCCTCAACACTAAGATTTCAGATTGGACTGCCTAACACTCATACTGATACCTATCGATTATTTAATGGTGAAGGAGATGGCGTGCCAGGCCTAATCATAGACATCTATCGTGACGTTGCCGTTATCCAGTGTCATACTATCGGTATCCATAAAATGCTCAGTCATATTGCCAATGCACTGCAAAAGTGTCTGGGTGCAAAACTGAAAACAATTTATGACAAGAGTAGTAATACCCTACCGCAAGATTATGCCCAAGAAATCAACGATGGATGCTTAGTTGGCTCTGATACTTCAGTTGTAATCACTGAAAACGACAACAAATTTCAAATTGACCTTATCAATAGTCAGAAAACAGGATTTTTCTTAGATCAACGAGATAATAGACAGCTTCTTAAACAGTATTGTAAGAATAAAAGTATTCTGAATCTCTATTGCTATACCGGGGGATTCTCCATCTATGCCTTAAATCATCAAGCCAAAAATGTATGTAGCATTGATGCCTCTAAAATTGCCATGTCCGCAGTAGAAAATAATCTCAAACTTAATGGGTACTACAATAATCATCAGTCACTCACAGAAGATGTCAACCGATATATCAAATCTATAAGTCAAGATGATTTTGATATAATCATTGTAGACCCTCCAGCATTTGCTAAGAGTATTCGTAAAAGGCATAACGCAGTTCAAGCCTATAAACGAGTCAACGCTGCTGCGATATCTAAAGTTAGCTCAGGTGGGCTCATTTTTACCTTCTCATGTTCTCAGGTTATTGATGCAGCACTTTTCTACAATACCATTACTGCAGCGGCTATAGAGACTGGGCGAAGGTGCAGGGTATTGCACCATTTATCTCAAGGCGCAGATCATCCTGTTAGTATATATCATCCAGAGGGTAAATATCTCAAAGGATTGATCTTAGCAATAGATTAGAGAATCAGAGAGCCAATAATGGATCACTATTAAAGCATAAACTCGGATAAGGAATTGTGGTTAACAGAGGGTGGATTAGAAATACTCCATGGCCGATACTAAAACATGCAGAACAATCACATAATCATTGTCGGTACTGGTTTGTCTGGTCTTAGCATAGCTTACTTCCTCCGAGATTCAGGATTAGCTATAAGTATCGTAGAAGCCAGAGATAGAATCGGAGGAAGAATACTGACTAAGCGAACTGCACATGGGCGCCGAGTCGAAATGGGAGCCACTTGGCTTGGCAAAAAACATACGCATCCAAACGAGTTGTTAAGAGAACTGAATATTGGAATTTTTGAGCAGGTCTTGGGAAGTACTGCAATGTATGAGCCTATCTCCTCAAGCCTTCCTCAGATTGTTACACTTCCTCCTAACACTGATCCGAGTTATCGGATCAAAGGAGGCAGCACACATCTCATAGACAGTCTATATGAGCGGATTAAAGGAACTACAGAAATTGATTTAAATAATCAGTTTATTCAATTAACGCTAATTCTGAAGGGGTTGAAGTTAAGACAGATCAGAAAACATATTATGGATCGATTATGATCAGTACGCTTCCGCCATACCTATTATTGAACTCCATAAAATTATCTCCTGAGCTAGCTGAATCCACCAGAGCTATCCTTAATACGCATTCTTGGATGGGTGAATCCATCAAATAGGCATTAACTATCGAGAACCATTTTGGCGTACTGGTAATCTCAGCGGAACAATTGTTAGTAATGTGGGACCCATACCTGAAATGTATAAACACACAGATCATCAGAATCAATACTACAGCCTAATAGGATTCCTAAATTCTGCTTATTGTAGCCTAAATCAGTTAGATCGTATAGCCTTATGCCTTACTCAATTAGAAAAGTACTTTGTTAAAGTAGTTTATGATTACATAGACTATCAAGAAGCTATATGGAGAAATGAAAAATATACTTTCTTACCTTATGAAAGTGCAATACTTCCCATCAAAACAATGGGCATAAGATCTATAAGCAAGCATATGCGTTTGATCGATTACACATAGCTGGATCAGAAACAGCACGAGTACATCCCAGCTATATGGAAGGAGCCGTAGGCAGTGCAAAGGATGTTTCTCAGAAAATAATAAAATCACTACCGTAGACTATAGACTTAATAGATCATATCGTATGGGCTGTTCCAGATTTAGATTTTGGATGTAGATTATTCGCCGAAAAGACAGGTATAGAACCTATCTTTGGAGGATATCATACTACTCAGGGTACCAAGAACGCTTTAGTAAAATTAGGTACTAAAAGTTACTTTGAGATCTTAGCACCAGATTCAGATAGTTCGATGCAGAATAGCCGCTGGATGGGAATCGATCTTATCAAGAGCCCCAGAATAACCAGAATAGCGTACAGCACTGATCAAATCGAAGAAAAGGCTGTCATATTGAGTAAGCATAATGATTAATTAGGACAAATATCTGGTGGTGAGCGGCAAACCATCAATGGTAATTACATCCGATGGCGAATGACGCTACCTTATCACTCTCCACTAATTGATGTCGCCCCGTTCTATATAGATTGGAGCCAATCTCCCAAACACCCTGCCGATATGTTAGAACATAAGGATGTAGAGGTAAATACGATCATCATAGCAACTAAGGAGGTGAATACAGTCAGAGAACTATACAGATAGTTAGATATACATCTGAGTGAACTCAATCAAGGAGAAGAAAAAATAAGCTTACAACTATCAACGCCCAAAGGCGACGTAATCTTCTATTAGAGAGTTAGAATTAGTTGAGGCTGGACTTAGCTCCACTGACATAATACATATCTATCTGCCCCTTATGCTTGGCCACTACTTTCCCTCGATACTCAACATGAAAGTAATCTTTGATGTGATCATAGGTATATTGAGATATGTTTATCCTTCCAATCTCACATGTCGTTTCTAATCTTGATGCCGTGTTTACTGTATCGCCCCATATATCATAGGCAAACTTAGATTTTCCTACAACTCCTGCTAATACAGGGCCAATGTGAATGCATATTCTAAAATCAAAAAGAGGCTCATTTGAATTTAATTTTTCTTTTTATCGTTGTTCCATGATTTCCTGAAACTCTAAAGCAGCTCTTACTGCATCTAACGGATTGGATTCATTGGGAACTGGAATCCCACCAGCACAAAGGTAGTCATCACCGATAGTCTTGATTTTTTCGATACAATACTTTTATATGATTCTGTCGAAGGACGTAAAATAAACATTGATTTCATGGACCAACTCCATCGGTGTCATCTCTGGAGATATTGATGTAAACTCCAGAAATCAGTGAATATGACCGTTGCCATTTCAAAATGCCTCGGAATATTCTTACCAATTCTTTTCAACTCATTAGCTATCTCCTCAGGTAAAATATTGAGTAGCATTTGCTCTGACTTCTTCTTCTCCTTGGCTAAGTTTTCAGATTGCTGAGTCAATAGATTTTCTTGCCTTCTATTCTCAAATTTGAAATAATAGGCAATCGCAAATAAAATGGTAAACGTTGACATGATATTGGGTCCATATAAAGTATGCCCACTCAAAACTAAAGGTGACATGATCGTGTGCGTATACTTTATCAACCAAAACGCACTGATATTAATGGTGAATAGAGCCATTAATACTTTGATCTTATCAAAGAACATCAAGCCTAATATGCAAGTGATAAATAATAGATACTCTGTCCCATCCTTAGCTCCATGAGCCATATCATAATAAATATAATTTAAGACTGTAGAGAAATAAAGTGTGTACTTTGCTATTGAGAAACACCCATATGTATTAGCTGCCAGCACAACCAACAAAACACAATCGGTATGGCTGGTTCAACAGCCGTAATACCAATACCATCAAATAAATAATAGACGACCCATATCCCATATTAAATTATCCCTATGGCACATAGAGTATTAATAATTCTTACCTTTTTTAAATCATCTCTATTGTTTGCACGATCAACACCCAGATTTAAAGTGTGCTGCCATATTGATAGTATTAGATGCCTCAAAAAAATTTGTTGATTATAATCAAGTAAGTCTGTGTTATTTTAACACTTTACTGATTCACTAAATTTAATGATCCTTTTTGTCTGTAGGAATATGTTGTTACTGATCTCCCTAACTAAACCGAAGGGCTTTGACAGGATTCACTTTAGTTACGATCCATGTTGGAATAATCATGAAAAGAATGGTAATTAAAACGGTTCCAACATTTATTAATAGAATCATCGGCCAATTAAACTCTATAGGTACGGTGTTCAGATAATACTCTGCCTCTGACAACTTTAGGAAGCCTGTCTCGAATTGAATAAAACATAATATGAATGCAAGGATATTACCAAACAGCGTTCCCTTAATAATAATCTCTCCCGCATTATATAGAAATATCTTTCTTATTGACCAATCTGACGCCCCTACTGACTTGAGAAGGCCGATCAACTGCGTATTCTCCAACACAAAAATTAAAATGGCAGTAATCATGTTAATGATTGCAACCAGGATCATTAGTATGATGAGGACATCCTCATTGATATTCTGAAGTTCGAGCCATTGGAATATTTGATAAAACTTAGACTTGATGGATTCACTATATAAGTTCCTTGGTAATAGCTCAAAGTAAATGTACTCGTTTAACAAGGTGATATCCTCGAGATGATCTATATAGATTTCTAACCCACTCACTTGATTATCACTCCAGTCCAAGACCTCCCTTAAAATACGGGTGTCTACAAGTGCAAAGCGTCTGTCATATTCTTCTAATCCAGTTCTGTATATTCCACTTACTTTGAATCGTTTCTTGAACTGCTGCCCGTCTAACATAAAGTTCAAAATCAAAGGATCCCCAACCCCAAATCCCATCCTATCGGACATTTGCTCTGATAGAACTATATCCCTCGATGGAGCATCCAGCTCATAGTTGATAAAAGACCCATCCTTGATATACTGGTTAATCTGATCAAGTTCATAGTCAGACTCATATCCCTTAAGGAGCACTCCTTCAAAATCAGATTTAGAGCTAAGAATTGCAGGAACAACTGTATAAGTCTCTACTCGATCTACTCCACCTAATGATGTTAAAGCTGGAAGTATCCTGTCTGGATCGATTAAGGTTGGAGGACGTTGATAGGTAATCTGATCTATAGATTCAATCTTGTTTATCAGTGTAGTATCAATATCAATAGGTATCAACTCAAAAGAGTCTCCCACATTTCCATCAGTAATATGAATATGCCCCCAAAAATTGAGCACCTTAGAAGTTACGCCGTTTTTAAAACCGGTAATTACAGAGGTGGTAATAATCATTACGGCCATACTGAGCGCAACAGATATCACAGCAATGCGTAATATCAAAGCAGAAAAATTACCTCGAGAAGATAGCGATAGTCTCTTAGCTATAAATCTCTCTAAACTCATCTGGCTAACCTCTTAATCATAGGTCGCTAATATAGATAATCGTTCGATCGGATTATTCTACTTTTGCGACGATTTAATACACTGCTCTTATAATGAACTTTATAGACGAACTTACATGGCGAGGAATGCTTCATGATATTACTCCTGGAGCGAAAGATGATTTAGAGAAAGGTATGCGTACGGGATATATCGGATTCGACCCAACAGCCCCATCGCTAACTATAGGCAACTATGTACAGATCATGATCCTGTCGCATTGGCAGAGAGCAGGTCACAAGCCAATTTTCCTCCTAGGCGGAGCTACTGGGCGTATAGGCGATCCGTCAGGTAAGGATAAGGAGCGTCAACTCAAATCATATGATGAGTTAGACAGGAATTTACACTTTCAGAAAGAACAGGCCTCTAAGTTCTTAAACTTCGAGAGCGGTAAGAATAAGGCGGAGATGGTGAATAACTATGACTTCTATAAAAACATGAACGTCTTAGATTTCCTCCGTGATATAGGTAAGAATCTTACCATCAACTATATGTTAGGGAAGGAAGCCGTAAAGAAACGTTTGGAATCTGGACTATCGTTTACAGAGTTTAGCTATCAATTGCTACAAGCCAACGACTTCCTACATTTATATCAACATCATAATTGTACTTATCAGATGGGAGGCTCTGATCAATGGGGAAATATTACAGCTGGAACAGAATTCATTCGTCGTAATGTTACAGGTAGTAAGGTCTATGCCGTTACCTCACCGCTGTTGACTAAAGCTGATGGTAAGAAATTTGGGAAATCTGAAGAAGGTAATATCTGGTTAGATCCTAATATGACATCGCCATATAAGTTTTATCAGTTCTGGGTTAATGCCGATGATGCAGATCTCCCTAAATTCTTTAGATACTTCTCATTTAAGTCGAAAGAAGAAATAGAGTCTATTGAAAATGACATGGCGGATGACCCGAGAGGTAGAAAAGCCATATTAGCAGAAGAAATCACTAGTCGAATTCATTCTAAAGAAGAATATGACAGTGTATTAGATGTCTCAGGAATCTTATTCAACAAGAAAGCCTCTCAAGAACAGCTACTATCGCTACGTGAACAAGACTTCGAAACGATATCTCAAGAAATAGATTCTATAAAGATTAAGCTACCACTTGATAGTCCTGGCATTGGCATCGTTGATCTATTAACAATGCATGGTAATATTTGCCAATCTAATGGAGATGCTCGTCGAGCCATCAAAAACAATGCGATATCAGTAAACAAAGTAAAAATTGGATCCCATGAAGATCGAGTCACTGCTGAAAATCTGATCCACAATCGCTACATGATGGTCGAAAATGGTAAAAAGAACAAGTATATTTTGAAGTTTTCTTAGTCACGGATTTAATCTGTTAAGACTACCTTAACAATTCAATTTGAAATATTAGCAGTTTCACAAATTATTGATTTTCAGTCATTCAGTCGTCTGTATTTTTATTGCTAACGTTTATCGATAGAATCAATCCGTTCATATAGCATTTGCGTTTTAAGCAATTCTACACGTAACCTGCAGAGAATATCCAGCGTTTTTATAGCATACAAAACATATTGATTTCATAAGTGCGATCAAGAAAAATAGAAAGACTAAATCATTAATTATTCACTACATTAAATCATCTTCTTATGAATCTTAAGAATAGCGTTTTATCTCTCGCACTTGCTGCTAATTTCGCAGCGACGGCGATCGCAGCTCCAATCAATGAAGGAGCTAACAACACTGTTAGCGTAACTAAAGACATTAGATCTCTGATTAAAATCTAGATCTCGACTACAGCAGAATTGATGACACTACGATTAAAGTATAGTTTATGATAAACGAAGATGACGAGCTCATCGTGATCGGTACAGATTCTAATTTAGATAATACCATAAAGCAAGCACTAAATTGCAAGCAGGTCGATAATACCGAATTGAAACCATTCAACGTATATGTCGTTCCTGTAAATTTTGAAGAAGAAGGGTAAAACACCAAACACTTAGCAATCTAAAAATAATATTTAGGTTTAAAAAAAAAGATCAGCGAAAGGTCGTTGGTTCTTTATTCTAACGTGAAGTTATAATTCTTGCCCCGATTTACAAAATCAAGAGAAACAGAATTCATACAATACCTCAATCCAGTAGGCTCAGGTCCATCCCTAAAGACATGGCCTAAATGGCCTTCACATCTTGCACAGTGAACTTCAGTGCGAGCATATCCTAACTTATAATCGGTTTCTTCCTCTATATAGTTGACCTTAATCGGTTTGTAAAAACTCGGCCATCCGGTACCAGACACATACTTAGTTTTAGAGTCAAACAAGGCTAAACCACATCCACGGCAGCAATAGATGCCATCTCCTTTGTGATCCCATAAATCTCCAGAAAATGCACGCTCTGTTCCCGCATTACGTAACACTGAAAATTCTAACCTCGAGAGTCGTTGCTGCCATTCCACATATGTTTTTTGAATTGGAACAATCTCCATTGGAAACTCCGCCTGAGGGGTATACAATTGTTTCGCTGCGTCCTCAGCTGCCAATTCTCGTTGTGACTTTGTTTGACAACCCATTAAGAAAACTATGCTAATTATAAGAGTTCTATCCATCTATTTTTATTCGTCAGATTCACCCCGTAAGCGCTTATCTTGTTTTTGAGCAATCATCACAATTTTTCGCATTAATGTTACTATAGACAGGAACAGTAAATATCCAAAAGTAAATACCACGTAAATCCACTTGAATGATTTAGCCTCATAGATACTCAATCCAGAAAAATACCAAGCCATAAGTCCTCCTACGATGCATAAAATGACAAAGGAATAGATAGACTTGTTCCAATAAGGAGTCACATTGTCGGCACCAAGACTCAGCACACTATTACAAACTGCAAACATAAGCACCATTGAGGCAGAAACTGTCCATGCCTGGTGATCAGGTATATCTATCCATCCGATCCAATGTGGCAAGTAAAATAAAAGTGTAAACGTGGGTATTGCGATCAATGCTATCAAACACTGAAGATATGGATTAATCTCGATCTCAAACAGTTTTGGACTATCAGAAGAATCTTTCATGCAATACAAAACACGAAATACCCCTGTTGGTTCTCAAGCTTACTCAACAGGGACTCCATAAAGATCATAATCCTCAGAGTCCGTTATTTTGATTCTGCAAAAATCTCCAATTCTCAAGAAGTATTTTTTAGAATCAACAAGAACTTCGTTATCAACCTCTGGAGAATCATACTCAGTACGTCCAATATAGTACCCGCCTTCCTTTCGATCAAATAATACCTTCAATTCTCTGCCCACTAAAGCAGCATTATGATCATATGAGATCTCACGTTGTATTTCCATGAGTCTATTAGCACGTTCAGCCTTAATCTCAGCTGGGACATCATCAACTAATTGATGTGCCGTGGTATCCTCTTCATGAGAATATTGAAAGACACCAACCCGATCAAATTTCATGTCTCCAATGAAATCACACATATCTACGAACTCTTGTTCAGTTTCACCTGGAAATCCTAACATGAAGGTTGTTCTTATAGCTATATCTGGGACAAGCGACTTAGCATTACTTATAAGATCTCGCATCTCTGCCTGAGTGATATGTCTACGCATTCGATCCAAAACTCCATCATTACCATGCTGCAAAGGTATATCCAGATAATTACAAACCTTAGGCAACTCTGCCATCACATCAAATATCTCCAATGGAAACTTAGTCGGATAGGCATAGTGTAGCCTTATCCACTCGATGCCCTCTACCTCCGATAGTGCTCTAAGTAGTTTAGGTAATTCTCGCTTTTTATAGATATCTAAACCATAGTAGGTCAACTCTTGAGCTATTAGCATGAGCTCCTTCACACCTCTCTTAGCCAATTCCTTAGCCTCTCTCACTAAATCTTCAATAGTCCTTGATATATGCTTTCCTCTCATCAGAGGTATCGCACAGAATGAGCATGTTCTATTACAGCCTTCAGAAATTTTGAGATAGGCATAATGCGGTAAGGTAGATATCTTACGCTCACCGATGAGTTCATGCTTGTAGTCTGCTTCAAATTTAGCTAAAATGCCAGGTAGCTCCATGGTACCGAAATAGGCATCCACCTCCGGAATTTCTACTTCCAAATCATCTTTGTATCGCTGTGATAGACATCCGGTTACATATAGTTTTTCTATTTCACCAGCTTTTTTGCGCTCCACATTAGCCAGGATTGTATTCACAGATTCTTCTTTAGCGAGATCAATAAATCCACAAGTATTGACTATAACCACATCAGCATTTTGATCTTCATGCTTATGGAATGCATCAATTTCATTACCCTTTAATTGGGTAACAATATTCTCTGAATCCACAAGGTTCTTACTACATCCTAATGTGATTACCTCGACTTTCTCTTTTAAGTTTTTTGTCTTCATGGAGGTGCAAAGATAGATACCCTCTATGTCAATTCCAGTTTATGACCACTTTATAAAATGATATATCCATAATCAGCGTTTGCTAAGGATGATAAGGAAGTTTGTATTGAGCGTTAGCTTAATGGTTTTTGCATTAAGTTTACAGAGTCAAATCGGATTTAGGACTCATTATAATAAAAATCAATATGAAGGCTGGAATGATTTCTTTCAATCTATACCCTCTTCAGGCTCACTAAATAGTAATGAACGAGTATTTTCAAGTTCTTTAGAATTCGCTTTCGACTATTGGTTGAGGCTTCCAGATAAAAGAGTCGAGTTCTTCCCCTATATCAGTTATCATCAGGCCACTACTAATATCGAACTCAATTCCAGTCAATTAGGTCTAAGACAAATCGGTGCTGGACTGGTAACACATATTTACCTTTTAGATCTCATAGGCGATTGTGATTGTCCGACTTTTAGCAAACAAGGCACATTCATGAAAAAAGGATTGTTCCTCATGGCTGGTGTAGGAGCTGACTACTCGACTAAAGCAGTCAATGACAATTATACCGATGGAAATATTGATGCAAATTTTCAAGCTGGATTGGGATTAGATATTGGTCTTACAGATGTCATTACCATAACCCCTCTAATACGCTACAAGAACTATCCAGATATCTCTTGGCATGAAATGGCCCCATTTTTTGGCGTAGATATTAATAATGTAGACACTGCTGCAGGCCAATTATCCATAGTTGTAAGAGTTGGTATCCGATTAGATTATCGCTAATTCATCCCTTGCAGGAGTGGTGAGGCAAAATGCCAAAGTACAATACCTCCGCAGACGGAAACATTAAGAGAGTGCTTAGTACCATATTGTGGTAACTCAATACAATCGTCCAAGTCTGAAAGGATCTCCGAACTGAGACCATTCACTTCATTACCAAAGATTACGGCATATTTTCTATTCCGATCTATCTGATAATCAATTAACGATTGAGACTGAGTAGTTTGCTCTATACCAACAATATGATATCCATTCGTTTGATAATCTGTGATTACCTCAGAGATATGTTCAACATAGCTCCAGTTAACAGTATTCGAAGCTCCAATTGCAGATTTCAGTATTCCTTTATGTGGAGGTCGAGCTGTTATCCCACATAGCACTATTCGCTCTATCCGCAGCGCATCAGAAGTTCTGAAAAATGAACCTACGTTCATACCAGATCTGATGTTATCCAAAATTACCGTTACTGGTATTTTATCTACATTTTGAAACTCCTCACGGTCAAGCCGATTGAGCTCATCAAGCTTGAGCTTTCTCATCAATGCGACGAAGCTAAGTTTTCAGCATTCTTGTACTTGATTGCCGCATCTACAAGAGCAACGAACAATGGATGAGGCTCCTCTACCCTACTCTTATATTCTGGATGAAATTGCACTCCGATAAAAAATGAATGATCAGAAAGCTCGACTATCTCAACTAAGTTAGTCTGAGGATTGATTCCCGAAGGAATTAAACCATTCGATTCTATCTGAGCTTTGTAGGCATTGTTGAACTCGTACCTATGTCTATGACGTTCAGATATCTGAGTCTTTTGACCATAGATTTGTGAGGCTAATGTACCTGGATATATGTCACATGGATAAGCCCCTAATCTCATTGTCCCTCCTTTCTTACTAATCCTCTTTTGTTCAATCATAAGATTAATGACAGGATGAGTCGATTCAGTATTCACCTCTGCAGATGACGCATCATTCAAGCCAACAATATTACGACAGAACTCTACTACAGCGCATTGCATGCCTAGACAAATCCCTAAGAATGGTATGTTATTTTCTCTGGCGTATTGTACCGCTTTAATTTTACCTTCGATACCTCGATCTCCAAATCCAGGCGCTACGATGAGGCCATGAATCTTATGTATCTCAAGAGGTAAATTAGTATCATCCAAGTTTTCTGAATGAATAGGTACGACATTGACCTTGCAATAATTCTCAGCACCCGCATGTCCTAATGCCTCGTAGATAGACTTGTAAGCATCTGCTAACTCGTTATACTTACCTACCAAGATAATATTGACCTCAAACTTAGGATTCATATATCTGTAGAGAAATTCCTTCCACTTAGTTAAGCTGAGTGACTTAGAAGGATCCAACTCTAAGTGATCAATTACGATATCATCCAGTTGCTCCCCTTCCATCAATAATGGTACTCTATATATAGTATCTGTATCAATAGCCTCAATTACATTTTGTTTCTCCACATTACAGAATAAAGCTAACTTCTCCTTAATCTCTTCTGCTATTGGCTTCTCAGTACGACAAACTAATACATCAGGAATGATACCAGCCATCTGTAACTCTTTTACAGAGTGCTGTGTAGGCTTAGTTTTATGCTCTCCAGCGGCATTTAGATATGGTATCAAAGTAAGGTGAATTACTAAGCAATCCTTTTTCTTAAGTTCTCTCTTTATCTGTCTCAAAGCCTCCAAATATGGAAGAGACTCAATATCACCCACTGTTCCACCTAACTCCGTAATAATAATGTCATACTTATCCTCATCCTCTAATAATCTAATTCGACGCTTAATCTCATCAGTAATATGTGGTATGATCTGCACTGTCTTACCTAAGTATGCACCGTCTCTCTCCTTATTAATTACAGTCTGGTAAATTCGACCGGTAGTAACATTATTCGCTTGAGAAGTACTTATATTAAGGAAACGCTCATAATGGCCTAAATCCAAATCTGTCTCTGCACCATCGTCAGTAACAAAACATTCGCCATGCTCATATGGGTTTAATGTTCCTGGGTCAACATTGATATATGGATCAAATTTTTGAATAGTTACACTGAGGCCCCGACCTTGAAGTAATTTGGCTAAAGAAGACGAGATAATACCTTTCCCTAATGAGGAAGTTACACCACCCGTAACGAATATAAATTTGGACATTCTAAGCTGATTTCATTACGGAACACAAAATTAATTTAAAATCTGATGGTACATATATAAACAGGTCAATAGATAGCTAAATAGATTAATCGATTCATGCTATCTTGTTCTTAAACAGATCAAGCTTAATGAATTGGAGTGCCATAGTTATAATTCTTCAAATTATGGGTTCACTTTCGTTTTTTGTTTATGGCATGAAGGTGATGAGCGATGGTATCCAGAAAGGATCTGGAGCTCAACTTCGTGCGCTTTTGCGGAGATTAACCCGTAGCTCACTTAATGGAGTAGCTTTTGGAACAATATTTACAGGGTTGATTCAATCATCATCAGCAACGACTGTGATGATCATAAGTCTTGTTAACGCAGGATTAATCACCGTTAGACAATCAGTAGGTCTCATCATGGGAGCGAATATTGGGACAACAATTACAGCCTGGATTGTCTCGCTTGGAGGTTTCTTGTTGAAATTGAGTTACTTAACTCTTCCAATTGTAGCTCTTGCTGTTCCCTTATACTTCAGATCCAATAAGAGAAAAAAAGTTTGGGGTGAAGTAGCATTAGGGTTTGCGCTACTTTTTATCGGCTTAGACTTTCTCAAGACTTCATTACCTACATTCGAAAACCAGGTTGTCTATGATTATATCAAGGGATTTATGTCCTATGGACTCTTGTCCAACTTTCTTTTTGTTCTAATCGGATTAATCATCACGTTACTTGTTCAATCCTCTTCGGCATCCATGACTCTGACTCTGACCATGACATTTAATGGTTGGTTACCAATTGATCTGGCAGCCTATATGATTATCGGAGAAAACATTGGTACTTGTTTTACTGCTGAGGTTGCAGCTTTAGTAGGAAATTTAAATGCTAGAAGATCCGCCCGGATACATACTTTCTTCAATGTATTTGGGGCAATGCTATTATTCTTTTTTGTACCCTATATATTAAAATTCATAGAAAACCTTATTGGAAGTTTTAGTAATCAAGCTAATGTATTTGAATCAAAAGAGCTATCAACTATTGGTTTAGCGACATTTCATACCACTCACAATATTATTACTACAATTATTCTGTTGACCGTGATTCCATTCTTGATGCGTTTGGCTGTATGGTCATTGCCAGATCGCTTAAAGGAAGAAAGTCAGAATAACAAAAAGATCCTTGCCCTATCAGAGTTGTCACCTATTGAGATTCAACATCAACTCCAAGTTCAAGGCAGACATATTGAATCCATATACAACCTGATTGATCAGCAATTCAAATCAATGAACATAGATGATCAAACTAAAAAGTTGACTGAAATACATAATCATCGAAAGAAAATTTCAGAACTACAGGTAGGAATAGAAGACAAAACATTTAAATATTCTAACTCGGGAAGTAGCTCCAAAATCATTCAAAATGTTGGGACTTATTTTCGGATAAGTCAAAATTTAACGAGAATTGGCGAGCAGACTTATAAACTGGGTCAATATATTACAGAAAAGTCAGAAAAACGTACTTGGCTCACACCAGTTCAACGGACAGAAATATTTAAGATCATTGACGCTGTTCGTCTAGCCATAAAGGAGATGAACAATAATTTGAAGCAACAGCATTATGATCATACAGACCCAACAGAAGCCATAAGAATCGAAACGAAAATCAATACTCATAGAGATACTGCCAATAAGATTAGCATAGATAATAAAGATGATTTCGACTTCAATTTGGAGGGTACTTTATTATTTATCAAAATGATTTCAATCTGCGAATCTATTGGTGATAGAGTATTAGAAGTGTCAAGATTTATGGGGAATAAAGATTAGCGTAAATACTTGGCTATTTACCCCCCATCATATTTAGTTTAATCTCAAAATTAAATTAGTTTTAACACTCAATAATTATTTGAACTCTTGCCTGAAATTGTGATGTGGATTGGTTATGCGTTAGCAGCCTATTCTGTCGTAGGCAACGATGTAATACAGACCTTAGGGACTTTCCTTACTTCCAATGAAGATAAACGGAAATGGTATGAGCTATGGGCTTTTGCTGGAGGTCTAATGACAATCATTCTAATTATTGGATATCTTGGGTTGGGAAATCATCTTGGACTCGGAGGTAATGATATAGCTTTTGATCGTTTGGACAAAATTGATATTCCAGAAGTACTCACCTGGCACTATGTTCTACCCCCTTTAGTATTATTAGGATTAACCAGAATTGGGATTCCAGTTAGTACGACTTTCTTGATTCTGACTTTTTTCAGTTTCAAGAGTTTAGGTGGTATGATTAATAAGTCCATCATGGGCTATTTAATTGCCTTTGGTGCGGCTGCCGTTATTTATACTTTGATAACTCGGAGTACTGAGAAGAGGTTTATTGAAAATCCTTTGGACGGAACGGGTAAAGGATTTTGGACAAATAGAAAGTTTTGGACTGGGGCTCAGTGGTTTTCTACTGGGTTTTTATGGACGCAATGGTTAACTCAGGACTTGGCAAACATCTATGTATACCTCGGCAAGGACGACATGACTTTGCCCAAATTCATTTTATCTCTCGTAATTTTACTTTCCTTACTGGGTTACATCTTTTATTCCAGAGGAGGTAAAATCCAAGATATCGTCAGATCAAAAACAAATACTGCTGATATCCGTGCAGCAACGTTCATTGATTTAATCTACGGTGTTGTTCTCCTCATTTTTAAGCAGAATATCTTGGGGCTTTGGGATGCTAAGTTACCGATGAGTACGACATGGGTCTTTATTGGTTTATTAGCAGGACGAGAAATTGCGATGGCTTATCGTTTAGATAATAGACTTGAGCTAAAAGAACTGAAAACGATCGGATTAGATTTATTCAAGGTGTTCTTAGGCTTGGCTATTAGTGTAGCTCTCGTACATATGATGAAATTCTTAATGGGGAGTTAGAGAGTTTGGTCCTTTTTCCAAAATAAAAAAATTCTTTTTCCTCTTCTATCTATTAAAACGTAATCAGTATTCAATGAATTAACACTGAGGATTCCATCTATCTCGTTAAAAGCGGTAAGATTCTCAGACCTGAACAAACTTTTCTTAACAGTAATGTACTGGTTAAACTTTAGATTCTCTTGAAACAATTGGCCCTTGACTGGCGGAGCCTTATACAAAGACATGACATGCAATGGAGAACCAGTATCAAAAGCGAAAGTTAATTTTTCATTATTTACCTCTATCTGAACAGTAGGCAAATCATCCCCTAACTCTGTAAGATCTAATCTTATCACATGATTATGTCCAATGATATTCGTAGAAAGCTCTGGCTTACCAATAATGATCTTACCTTTAATATAGTCTATAAATATTGGTTGATCTTGATCAAATACAGACCAACCAATCACTCCAAGTATACTTTGATCAACATCAGTGACTAACTCACTGAGATTCATGTGAAGAACCGATTTAAGATTTTTGAGATAATAACCAGCAATATCAAGTTTCTTTATATCTCTAAGTTCCGCTACTCGATCACCATAGATTGTACTCAACACAACATCATCACCGTCAATATTTTGAGCGTTCAAAATAATACCCGAGCTACCAGTATCGAAAATATATACACCCTCCTGACCCTCTACACTACCAGAAATCAACATTCTGCCATCGACTAAATCGAAATCTAACTCCATATACACCTTAGCATTAAGCGTATATACACCTACAATAAAGCATAGGATTACTTGGGCTATATATCTCGTAAATAAAGGCACTTTATAAATGTAAACTATATGTTACCCAATATCAATATTTGTTAACATTTAATTTACATTAGTACTATACACTATCCGCAATCATAAATTATACATTGATTTTTAACTATTTATATATAACAATCTTACTAATTCAATCGTCTTAAAGTTAACATTGAAAATAAAAAGAGGCCATTCATCACTGAATAACCTCTAAAAATACTTGTGCTTACTTCTTGTAACAGTGTTTACTTATATTATTTAGAAGATGGAATAACTAAATCCTAAGCTAAATGATCTATCCGGAGAAAAGGCTTTAAATATCTGGTCTGTGGCATTGAATTCACGGAAGAACTCTTCTCGTCGATCACCCAAAATATTCGCAATTTGGAAAGACAATGAAAACTTATCATCTGGACCAAACTCTTTGTTCAAGTTAAAATTCAGACTATGGAAAGGATCTGAATATACATCTGGGAATAAACTACCTCCTACTACAGTTAATGTGGCTCCTTTAACATTGTAGAACAATCCGGCATTGAATCCCAACTCTGGTTGAGAATAATTCAACCCAGCATTAATAATATAGGGCGCCTGCCCGGCCATCTGTCTCGTACGTTTAATCACTTGTCCTTCTTTTTCAAATCCTACTCTGGAATTGAACTCAAGATCTGTCATCTCAATTTGAGATTGTACAAATGTGAAGTTTCCGTTTACTGTGAAGTTTGTCAGGCTCTCACTTAAGAAGTTTAAGCTCTTTCCAAACTCAATCTCTACACCCAATACCTGACCATCACCCACATTACGAGTTTGAAACTCATTAGTGGTTTGTGCTTCTGGTATTCTAACTAATTCTATAGGGTCAGCAAATGTTTTGTAGAATGCACTGATCGAAAGATTCTGTGCTCTACTTCCAAACATTTCCCAGCGAAGATCAAAATTGTTGATTCTCGTCTCTGTAATATTTCCGTCCCAATCAAATTCACCAGTTATGGCATCCTCACCATATGGGAACCTTGCACCGTTAAAAATCCTGTTTGTCAGCGGGTCTAATATCTGCGCAAATGAGTTTTCCTTAAACGATGGACGTGCAATCGTCCTCGAATATGACAATCTCAAGTTCTGATTTTCAGTAATTGAATAAATGAAATTAGATGAAAGAAATAAATCAAAAGAGTTAAGTACAACAGAATCTTGTAACACAAATCTCATTGCTTGATCACGACCTGTATGTCTTTGCTCATATTGTTCCCCTCTCAATCCTAATACTGCCTTCAACTTATCTATAGGTTCAAATTCCAAAGACAAGTACCCTGCAGCATTACTAATGGTAGAATTATATTCATTTGAATTCGGTATAATATTACCAGAAGCATAATATACTGCTCCATTAGGATAAAGATTTTCTGGTTGGAGTAATTCATTGGCATCACCAGTCCATTGTGGTTGAGTACCAAAAAACATCATATCATAAGTCAAGATTTCGTAATCTCTTTCTTTATATAAGTAGCTTGTACCCGCTTTGAATTTGGCATCATTACCAGATATCTGAAGCTCTTTTGTAAAATCTAAGCGTCCGTATAGGTTAACCTCTTCAAGGCTTCTCCAAATTCTACTTGGATTTCCACCTTCACCCGCATTAATGATAAATCGGTCCCCTCTTGAAGAGAACGCTGCTTTTCGAATATCCGGATCATCTAACAAAGATAGAGTTGGTGATAATCTCCAATCAATCTCCCAGCCACCATAACTATTGATATGCTTACCACTCAAGAGTACATTTGTCATACTTCTTTGCTGATACTCCAAGTTGTCAGAGATTCCTACAAAATCTGACTTACCAACAGCCTCATCAAATGTCTCAGTATCAAAACGACCTGATTTGGATTCGCCATTCTGAAGGTGCATCACTGTCAATTTATACTTAGAGCTCTCGGTCTTATATGCCAATCCTGCTAATCCTGCTAATAATACGTTGTTAGAACCAACTAACCCAACCTGATCAGAAGCCGGGACCAATTCAAAATTATTAGCTCCTGAAGCAATCTGATATTCACCATAAACGATATCATTAAGTAAGCTCGTAGAGTTCTTATAAGTACCAGAGAAAATATATCCCAAACTATTTGAACTCTCTCCTAATTTAATCTGATTAGCAAGAGATAGACCAAAGCTGTAGTCCATTAAACTACGTTGTTGAGTATTCCCTAAAGTAGGATTGAATTGTTGCAAGAAAGAGTTGGTCGTAACAGGATCATCACCACTAATAGGAGATGGAATAGTCTCTTGCCTCGCTACAGGAGGTAATTTTC
>CACLQQ010000022.1 GCA_902609095.1 uncultured Bacteroidota bacterium | reverse complement strand
TGGATTCACATGTGATGATGGAGAAATTACATGTAATACAACTTGTGGAACAGGAGAGGTTCTATCTGTAGATTGTAGATGTATAACAGATGCCTCTACAATTACTCCTGATCCATGTGTGACAATTACATGTCCTACAGGATTTGTTAAAGAAGCGCAAACTTGTGATTGTATTGAGGTAATGCCAGTAACAGTAGTAGATCAAAATGCTGGATTTTTAGCCAGTAATTTGGACGCTTTTGGAGCTATTGATTTAGCTGGATTTGATGTGCCATCTTTTTATGATATCGAAGGGGCTTTTGCTCCTGGAGCGTATAATGGTCAGATCAGAAGGGTAGCTCAGTTAAAAGAAATCGTATCTGTAACTCGTGATGAACCAATTACATTTGATATAGCTGCTGCCTTAGTAAATGAGAATCGTGATCAATTCACGACAGAGGCTGCAATGGGTAATTCAGATATTCGTACAAAGATTGACGAGTTGAACTTTGATAATGGTAATACTTCTGTAGCTGATGCATTCGAAGAGTTAGCTGAAATCTTTGTAGAGTCAAGCCAAAACTTTAATGTGACCGCTTCTAATGGTACAGCTGGAATGATTACAACTGGTAATAGAAGACGTCACGTAAGTGCTAATGGGTTAGAGTATGCTCAGATCTTAGAGAAGGGTCTTTATGGTCCATTATTGTATGATCAAATGGTAGATGATTACTTGAGATTATCTCAATCAGGTCCTGACAATGCATCAGGAAACAATGAATCATCTACTAATAGTTATGGAAGTAATGGAACTGATAGACAACATAGATGGGATGAAGCATTCGGTTATTTAGCAGCTAATGCTATGACATATCCTAACGCTGCGAATACCTCTAATGGTGATGGAGACTTCATGGCTAATTATATATTTGATTTCAGTGATGAGACTGAAGAAGCATTCGGAATCAATTTAGCTCAACGAATCATGGATGCCTTTATATTAGGAAGGTCGATTTTAAAAGCTGGTGAAGGATTCGGTCCAAATGACGAAAACGTAAATGAAGCAGCTCTTGAGGCTTGTCGTCAAGATATTAAGCTTTACGTTGAAGCTGGTTTAGCAGCTGCGGCATTCCATTACCTAAATGATGCTATCACAGATATAACTGATGATGATAAATTACATCACTTATCAGAGGCTTATGGTTTTATTTATTCACTTTCATTCAATTCTGAAGGTAGAATGAGTGAAGCTGAGGCTTATGACGTACTCGAAGAAATTGGGTGGCCAAGTGATAATCATACGCTATCAGGTATCTATGATATAACTCTTTGGGATATAACAGATGAACAAATGGAGGCTGCGAGAGTTAAATTAAACAGCTCATTCCCCGGATTCATTAATGTTCCATTCTAATAGCAGAGTAATTGTTTATTGTACTTCGTACTCATAATATGTAATATGATCAAAGATCTAATTAAAGTTATCCTTTTTTTATTCGTCATATTGTCAATAACGATGATTGCATGTAGCGAAGATGAGGATCCAATGACTATGACTGATCCAGATCCAAATCCGACTCCAGACCCTGATCCGGATCCAGATCCAGAACCTGTAGAAGTTAATATTGAAAACTTATTAATTGATCAGATTGATATTGTAATAATTCCTACATATATCGAATATCAGACGGTTATGGGAAATCTCTTATCAGCTGCACAAGTTTATGTGGGTGATATAAATGATGCTAATTTGGAATCATTACGAGGAGCTTACTTAATAGCTTATACTGCTTATCAGGCTGCTGCAGTTCATAATTATTATGCGACAGCTAATGCAGATTTAGTAAATACAACTAATCTTTACCCGATTGATATTCCTACTCTTGAGGAGCTTATAGATACAGAGGCGTACAATTTTAATGTCAGTGCTCAACAAAGAGCCAATGGATATCCGGCTTTGGACTATTTGCTTTATGGTCTTGTCGATGTTAACGGGACTTTTTCTGCTAACACCAAAACTGCTGTATTCTTAGTGGAACTCATTACGGCTATGATGGATAAAGCCGACTTGATTGTGGATAGGTGGACAGGAAGGTTGCGAGATAATTTTAGCGGTAATGGTGGAGTAGAATTGGGAAGTTCAGTTAGTGTTCAGCTCAATCGTAGCTTAGTTTATCACGAAGATCATATACGTGAAAATAAGGTTGGAATACCAGTAGGCCGATTAGGCCCGAATGATACGCCAATCGAACCAGATGGAACTAAGATTGAAGCCTATTATCAGTCGATCATTGATGGTAACGATAATGTTGCACTTTCTATGGTTAGAGCAGCTATATCCGAAATGGAAGACATATATCTTGGGACAGGTTCTTCTGGAGAAGATGGTATTGGATACGAAGATCTTCTTTTAAATATAGATCAACAATCATTAGATACTGATATCAAAGCTCAGTTCCAAGCCATTTATGATGAGATTGATAATCGTACTATGATCACTGGCGATGAAGATCTTTACAATAGCATTCAAGCCTTAGTTACCTTGTATAAATCAGATCTTTTTCCGGTACTTAATGTACAGGATGCTGATGGCGCGAATGATGGAGATTAAGCAAAATTGTTTTGATAAACACGACTAATAGAATAGGCACCTAAATTCTTGGTGCCTGTTTTTGTTTGAGATGAATACCAGAGTAGAAGATTTGAATACATGGCTGTTTAAAAGTGTATCTATTGCACCTTTGGTAGTCTTTAGGCTGACGTTTGGTTTAGTATTATTGTATAGTTCCATTCGAACTTATGAAAAAGGCTGGATCAAAGAATTGTATATTGATCCAACTTACCATTTTAGTTTTTTCTCTTGGTTACAACCGTTGGATGGCGATGGAATGTACATGATATTTCTTTTCCTTGGATTGACGTCCATTGGGATCATTTTTGGCTTTCTCTATCGAATTAGTATTGTTGTACATTTCTTGCTCTTTGCCTATGTAGAGCTAATTGATAAGACCTACTATCTAAATCACTATTACTTAGTTTCTCTTGTAGTTTTTTGGATGATTTGGGTTCCAGCCCATAGATGGTATTCTGTTGATTGTGTTCTATTTCCTAATATCAGATCAGAGACATGTACTAACTGGAACATTTTAATATTCAAATTTCAATTATCGATCGTTTATTTCTTTGCTGGGTTGGCAAAAGTGAACCCAGATTGGATGTTAAGAGCCCAACCCATGGCTACTTGGTTGCCAGGTAAGTATCAGCTACCCATCATCGGGCAATTCATGAATCTCAGAGAAGTAGCTTGTTTATTTAGCTGGTCAGGTTGCGCATATGACTTGACCATATGGATATTCTTGTGGATGAAGAAGACTAGATTTGTGGCTTACTTGGCGGTATTAGTATTTCACATCATGACGGGTATACTTTTTCCGAGAATCGGAATGTTTCCTTATATCATGATTGTTTCGACTGTTATTTTTTTCTCAGCTTCTGCTCACGAGAAAATTCTGAGTTATATCGGCGGAGGCTTATCATTAACAGGGGCAGAACAACGAACAATCAAAAAGAACAAGGTTATTAGCGTAATTCTTTCAGTTTATTTATTGATTCAATTATTTCTGCCCATGAGATATTTACAGTATCCTGGAAATCTTTTTTGGCATGAACGAGGATATCGATTTAGTTGGAGAGTAATGCTGATGGAAAAAAATGGATATACCTCATTTATAGTTAAAGACCCAATCAAGGATATTCAAAGAGAGGCAGATCAAAGTAGATTCTTGACCGCGTTCCAAAAACAACAATTGCGATCTCAGCCAGACATGATGATTCAATTCGCACATTTTTTAGGGGATAGATTCAAAAATCTTCATGGATATGAACCTGAAGTTTATGTCAAAAGTAGAATTTCGTTGAATGCTAGACGAAGTCAAGTGTTCACTGATGAAACCTTAGACGTTTATGGTCATAAAGATCCAATGGGTCATGGATGGATAGTACCATTAAAAGATTAAATGAAGTTGAGAATAGGAATAATGATGTTCATGATAGGTTTCGGCCTTTCTTTGTTTTCTCAGAGTATGGTGAGATTGGAGGGGAAAGTTATAGATCAAGACAATAATAATCTATCTGATGTGCTCATACGAATACTTGAAAATGAACATATTATTTATACTGATGAGAATGGATCTTTTGGCATTGATCTAATTAATGGTTTAGAATACCAATTCTTATTCAAGGACATTAATAGCCAGCTTATTGAAAGATTTTATTTGTTGAATAATGACTCTACAGTCGTTGTACAGTTAGTGGTTCAGCGAGTAGAATTACCGACAGTTACGATAGGAACTAAAGCAGATGCTTTTGGGATACGGCAACTTAGAGGGGTTGAGGAAGGCGGATTATACGTGGGAAAGAAAACAGAAGTCATTAATATTGAGAGACTAATTGCTAATAAGGCAGCTAACAATGCACGTCAGGCTTTTTCTAAAGTACCAAGTCTAAATATTTGGGAGAGCGATAATGCTGGACTACAATTGGATATAGGGGGGAGGGGATTAAGCCCTAAGAGATCTGCTAATTTCAATACAAGACAGAACGGATATGATATGAGCGCTGACCCCCTCGGTTATCCGGAGAGCTATTATAACCCACCACTGCAATCAGTGCGACAGATAGAGGTCGTTCGTGGAGCAGGGGCGCTACAGTACGGAAGTCAATTTGGGGGGATGGTTAATTTTAAACTAAAGAAGGGTAATCCTAGCGAAAAAGTAAATGTGGAATCTCATAATACCTATGGGGCTAATGACTTTATAAATACCTATAACAGCATCCATGGACAAATTGGTAAGCTAAATTACTATAGTTATTTTCAATACAAGGAGGGTTCAGGTTGGAGACCCAATTCTGATTTCGATCAAGTTGGTGCCCATATTAATACGGAATATGCTTTTTCAGAGAAGTTGTCAATAGGTTTTGATCTGACGCACATGAATTACCTCAGCCAACAGGCTGGAGGACTAACGGATGAAGCTTTTGAGTTAGATCCTCGGAGTTCAAATAGAGAACGAAACTGGTTTGAGGTGAATTGGAATTTAGGGGCTGTACTCCTTGAATATCAATCAAGTCAGAAGATCAAGATTTATAATCGCCTTTTTGGATTATCTGCACGTCGGACTTCATTAGGCTTATTAGAAACTCCAGATTTATCAGATCCACTTTCTAATAGAGATTTATTAAATGGACAATTCAGGAATTTAGGTAATGAAACTCGAGTTACCGTTAATTATAAAGGTCTCAGTTCTATTGACAATACGCTCTTATTTGGTTCGAGAATCTATAAAGGGAAAACTAATTTTAGTCAACAGTTTGGTACTGACGGAAGTGATGCTGATTTTACCAGAGTCGATACTTCTTTTTTTAATCGGAGAAAATCTGACTTCGAATTTCCGAATACAAACTTTGCCCTTTTTGCTGAAAATGTATTCCATATAAATTCAAAGTTGAGTCTTATACCCGGTTTCCGGTTAGAATTTATAGCTACAGAGGCTGAAGGAAGTTTTACCAATACCATTAGGATTAATGCTTTTAATGATTTTATAGAAGAAGAGATTACTGAATCGTCAACATCTCAAAGGACAGTATTCTTGTATGGTTTAGGGGTATCTAATAAGTTCAATAAAAATTACGAGCTCTATGCTAATGCTACATCTAATTATCGAGCAATAAATTTCACCGATATACAGATCCAGACTAACATACAAGTTGTAGATCTTGATATTCAAGATGAGAGTGGGTATAGTTTTGATATAGGAATCAGGAAAAGAAATTTTTCTCCCTTTTTTATAGAGGGAGGATTATTCTATATCATATACAATAACCGTATAGGTGAGGTAATCGATGACGGATTAAGAGTACGTACCAACATCGGGTCTGCGCGAATACATGGAGCAGAATTATTCCTTGAGGTAGATTTGTTCGGGGCTTTTAATAAAAAGACGGATCATCGATTGACCTGGTTCATTAACGGATCGATAAATAATGGAACTTACACAGAGATTAATGATAGAGCATTGGTGGGTGTTAGGTCAGGAAATCGATTAGAGGATTTGCCTGAGTATAATATCAAGTCTGGTATAAGTTATGGGTTTAAGGAATTCTCAACTTCGATTCAGTCGACTTGGGTTGGTCGACAATTCTCGGACGCCGCAAACACTGAAACCGCTTTCAAGGGAGTTTTCGGAATTGTTCCAAGCTATAATGTGTTGGATCTGTCTATGCAGTATGATCTTTCAGGGTCAGTGAGAATATCATTTACCGCGAATAATCTTTTGGACAATTATTATTTCACTCGGAGAGCACCTGCATATCCTGGTCCTGGAATTATTCCGGCCTTAGGTCGTGTATGGAATACAACGTTGAGTATGAAATTTTAGAAGTACAACTTGGTAAGATAGGTGATACAAATATGTGACATGGAAGCAGTTTTGTAGAAACGGGAATGAGTATTTACCTAATGAGATGAAAATCATGTACCAAAAAGATCGAGGGTTAAGGTACAATTGAATTTGGTCTTATAAACTTGGATTTTTTTATGGGGATATGGAACATCTGTATACCTAACATTAGGTATATACGCTCAAAAATCTACCAAATTTTGTGAACTTCAATCGTCAAATATTTGTTCAAGCACTAATTAATAAATAAAAAGCAGATTATGCTAACCAAGAAAATGCAAGATGCTCTAAATGAGCAGGTAAAAATAGAGGCGCAGTCTTCTCAAGTATATTTAGCTATGGCAGCATGGGCAGAGATTCAGCCAGGATTCGATAATATTACAGGATTCTTTTACCGACATAGCGACGAGGAGCGCATGCATATGCTCAAACTCATTCATTTCATTAATGATAGAGGAGGTTTCGCACGAATTCCTTCATTGGAGCAGCCGCAATTGACTTTTCCATCAATTAACCATGCGTTCAAGGAATTATTGAAGCATGAGGTGTTCGTATCGGAAAGTATAAATAAATTAGTGGATATAGCTCTTTCAGAGAAGGATTACGCTACTCATAATTTCTTGCAATGGTATGTAGCTGAACAAATCGAAGAGGAGTCGTTAGCTCGTACGATTAATGATAAACTCGAGCTGATTGGTGACGATAAAGGTGGACTTTACTTATTCGAGCGAGATATTCTACAGATCAGTGTAGAAGGTGATGCCGAACAGGCTTAGTTCAGACCTGATAGGTAAATAAGTAGTTTAGAATAAAAACGGAGGATTGTCGCTAACGACTATCCTTCTTTTTTATAGCGCAGGTCAGAGTTATTATCATTAGTTATTTGAGATCCTACCTTCTTCGTCCTCTAATCCCGTCTTTCTATTTCTGGAACTAACCTTTTGATTTCCCAAATAATAAGATATGCTTAGGCTGCCTCTACAACTGTCCCAATTCCCCCTTCCTTCTGAAATCAGGCCATTGAACTCTGATTTACCATTCCAGCCAGATTTATAGAATAAGTCATTGAAAGCCAACTTAACATTGAGTTGATCATTCAAGAATTTCTTTTGAATACCTAAGTTTAGCGACCATGAAGTGTTATATCTGAACACATCTCCCCAAACTCCGGGTCCCGAGAATCATCCTGATACCTCACCCTTGAATCCTTTTGGTAAATTCAGGGTATGCTGTTGATAGATATTATATGACCATGCCTGAATGTCTACGATAGCCCCTTCACCATAGTCTGCCTGATTATCGATGTGTTACATACTGAAGTTAGTATATGCATTCCAAAATGGAGTGACATCAACCGGCACACTGAGATTGAAGCCCCAAACAGTTTGTTTAGCTAAATTGTCTCTTGTAAACAAGTTTGCTCGTGCATCAGAATCATAAGGTGCTATTAGTCGAGTGATTTGATCAGTTGTAATACTGTAGCTCAGTTTGAAATTATATCTATTGTTCAAAGTGTATCCTCATTCGACATTATTGACGATCTCTGGTCTTAAGAAAGGATTCCCTTTCTCGAAAGAGATTTCACTTAGCTAAAAATTAAATGGGTTGAAGATATTACAATCTGGTCTATTGATACGTCTATCGTAATTGAAATTGAAGGAGTTCATAGGATTCAACTGATAGGTGAGCTCTACACTTGGGAACCAACTTAGATAATTGAGTTCAATAGGGTCTTCCGCTAATTCTGGATTGAATGCAGTTAAGTCTTATGGCGTCAGTCTGTTCGGCACGAAGACCCAATGATAGATTCCATTGGTCATTCATTTTCCTGGCATAATTAGCTTATCCCACATAGACCATCTGATCATATCTGAAGGTGTTAGAGTTCTTATCATTTCGGAATCTTTGATCATGAATTAGATTGTAAACTAAAAATGTATTGTCACTAACAATACTGCTGAGTTTTGATCCTATTCCTAGTTTACCTCCAAAGGCAGGGAGTTTATAATCAAGTTTAAAAGTGGTGATATCTATCTTAGACGGCGTTTCAAATTCGTTAATCACCTCAGTTAATACGACCTCCTCTCTACTGTCAAAATATTGATTAGGTTGATTTCTATCACTATCGCTATCATATTGCCGATAGTCCAAATCTACGTTAAGTGAGGTGCCATTCTTATTATCGAATCGATAGTTGAGATTATAGGTTCTTCGAGTTTGATTGGATAGTGCACTATTACTAGCCACAAGGATACTATCAATATTAGTTGTATTTATACTGCCGATCTTGATTCTATTTGTATTCAAGTTTTCATTGTCAAATTGACCGCCACTTGTCAATATTCCTATAGTGCGATTATCATTTAAAAAGAAATCGACTCCTCCTCGGTAATTGATTCTGCCGCCTGCCCATTCAAAGAAATTCGTTTCCAATAGAGAGATATCATTCTGCGTACTGTTGAACATTAAATCACTGAATCCTGCATTATCATCGTATCCGATATTGCCAAATAGAGTCAATTTAGCAGTTCTGACATTCGCATTTAAGTTGAGATTACCGCGAGATCTCCTGCTACGGCTAAAGTTTCTGGTTATTGTCCCGTTCGCTCCAATATTTTCAGCTTTCTTGAGTCTAATGTCGATAATACCTGGATTTCCTTCTGCTTCATATTTTGCGCCAGGATTAGAGATGATATCAATTCGATCTATTTGTTCTGCAGGAAGGTTTTGCAGATAATTGGTAAGTTCATCTCCAGTAATTGGTACTCTTTTACCATCGACATATAATAATACACCCGATTGACCTAATACATTGATATTATCGTTATTTTCTACCGTGACTCCTGCGGCTTTATGCAATAATTCTATAGCATCTGATCCTGTGCTATTGACAGTTCCGTCGACATTGAATACGGTGCGGTCTGGTTTAACCTCGACCATTACTCTCGAGGCTTTGACTACAGCTTCTTCTAATTGTATTCCTCCTATTCCAAATCTTAATGTGCCTAACTGGATATTTTCATTTTCTACTGTTAGAGATTGAGTAATGTCGTCAAGGCCGACAAAAGTCGCTACCAATTTATAGTCACCTTTACTAACCCCAACCAAAGTAAATTTCCCGTTATCATCAGTAGTTTCTACTTTAATCAGATTGCTCCCAGAAGTGTCATATAATACTACGCTGGCGAATATAACTGGAGTTTCAGTGTCATCTTGTAATGTCCCGGATATATTGTCCCCTTGAGCATGGACATAATAGTAGAGTAATAATGTAATGATAGTTGATAATTTCATGATTTAGTTAATTGTATATCCTCAAAAGCGTTGAGTTTTTTGAGAAGTAACACTTCTGATTTTGCTTTTAGATGAACTGTGCAGTTTATCCCACTAATCGGGTTTAATGGGATATGAACTCTAAGTTGAATGACTTGATGAAATAGGTGAATATCATAACGTGACGCTCTTGAAGATTCACTTATGCCAATCAGGTTCAACTTCAAAATTCACGAGCTCCCGTGTTTTGGGATGGGTAATAGATAACTCAGTTGCATGTAGATGCAACCGAGCACCTTTGTTACCATATAAATCGTCTCCGAGGATTGGAGTATTCAAACCATCAGTATGAGCTGCATGGACCCGTAGTTGATGGGTGCGGCCGGTAAGCGGATAGAACGAAACGGTTGTAAAGCCATTTTCTACTTTAATCTTTTTCCATTTTGTAAGGGCCTCTTTACCATAATCAAAACAGACCAGCTGCTGAGGTCTATTGTCAAGGTCTACTCTGAGTGGAAGTGAAATCGAACCTGATTCTTCAGGAATAGCTCCTTCAAGAATAGCTGTATATCTCTTATGAGCAGTTTTTTTGATGAATTGTTGCTGGAGGAACTTATGTGCCTCTTTTGTTAATGCAATTACCATTATGCCTGAAGTAGACATATCTAAACGATGCACTATTAGTGGTCCAGTGGCTTGAGGATATTTGAGTTTCATACGAGCCCAAACAGAATCTGTTATCGTTTTTCCGGGAACAGATAGCAGTTCTAGTGGTTTGTTGATGATGGCAATCTGATCATCTTCGTAGATAATATTGATCATAAGGTTTTGATCAGTTTGAGCTATAATCGGGTTGTCCTCAACATCAAGCCCTTGAAGCATATGACCAAGGATAGGTTCGCATTTACTTCGGCAGGCTGGATAAAATTGTTTATGCTTTCTAACCTGAGATTTAGGTGACTGTCCCCACCAAAATTCTGCCATGGCAATTGGTCGGAGATTATGGATATAGGCATATTGCAGAAGCTTTGGCGCTGCACATTCTCCCGCTCCTGCAGGAGGAGTCACGCCTAATTGTTTGTTGAATATCTCGAGGAGATCTAATTGTTCACCCAGAGCATTTAAGAAGCTATATTTTTTAAATAAATGCTTTTGAAGTTGATTAGACCTATTTTTTCTTTTTTCTTTTAACTCATCAATTCTGTTTTGATATCCTTTGGTCTGTTTCTTCAGAATGTCAATTTTGTGCTTCCAGTAATTGATTTCGTCCTTGAGGTAATAGCTGCTCTTGATACTCTTTTGTTCAAGCTGTTTTAACAGTATTTGATATTCAGCTTCTGACAGTTCGAATTCCTTTGACTTACGCAGTGTCTTTCGCTCAGCTTTTTCCTTTTTGATCCTTGCTTTTATCTCTGATATGGTTTGTGCTGATTCCTTCTGAGTTGTTGTCAATTCATTTAGGAGACTTAGATAGAGCTCATCAGACTCAATTTCTTCGATATCCCTATTATATCTATTAATGATCTCTTCTTCTTCGTTGAAATGACTCTGAGATTGAAGCATGTCATATATGGGAGGAACGAAACCCTCATGGTGATTGGAGTCTGCTAATTTCCCCGAGAATGCACCGAGGTATCCGATTTGCCCTGATTCATATTGCACTACTAAGACTCCAAACATTTTACCGATCACCATTCCTGATTCATTACAATCAAGCCCAAAATTATGATCATACTGATGATCTATTAAATATGATTCTTGAAGCTCCTTAGCGGCTATCATACATAGTTTATGTGGTTCATAATAGAAGGGAAATGTGAATTTGTGAGGCCTTTTTAGATCCGAGATATCTGATTTAAAGGATATAACTTTTTTCACGTGGGGTCTCGTCAATTTTGATTTTCTATGGCGAACATCAAAAGTACTGATAGAATTTAAGATTTCTTAGCGTGTACATGATAGGAGAAATTTAACAGGTAGATAAATATATTCAGAAATAACTAAGGCGCCTCTTGAAATAATAATAGCAAATCCAACTATGTAGTTAAAAAATTGCTTTCTATTAATTTCATCTGCATTAATTCATAGCACTATTTCTGTCTGTTCTTGACCTATACGCTATTAATTTGATGGTAACTAAATCTTGTAAATTCCTTAAGAAAAAAACAATATCCATAAACTCCCGCAAACTGAGTAATAATGAAATTTCATGACAGTCGGTAGGAATAACTATATTTTTTGTGTCTAATGGATAATCTTCATTAATTCTTTTTGATAGATTCATTTCCATCGAAGTGACGAAGTCAAAAAATCTATCTACTTCAAAAGTCAACAAGAAACTGGCTAATCCTAAATGTATTTCTTTAGTTCTATGATTAAATTGAGCAAATCCTATTTGATTAACAGACAGTGTCTCAAGCATGTCCCATAATTTAATGTACTGATTATGAATTGGTGACCTCTAACTCATCTTAAGTTAGAGGACCACCGGTTCCTAAACTGTATCGTATGAAAAACTTCTATTCCTATCTAATGATAAACCAACATACTTATGATAAATAGGAAAGAGTGGGACAAAGGTATTATCAATTAGATTTACAGAAATAGTTGTTTTTATACTTAGAGCTACCTAACTCTAAGGAATAAATGATAAGATTGGGTAGATAGTATTAATTAATTATTAGTAATTCATATTATCCATCTTCCAACTTAAAGGTTCTTTTAAGATTGAGATCTATCAGTTATTAGCTAAGCTGTTTATCTCTCCTAATTTTTTTTTTACTATTGGTAATTATCCAAATTTATTATTCAAATTAGACAATTCATGATCTGTTAGGGGTTCTCCTAATAAAATGTTTGTATTTGCAATGGATCAAGTCTATTTTGAATTGTAATCTTCCTTTAAGACCGAACTGGTTATTAGTAAAGAGTATGAATAACTTGAAAACATTAGATTAGGAAAAAGATCGAATTCAGTTCTGAGGAGATTTCAAATATTTTAAATGAGTATGAAGGGAGTACAATCGTATCGGAGATCAGCTCTGAATACAGATTAAGCTTATTGAGTTTTTGAAAATGGCGTAGTAAATACGCTGGTATTGGTTCGAAGGAATTAAAGCGATTAAAAGAATTAGAAATGGAGAACTGAAGATTAAAACAGATGTATTCCACTCTGGCCTTAGACCACCAGATGGCTATAGAGACCATTGAAAAGAATTTGGAAGCCCTGCTACAAGTGACAGATCAACAGAGAATTTGTCCATTACGGTATAAGTAGAGTCTACTGAGTGATGTGGATGAGCAAAAGTTTGTTTTATTACACTCCTATTGATAAGGATAATGAAGAGTTAGGGATGGCCTTGCGCCAAAAGGTGGAACTACATCCACAAGAGGGATTTTGGAAGGCTTACGGTCAACTTAGAGTAGAGGATAATTGTTAAAATCATGAGCGTTTAAATAGAACTTATGTGGCATTGGATTACCCTTGCGGCGTAAAGTGGAGCGTTGCCTACCATGTAGGGTTAAAGAGTTTTTGGAGGTTCCAGCACCGTTAAATGATACATAGAGTATAGACTATGTAACAGATATGTTTGATAAAAAGGAGCGGTTTAGAGCTTTCAAAATCATAGATGACTGTAATCGAGAAGCTTTACATATCGAGATAGACTTTTCTTTAGCCAGTAATAGAAGTGGTGGTGGGTGTTTAATCATTTAATAAGCAGAATAAGTAGACCAAGAAAGATACGGATAGATAATGGGCCAGAATTAGTAGCAAAGCACATCTCAGAATGTAGTCAAATGCATCAGATAGAGTTTACATATATCCAGCCTGGGAAGCCCAATAGAAATGTCTTTATCGAACCCTTCATTGTCACATTTAGACGAGGTGTATTAGATAGATATTTTTGAAGATATTAGTCAAGTTAGAGAATGCACAATTATGGATGGGAATCATAATTATCAAAGGTCACATGATAACCTTGGAAAATTTTCTCCAAACCAAGACGCAAAAACTTCCTTTGCAAGGAATACCCCCTGTAGAGGAAAAGCTATTCTTTCTCTTCAATTATGAATAATAAGTAGTTCTAATATGGGGAAGCTTACAGATTCACATCAAATACAATGAATACTACTCCAAAGTGTGAAGGAGAACAATGTCCCTATATCAACCTCTGAAGCAACCCATATTTTGCCATTGTGATTTTTTTACGATTTCTTTAAATATGGCTGAGCCTACTCTATGACCTGCTGTGTTGTCAGTAGAGTGTACTCTACTAAACAAGTTGAAAATAGTATCTAAGTCCGAGTCAGGAATTCCAATCCCATCATCTCTAATTTCAAATTGATATCCACCTTCAATTTCAGATGATCTTATTTCAACTGTTGGATTCATATTAGTATTTAACTTGAGAGCATTAGCAATCAGATGTTGAAATAGCTGTTTGATCTGTATACTATTGGCTCTAAGTTTTGGTAGGTCAGTTGATGAAATAGCAATTGATTTAGTTACAATCTGTTGCTTGTACATATCTATTAGTTCATTGACAATGGCGTTTTGGTCTACTTGAGATTGTTCTTCCTTATTAGAATGTATCAACGAGTATTTTAAGATTCCTTCAACCAACCCAAAGGCATTTGAAGCATTTTTATTAGCTTGATCTATATAATCTATGCCTTCCTCGTCTAGCACATCGGCATACTTTAACTGTAATAGTTGCAGATGGCTACTAATTCGTCTTAGAGGTGTCTTGAGATCATGTAACACCACTGAGGCAAATTGGGTCAATTTATCGTTGGATCTATTTAGCTCTCTTGTACGACTATTTACCTCTTCCTCCAACTTAACACTATAGTTGACTCGTTCTGTTACATTGTTTTGAACTGATATCCAATAGGTATACCATTTAGTATCATCAACTATAGGTACGACGGATAAAAGCTCGCCCAAAATTGTGCTCTATCCTTCTTGTAGTTTAATATTTCTATCTCGATAGGTTCCCAACTTGCAAGGGCGTTACGAATTCTTTGCCATGTGTCGATTGGTATCAGGTCCTTGTAATATTCTTGGCGTTTTTCTTATAACTTCTTCTTTTGCATAACCTGTCAAATCAGTAAATGCTTGATTGCAATAGATTATTTTAGGAAAGGGGGCAGCTAATCCTGCGGTATCAGTTATTAAGACACATTCCTTAGAATTTTCTATAGCTGATTCCATCATTTGGAGTCGAAGTTCACGATTCTTAGCAGAGGTGATATTTCGAGCACTACAGTAGATTAATCCTGTTTCTGTATCTCGTCTCGCATTCCATAAGAGCCAGATTAATTCCTTGTCCTTGGTGAGGTATCTATTTTCAAATTGAATTAATGGTAGTTCATTCTTTAGGAAGTCAGTCATCTTAGCAATGGACATTTTCTGATCTCTCACACACAAATTCTATAAACTTTCTACCGGTTATTTCTTTTTTGGTAAACCATAAAAGAGTAGTAAATGCAGGGCTCATATCCAAAAATATTCCATTGATATCTGCAACTCATAAGAGATTATGACTTCGGTTGAACAAATCTTTTACCTTACGATTTTTCGCTCTATTTTATTGAAGAGATTGTACCTGACTTTTAAAAAAGGCAATTTCATCCAACAAGGCCTTGGTGTCCTCTTGTGTACTCATTTCAGTGTTTTAATAGTGTTGCTGATAGAATTATAGGCTTGTCGAATGCCTTATTTCCCTTTTGTCAATCTATGAAAATTTTCCGTGCATAATATTAATAAAAGCAATCACTTAAGCTGATTTTATAGTATCACAGGTTCAATAGTATGTAACTAATGCCAATACTTGATTGTATGTCATGTGCTCCTGATAGGAAATGGAATGAACTCACATTGGGGCAATTGATTTCTAAGGCAAAGCTATCCTGGTTACCTTTTGATTAGTCAACTTTAAGTAGATCATGTATTGGATACCAAATTATCCAAGATGATAATCACATGATTAATATTCGATTAGTAAACTTGCTGCGTACTATTTTAAATTATTCGCCTAATTTTATGTACAGAAGTCTATTTAACCAAAAGGAGAGGATGAGTTTAAACTTTACGAACAATATTAATGAGTCATTTTGCACTTGAAATAATCGACTCTATAATGTGATGTATTATCCAGAAATTCTTGTCTCTAAGTGTAAATTACTATTTGGTAGACTTATTTTGGGACTAATCAATAATTAGATCAACCTCATAAATTCGTCACGCAAGGATGCTTCTTTGAATTTACCTCCATACTCCATAGTGATTGTTGAGCTGGTTTTATCCTTAATTCCTCGAGCAGAAACACACATGTGCTCAGCGTCCACAACCACAATTACACTATCAGTATTCAATTCCTCTTTCAAAGCATTATAGACTTGAATGGTCATTCTCTCTTGAACTTGTGGTCTTCGACCATAATAGTCCACGATTCGATTCATTTTGGATAGACCTATCACTTTTCCAGATGAGATATATCCGACATGCGCAACTCCAGTAATAGGTAGGAAATGATGTTCACATGATGAAGACAATGATATATTTTTCTCTATAAGCATCTTATTATACTCATACTTATTATCAAAGACTGAAACCTTAGGCTTGTTTTGAGGATTGAGCCCCGAAAAGATCTCTTTAACATACATCTTGGCCACTCGATAAGGCGTACCTTTTAAGCTATCATCAGTCAAATCCAGACCCAATGTTTCCATGATTTCTTTGAAGCAGTCCTGGATGATTTCTATTTTTTCATCATCCGTTTTATTGAAAGCATCTGGTCTCATAGGGGTTTCAATGCTTGTCATGATATGACTGTCACCCTCTAATTCAATTTGTATTTTTTCTTCTGTTCCCATCAATTATGTTTTGAGCAGCGTATGTATTAACTGCATTATCCAAATTATGTTTAGGAGGAATGCTCTCTATTAATGCCACTTTGATAAAACCACGTTCTCTGAATAAAAGTTTCCTTGGTATTACGCCAACTATAGATTATGTATATAAGATGAACTACCGTACTCTAAAATACAATGAATTATAGATCTCTTATCAATGCTTATACACCTCGAGAAACAATGATAAGTGCTAATCCTACTATGAACAGTATAAACATGGTATTTATTAATCTTTGGGTCGAACGACTCGTCCCTTCGAATTCTCTCCATATAAATACACCCCATGCTGCAGCAATCATAGTCGCTCCTTGACCTAAACCGTAGGATATGGCAAAGCCTGCTTTTTCAGAGGCAATCATACTCAAACTCATCCCGACACACCATATAAATCCACCTAAAATTCCTATTCCATGCGTCTTTAAATTACCCTTGTTAAAGTAATCAGAATAAGACACGGGTTCCCCAGATACTGGCTTAAACATGAAGTAGCTATTCCAAAGAAAATTGGAAATGAATATTCCGATGGCAAAAACAAAAACAGCACTATAGGGCGTAAATAAATCTGTTTCAGGATTTGTGAAATCTAAGGAGACAGAAGCTGCAACCAGTCTGAAAAAGAAGGCCATTAATATACCTCCGACAACCGCATAAAGAATTCCTTTTGTAGGAGTGGTGGAATTATCACTCGATTTATTTTTATAAGCAATGGCATCCAAAACAATTGCTACCATTATTAGTACGACTCCTATAAATAATTGAATTGGATCTCCAATAGGGGCGGCGATATAGTTTACAATTACCCCTAAGGCAAGCGCTATGCCAATTCCAATTGGGAATGCAACAGCCATTCCAGTAATATCAATAGCTGCTACAATAAGTAAGTTTGCTAAGTTAAAGACTACTCCACCAGCAAATGCCGACAGATACGAGCTGGCTTCTGCCTGACTGAGATCTGATAAAAATGGCCTACCATCTATCCCGATAGAACCTAATGTGACAGCGAATATCAAGGAGCAAATAATGATGCCTATCGAGTAGTCCCAATAGAACAAAGGGAATGGCCAAGACTTGGAAGCAAGTTTTTGCGTATTAGCCCAGGAACCCCAGCAGATCATGGTGATTACACATAAGATGACTGCAAGGCTATAGCTTTCGGGTATGAACATAATCTGTTAGTTTGATTCAATGAATTTCAGTAACTCGTCTCTTGTCGGCGCAGATGTTTGGGCTCCTAATTTAGTGACAGACATTGCCGCGGCAGCATTAGCAAATTTTATAGCCTCTCGTAGCTCCATATCCTCCGATAAGGCGACAGTTAGTGCTCCATTAAAGGTGTCACCTGCTGCTGTTGTATCAATTGCTTCTATTTGTATTCCTGGTATAAGCTCATCGTGATGATCGGACAAGACATATGCTCCTGCTGACCCCATGGTTATGATCACGATTGGTATGCCTTTATTCTTTAATATTGTAGCTGCTTTTCTGGCTGAACTAAGATCAGTTACCTCTATTCCAGATAAAATCTGTGCTTCTATTTCATTAGGAGTGATGATCTGGATTTTTCGGAGTAATTTATCAGAGAGGTTTTGGGCAGGAGCTGGATTTAGAATAACAGTTGTCTTATGCTCCTCTGCTAAATTAATTGTTCTATCGACGGTGCTAATTGGGATCTCAAGTTGAACCAATAGAAATGCCGCATTACTAATTAGACCTTTTGAATGATCAATATCCTCTGGAGATAATTCATTGTTTGCACCAAGGGCAACAGAAATACAATTTTCACCTTGATCGTCAACCATAATAAGAGCTATACCTGAAGGAGTGATCTCATCCTCTTTTATATGGGTAATGTCGATGCCTCTGCTTTTAAATCCTGCTTTAGCTTCTTGTCCAAAAAGATCGGCACCTACCTTGGCTATCAAGGAGACCTCACCCTTGAGTGCAGCTGCAGCAACTGCTTGATTAGCTCCTTTACCACCAGGAATCATCTGAAAAGTTCCTCCTAAAACAGTTTCACCTGGAACCGGTAGATGGTTGGATTTTACCACCATATCAGTATTACTGCTTCCAACTACTACAATTCTTTTCTTGGACATAATTATGAATTTAGTCGTCCACGGATAGAGTCGCATTAAGCAGCGACCAGGACATCCATGAAAATAAGCAGTTTGCTTAATTCTTAGGTAGGCCAAATCTAATAATGTGATTCACTTTGATTTATTTAAGGATTCCTATATGCAATATTCGCCCTCCTGCTTGGTTCACGGGGCTAACAATCTTTCCGATAACAACTCCATCTTCTGGGGCTTGATATTCTCAGATGGTATTTCCCCAAATATTTCGGAGAGTAGCGATAACTTCATCCTTTTTAACAATATTTGTTACAGCAGGATGTACAGTAAGCAATCCACCTGTATCCGCGTATATCCAGTAGGATCGTTTACATACGATGGTATCTCCTTGCTCAGGATTGGTTTTGGGGCCCGGAGTTGTACCTATGTAACAAAGGAGATTTCGGATTCCGGTGGGGCTATCACTGATCACTCCCTTTTGGAATAGGTTGGGATCACCTACCTCCATGGTTATCGCTGGAATCCCTAAATCATCAGCGGCACCTCTTAGAGTGCCATCATTCGGAGGATTATGGACAATGTTTTGAGCCTGTTGTAGGAGTGCCATCTTACGCACTATATAGTGATCCATATCTGCTCTTACATAATATGAGTTGACCCTTCCATTGCTGGCAGTATGCAGATCTAATAAAATATCAAAGTACCTAATTATCCGATTGATTATACGCCAAGCATATACTTGACTAACGTTGCCATTCTCTTTGCCTGGCATAATATGTACAATATCTACACCGTCTAAAAATCTGCGCTTCTTACGAAGAAAAGAAGGTACATTAACTATTGGAATACCGACTACGATACCTTCTAACGTGTGAATGTCTATTTCTTTGAATAGCCGCTGTATTACGGAAGTACCATTCAATTCATTACCATGAACCGCTGCGGTCACACCAATAGTTTTACCTGATTTACGACCCTTAGCGACCATAAGAGGCAGTAGAATTGGTATTCCCATGCCATCCTTAACAATAGGTAGCTAATATCGAGTTGTAGCTCCAACTGGAGTACTATTCAAGTCAAGCTTCATGATATGTTTAACTTGGTCAGAGTATGGGGTTCTATAATTGCGGAATTGACCGATTATCGTCTAAAGTATGTTGGCTTGATGCTCGAGAAACCTAACTTATATTATTCAGTTTTACGTTGACGATTATTCTCTTTTTTAACAAGCATGCCTTGGCCTATTTGGTTGTTCTTGCTTTTGGTAAAGATACAGATTTTTGGACAGTTGTTGCTGTAATGGCAACCAGTTATCTGCTGAGTTATTCTGCCCCAATTCCAGGAGGTAGTGGAATCGCTGAGATTAGTATTGCTGCTATGTTAACACCCATAGTAGGTGCTCATATAGCTCCGTGCATCACACTACTTCATAGGAGCTTTATGTTATTCGTTCCCATACTTCTGGGAACATTAGTGGTGCTTCGACAGATTTCATTAGAAAAGAATGATAAAACTACAGTATTTTCGAATTAGAAAAACTCAAAGAGCTCTGCGTCAAATAATCCTTTGTCTGATAATTTAATCTTAGGAATAACTAATAGAGCCATAAAGGAAAGAGTCATATATGGTGCGGATAGAGCACAGCCCATATTTTTGACAAAGGCATCTATATCTGCATATGCTTTGACGATAGTTAGGGCGTCTGTATCACTCATGAGTCCCGCAATTGGTAATGCTATTGATTGCTCGATCGAACCATTTACTGCGGATAAACCACCTTTAGAGTTGATTAATAGATTAACAGCTCTACACAGGAATTCATCTGTTGTGCCAACAGCTATTATATTATGGGAGTCATGGGCTACTGTTGAAGCAATAGCCCCATCCGTAAGGTCAAAATTCTTAATAAATGCTGTTGCTATAGGAGCTTTTTGATATCGATTAATCACAGCTACTTTAAGGATGTCTTGATCGATATTACTCCGCAAGAATCCATCTATGCAGGATGGTTTATCATTTGATTTTTCAGTAATAAGTGAACCGTCTATTGCATTGATGACTGGAAAGTTCAGCTGAGAAAAAGGAGTCTTGAAATCTTCTTTTCGGATTTTATGAATGTTGAACTGATTGATAATTGGGTGCTCTTTATCCAGTAGGGTAGTATGCCCTTTGTGGAACACAGATTGTCCGTTTATATACGTATCAATGACTTTGAAGGTCTCTAAGTCTGAGACTATGATAAAGTCAGCAGGATCTCCTATTCGTAAAGTTCCTGATCTCATTTTATAATGTTCAACTGGGTTGATACACGCAATCTGTAGGACATCATATAGGTCGTAGCCTAATTTTATTGATCGTTGAACAAGTTTATTGATGTGACCCTCCATTAAGTCATCTGGATGTTTGTCATCACTGCAAAACATAAGATGCTCAGCTTTATCTGAAATTAGTGAGTGTAATGCGTCATAGTTTTTAGCGGCGCTTCCTTCTCGGATGATAATCTTCATTCCGTGAGATAACTTATCTAAAGCTTCTTTTAGCATAAAACACTCATGATCTGTAGAGATCCCCGCTGATATGTACTTCTCAGCATCTGTTCCCATAAGCCCAGGTGCATGTCCATCTACAGGTTTATTATGTTTTTGTGCAGCCTTTATTTTTTGATAGATCTTTGGATCATTATGAAGAACACCAGGATAGTTCATCATTTCAGAGAGATAGTAGATGTCATCTAAGGCCATCAGCTGTTCTATATCCTCTGCATCAATAACCGCTCCTGCTGTTTCAAACGATGTTGCGGGCACACAGCTCGGAGCTCCGAAATGGAATTTAAGTTGGGCATCTCGAGCATTATCGATCATATAGAGCACGCCTTCCACCCCCATAACATTAGCAATCTCATGAGGATCAGAAATCGTAGCAACTGTACCATGCCCTAATGCTATTCGAGCAAATTCATAAGGTACCAACATAGAGCTTTCTATATGTATATGAGCATCTATGAAGCCTGGCATGATATATTGATTAGGGGCTTCAGTGATTTTATTTATAGATTCAATCCGATGTCCTGAGATGATCAGTTCAGCTGAATATATGCTCCGATTGCGGATATCTACAAATTGCCCGGTAATTGTTTTCATCTCCTTTTAGTTATGTAGTTGTAATACTTTTTACAACTCTTAAAGAGAACATATATTTTTAATTATTGTAACACTGTGTAAAGATACTCTTCATTTATGTCTGTGATCCTTCTAAATGCCTTTGCCTCAATATTCATGACAGGGATTATATGTGTCATCCAATTGGTTCATTATCCTTCTTTTCACTTTGTTGCTGAGCGACAATGGCAAGAATCTCATAGCCATCATGTAAGCTATATATCTTGGATCGTAGCACCTATGATGGTCTTAGAATTAGGGCTGAGAGGATGGTTGATTTATAGTCAGTTTAACTGGGTTACAATAAGTACTACCATTCTATTAATAGTGATTTGGGGATCTACATTTGCTATCCAAGTGCCAATACATAATAAACTGGAAACAAGTAAGTCAGAAGAGTTAATCCATAGATTGGTTAGGACAAATTGGATTAGAACAGTGGCTTGGACGCTGAGCTCAGTGTTACTCCTGATCGGGTATACCCTGAATTAATTATAGATGATAATAATTTAATATCTGACGTCGTCTTATACGCATCACACCAATTATTTTTAACCCGAGCACATCTGATGTTCACAAATCGCCTTATCTGAATAATGTCTACCTAAGATGATCTAAGTCCTTCTATCAGTAGCGTCTTATGTCAACACTTTTTCAAGTAAATCGAGTACTGTGTACATATCCATTAATTACTTCTGGCAGGGGATAGCCATCTTTTTGACCTCACTATTGATTCCCAATTTATGCGCTCAACAGGCCACTGGCTTATTTTATGAGAACTATTCAGGGATACATGGAGTAGTTAAGAACCCTGCATTCGGTCAGCATGGTAGTTTAGGCTGGGATGTAAATATCGCCTCTGCTAATCTCTATGGCCTCACTAACTATGTTGGAGTAACTAATAGCAACTTATTTAATTTCTTAGATGCCATGGATAGCTTGAGCATACTAGGGATCAATGAGCAACATGTTGATCCAACGGCTCGAGGTATCTTATTTGATGGCCAGAATCGTGACAAGTCCGCCTTTGCCCATATCGATGTGATGGGACCTTCTGTATGGCTCGACTTGCATTCTGTAGGATTGGGCTTATTTGTCCGAGGAAGAGTAGAGGCGGGAGTTCCTAAGATCAATGCAGCACTGGGGTACTATCAGTATCAAGAGCTGACTTTGGGAGATGTTCAGTCCGTAACTAATCTACAGAGTGCCGGTGCAGCATGGACTGAGTATGGAATCAATATATCGTCCAGTGCATTTTGGTATGAAGACATCAGCCTCGGGATAAACATTAAGTATTTGCAAGGTCACGAAGGGTATTATCTGAGCAGCCCAAGTAATTTTGATTTTACAAGAACTGTTGATAATCAGTTTGAAATAAATAGTTCGGCGAGTAATCTCGCCTATACTGCAGGTTTCAGTGATTTCGAAAGCTTATCTCGAACCAACCGAGGTAAGGGTTGGGCAATTGATTTAGGGTATAGCCAGGCATTCGAAAGAAGTCGAGTAGGCGTTTCTATTTTAGACTTGGGTGGAATCAGCTTTAATAATAGTGGGGCTTTTCACAGATTAGTAATTAACGAGACAATTGGAATAGATGTCAATGATATCACCAATGCAAAAAGTGTTGAAGGCCTTATTAATTTAATTGATCAACTTACAATAGATTCTACACTGGTTAGCAATAGCTTTTCGGTACGAACGCCAGCCCGTTTAGTCGTTAACTATGATTATCAGCTCGATCAAAAGGTATTCGTTAATTCGTTCCTCAGTCATAGGATTACTACAACAGAAAATGCGATTAGATCTGAGAATAACTTGGCCATCAGTCCTCGTTACGAAAGCCCATGGTTCACGATAGCATTACCAATCGTTGTGAATAATTATGAATCTGTTCATGTTGGATTTGCTGCTAAATTTGGTTTTTTGACCATTGGCTCTGATAATGTTATGAGTGTGTTCGGTAGTCAGAACTTCAATGGATCGAGTATTTATGCTGCGATTAAGGTAAACCCGTTTAACTATGGCAAGAAAGGGGGGAGAGGCGTAAACTGCCCTAAGGTTAAACGTTCTCCGTGGGATAGTGCGAAACCTATTGATGGGTCACAACGCATGCGCTCACCGTGATAGGATTTTCTCTGATAAGGACTACCTTTGACGTAAATAATTACATATGGGTCAAAATCTTGATTTACCTCTAAGAAAAGGCGAAGCTCCTCAAGTAGCTGGATATGTTCCTCATCAGCAGATAGATCAGCACTCAGACGTTGAGGTGTTTGAAGCTTTTAAGGCCTTAGCCTCAGAGCTACCTGATGTCAGCCTAATTAAGAGTCGTACAACTGTAGATAATTCCGTTGGCCTTTATTTAGAGCCTGGTGTCAAGATTCATCCTAAGGCTGAAAGAGAATTTGCTCATCTCAATGTAGAGCCTAAACCTGGCAGTTTTCATGTCAAGTTGCCTACAGAAGATGTAGACTATATCGTATCTAAAGGGTGGGGTGTATATCATCCTATGAGTGAGGTTGTTCAAGGTAGATCTGGTCAAATTGCAGTTGCGTTGATCTATGCTCCTCGAGATAGTGATGAGCTCAAAGTGGCCATGCAGATTCTTACCTATGCTCATCGATTCGCTACAACTATTCCTAATAAGAAATCGGTTTTTACACTTATCGGTTTTATGGGTTCTGGTAAGACGAGTATTGGTAAGCGATTAGCCTCGATCTTAGATATGAGCTTTATCGACTTAGATGATTATATCGAGCAAGAAGAGGGAATATCTATTAATCAGATTTTTACTGGGCAAGGGGAGAGTGTTTTTAGACTATTGGAGACACATTATCTATCTGCGATTATTGACCAGCACGATCAATTAATATTAGCCGCAGGTGGTGGAACACCATGCTATGAACGAAACTGGTCGGCCTTAAATAAGTCTTATACCATATATATAGAGCGCACTAATAAGTATCTCTACAAAAATCTACATAAGAAAAAAGAAAAGAGACCTCTAATTAGGTCTCTCTCAGATTATGCCCTGAAGAATTTGATTACTGAAAAGATGAAGATTAGATCACCTTATTATTGTAGGGCAGATGTCCGATACTTAGCCGAAGGCTCTAAAGATAATATAGCGAAGGATCTGACCAAAAAGGTGAAAAAGAAATTGAAAAAGATAAAGAAATAGTGGAGTCTTAATTCTAATGCTTCATTTGAATCATTGGTCTTAAAAGACGCAGTATTACTTCCTGATAATTTCACATTCCCAGCCATCATATAAACCATTTAGTGCTTTGGCTTCATTTTGCAGGTTGACAGTTAATTCTGTCATATAGTCTCGGGTTGGCTTATCACGGCGTGAGAAGTGATAAAAGTAGGGACGCTTATATCCTCGATGGAATCCACTTTCTTCTTCGTTGAAGCCCCGCTCTAAGACGATCAGTCGATATCGATCTCGTTCTAAGTGGGTGTCAAAGTAGGCCCAATGCTCGATTCTTCTTCCTTTTTTAATTTGATCTCCTTGGTTTATGAGTTCCTGTATGAATTCACAGTTAGCCTTGTACTCGCTTATATATACGTCAGGATAGATGAAATCTTTATAGTATTTGCTATTTGGATCATGCGATATAGATATGATAGGTTCTAAGCCACTGTTGTCTCGGTAGAAATAATTATTGAGGAAACTTCTGATGCCGATACTGTCTTTCAAATAGTAGTAGTCGACTCTTTTGCAATCATAGGTGAACGTTCCAACGATCTGACAGGTAGCCTGTATGTCCATGTAGTTATAGAGCTTATCTGAAAGCTTGATCAACTTCTCATAGTTCATGCTATCGGGGAATCCTTTTGTAGAGCAGGTCGTGAACTGGTAACCGACAGCTAACAAGTAAGGGAGCTCAACATGATGGAGAGAATCCATATATCCCATGTCCACCAGCATAGAGCCTGACTTGCCTTCCCATTGGGCGAAGTATTGATCCCACTGAGCTCCTAAACAAGTTGATATAATAAAACATGAAATGAGTAAAAACACTCTCATGACGCAAATATGCTATAGCTCAAGGATTAATGATTCAAATTCTACAGTCTTAACGACAAATTAATGACGTCATGAGTTGAAAATTAAAAATATATATGTTATCAATGAATACGACACCTTTTAGGGTAGGGATAATCCTAATAAGCCTATTGGTTTGTATTAGCCAAAGTATTGGCCATAAAGTGCGACGTACAGCGGAATCCGTAAGAGTTAGTGATAAGAGAGATAGCTTAAAATTAGAGTCAGACCAAATGGTCAAGATTATGGCTATGGAAAGAGGTAAAAGAAATCTTTCAAAAGTGCTCAACCCTAATTCTTGTGGTAACCTGGCTATTACTCCAGCTGAATTGGCAAATATGGAAACTACGAGTTCTTTTATCGTTAATTACTCAGGATTTACCGCTGAGGCCCAAACTGCTTATCAATATGCGGTCGATATCTGGTCTAAGATTATCAGCGCAGATATTCCTACTGAAATAAATGCCTCTTTTGCACCATTAGGCCCAGGTGTATTAGATAGGTGCAGCTGGTGCAGAGTTTATATTTAAGGATTTTTCAAATGCACCTTTGGCTTCGATCTGGTATCCAGAGGCCCTGGCTCAAAAATATGTGGGTATGGATTTTAGTGGTGCTGATATATCTGCAACCTTCAGTAGTGTTTTTAGTAATTGGTACTATGGTTTGGATGGTTGTCCAGAAGTTGATGAGTTTAATTTTGTTACTGTGGCCATGCATGAAATAGGTCACGGCCCAGGATTTTTTGGATCAGCGACACCAGAACTTTTTGGATTCCCAATATTTGATTTTTTAGGATGTTGTGGATTTGCCGCGGACAATATTAACTGGTACCCTACCATTGTTGATTTATTTGCAGAGGACGGAACAGGACTCAGATTTCGAGACATTAATACTGATTTTTGTTATGATGCCGTTTTAGATGCTATAACGGGAGATGATTTATTCTTCAACGGAGATAGTATCAACGCTTGCTATGGGCAGCCCATTCCACTCTATGCTACTTCAACTTGGGATTCAGGATCCAGCTTTTCACATTTTGACAAAACCACATTTACTGGAGTTCATGAGCATGCATTTATGACTCCATTTATTTCACGTGGAGAGGCCATTCATGATCCAGGATGTAGTCGAGTGCTTTTAGCCGATTTAGAATTTGCAACTCATGATTTCATTCCATTACCACCACAACAGGCTTCAATTCCAACCTTAGATCAATGGGCAGTTTTTTTACTGAACTTGCATTTGCTTATATTTGAGTAGATCTCCCTCAGAGTTAGCACATTTAGTGTCTTAGATCTTATTTTTCTTCTTATTCATCTCGCGAATAGCTTTCTCTAAGCCTCTTGGGGTCATGCTATACATTGTGATGATCTGCTTTAATATAGAGGTGGTAAAAGTGATTCCCCAGTGCTTCTCAGAAACAGGGTTCAGCCAACAAATCTTCTTGAATTTTTCAGAGAACCTTCCCCAAGCAATAACACTACCTTCATGTAGCTCATAAGGTGCCATGGTAGCATCTCCTATAACGAACACACGATAGTTTGGATCTTTGTTTAATATGCGCTCAATAGGAATAGGATTGGTCCTACACTCATCGTCGTAGACATACTTGTAAATGGTGTTATGGAAATAATAGGTCTCCAGATCATGTGCGTACCGAGTCTTCATTTTTTTGAATAAGGCTTGTACTGGTCTGATGTAGTAGTCCATGGAGTATCCTCCATTATCGATTAATAAGATTACTTGGAGTTTATCATTGGTTTTTTCTAATTCTATGGGTAGGAATAATCCCCCTTCTTTAACACCAGTTTTGACAGTCAATGGGATGTCTAAGAACATTTCATTAGTTTCTTCTAATACCCCTTTAAGGCTGGCGAGTGTTGCGTCTATATTGTCATCGTTGATGTTGGCATCTACATCGACAGGGTAGTATTGAGGATCATCAAATACTTGTCTGGCCATTCTGCCACCTCCAGATCCTCCAACTCTGATGCCTCCCAAGGCTGCTCCACCATTACCGTATGGAGAGTTGCCACCATTTCCTATCCAATGTGAACCACCAGAGTGCTTGAACTTCTGTTGCTCCATTACTTTTTCCATACGCTTCCTGAGCTCTTCTAAATCGATAAAACGATAATCTGCTGCTTTATCTATCAAACGCTCTCCATTGGCATCATCCCCACCAGCTCCTTCTCGATCTTTGCGAGATGGATCATCTTTATATAGAATTTGTTCGCCATCTATCACCTTCTTGATGTCATAACTGGTCATATGCACCTCATCTAAGAATCTTTCGATAACATCATCCATATCAATATGCACCCGCTCTTCATTTGATTTGATGAAGTCGTCAAGCCAATCTTTAAATGTCTCGGATCGTTCTATAGCGTTACTTAGCCGCTCTCCTGGCTTGACATCTACACCAATGAAGTATTGGTAGAATGCCTGAGTATACGGGCCTACATGAGTAGGATCCTTGACTAATGCCCCTTTGAATAGGGCGTACATGTCTCCGACAGTATTAACCAATTGCTTATCCATAGCTCGACGCAATAATAATAAAGACCTAACATCCGCCTGGATACCAAAACTGCGACATACTTCTGGAAAGCTCTCGAACATAATTATATCGGTTTAATAAAATCGATGAGTGCCTCCAGGGGCATTACCGACATCCATATTTCTTTTTACTCTTTTGGCATCATCTTGCGTTTTAACTAATGCTCCTAATCCATCGAGCTCTTGAATCTTCTTGATCGTGTCCTCCTTAGCAAATGTTTGCAAGTATTTCAACCAGTTTAATAACTCACGTGTAGATGGTGCTCTTTCTAAACCTAACTGACGTAGCTGATAGAATATTTCGATGGACTTAGATACGACATCTTCATCTGCTTTAGGGTAGTGCTTGGCAACGATGTCCCTCATGATATCAGGCCCAGGAAATGAAATGTAATGATAGATACATCTCCCTTTGAAGGCCGTTGGCAGCTCCTGTTCCCTGTTACTGGTGATGACAATAGCCGGCATATCTTCTTCGGATACGTCGATAATCTTACCAGACTCCGGCATGACGAACTTTCTATGGCTTAATGCATAGAGTAAGTCATTAGGAAATTCTCTTGGAGCCTTGTCAATCTCATCTATGAGCAATACAGAGTTCTTACTGCTATATGCCTTAGCCGCAGGGCCTAACAATACGTAGTCATCTAAGATTTCTGTACTTCTACCACCGGTGCTGAGTTTAGTTCCTAATCCTTTTTCCTCACGCTGTGCATTGAGCACTTCTATCTGACTATCTCTGAGATACTTTATATGATCAAACTTAGCTACAAATTGATCTACGGTACTTTTAGAGCCTACTGGGTATACATGTAAGTCTAAATCCAGATTCTTAGCATATTGTAGCGGTAATTCTGTTTTTCCTGTGCCCGGCTCTCCCTCTATTAAGAGTGGCATTCCTAATACTCTTGACATATGAAATGCCTGAGCTAACTCACGGTCACATAGATATTGATCTGATCCTATCCAAAATGATGTTTTTGCCATGCCCGAAAATTACGCCTATTACACAGATATAAGAATAATATAATTGAACAGCTATAGAACAGATTGTTCAATCCTCGCTCAAATTGATACTTCCACATTTTCATTCGTCTTTACAATAGATCGATTGTTAATTATCATTACCTTCTCATGGTATATGGCGTCTAACGCTTCACCTTGGTATATAGATATGAGCATATGAATAGATATTTTAAATATAGAATAGTTGCAATTATTTCCGGATTTATGGGTTAGTTTTTAAGACAGTATTTCATGCAACAGGATTTAACTGCAGTGACTGCTACGGTATCTTCAGCGAGTAATACCATAACCCGATTATCTGCAGATTTAGCACCTCTGAAAAAGGAAAAAAATGATGTGATCAATCAGCTCAATCATGATTTAGAATTAGCTAAAGAGGGACTCACAATAGAAAAAAGAGAAGTTGCCAGACTTAAAAGCATACCTGAATATAAAGAGGAGCTACCAGAAGATGAATCACTTAATCTTATTTCTTCTGCGGTTTTTGATAGCGATCACCGTAACCAAGAGCATTGGGTAGTGCAGTTGGGAGTTATGAAAGATGAGAATAGCTATCTCAAAGATGAGTTGATTAGATTAAAGGAATCTGAAGTTGAGCCTCAAAAGTCGGCGCTAAAGAGTTGCCAGAAGAAATACAAAAAGAGAGATAAGAAATATAAGGGTTTACGTGATCAATACAACCAACTGGTCATTGATTACACTGATTTAGATGAGTAAATCAAATCCTTGAAGAAGGATAGCAAAACCCAAACAGTTGTCAAAGAAGTTCCTGTCGAAATCATTAAGGAAGTAGAGGTAATAGAATCTATAGATTATGATAAACTCAAAAAGCTCTTGATGAATGAGCTTCCAACTATTAGAAACAGAAAATTAATCAGTTCCTCTAAGAAAAAAGGAAAGCTAGGGACTAAAAAGTCATAAAGCTTAAGAGTCTAAAATCTTAGAAACATGAGTCGCTAATTCATTCGGTTTTTCAAACGGAATTAGGTGTCCGACATTTGACATTTCATAGAATGTTCCATTTGGTACTTTTTGTTGAATCTTCTTCCATGAGTCTGCGGTTATGACATCAGAATTCTGGGCTTTGATGATATGTACGGGAACGATATTCTGTGTCATATAACTCCACATATTCGGTCCCGTTGCATAGACCTTCGCCTCCCACTCTCGTGGATAGCTCAATGTCAAACTGCCGTTTGATGTTTCTCTTAATGCATGGTTGATGAAATCCGTGAACACTCGATCATCGAATCTCTTATAGACCTTTTTAGATCCCAGATGAGACCTGGCCTCATCACGACTCGTCCATTTATTCCTCCTGTTTTCGGCAATTTTGACTAATGGAAATAATTTATGTCTGATGAATTGAGGAGAGAGTGACATAATCTTCAGTGGCCAGTAAGGAATAATTACAGGGTCTATTAGAATAAGCTGTGAAAATAAATCGGGACGTTTCATCGAGGCCAACCATGTGGCAATGCCGCCTAAACTATGACCTAAGCCGATAACTCCACTGTCGCCATTGTCATCCATCATTTGTATCAGATCATCAGCAAATATGTTCCAATCGGTAAGTTGATCAGGTGATTCATTAGGCCAAAGTGCTCTCTGTCTGTATAGATGTATCTTATGTTTGGCTTTAAGGGGTTCCAAGAAAGTTTGATAGCATTCTGGGGTGTAGGCGTTCGCATGTAAAAATAGAAGGGATAGTCCATTGCCACCAAAGTCGATTTTTTTTTCCATTGTGTTGAGATTACTATAGATCCTGCTCCATGAGTAAGGCCTTTACTACCTACACAATATAAAAATTAGGATCTTAAACAGAACCCTCATTTCTTTGTATTGTTGTTACCAGTATTGACTTGCAATTGGTTGTAGGATCGTTAGACTTTGTGGTCTTCTTGCTCTTTGATCATTTTATAAAATTGGATAAGGCCTATTCCGGCAAAAAGGAATTCCAAAGGAATAGTAACGACTGGACCATCAAGATCAAATGTCACATCTGTAAATATTCCTATTCCTAAAGCTAAACCGATCATGGTAAGTACTAAACCCCACTTGAGAGAAGAAACCCCTTAAGGTAAGCTCTTGAATATGCCAGCATCCTGACCAGAATCGATTAGTGCCATACGCTCACAATGTCGAGTATTGTTATGCATATAAGTCAAAAAGCGGCGAAGCCAAAGAAAGAGATCATTCCGTTTACTGGTTCTGCTTGCATATTGTTTTATGTTTAATTAGTTAAAGATGACCATCAGACCCCCCACTTTAAATGAGGTTACAGAAATTTCAAATTATTTTTTTGTAACCTGTGTAAGACTAGTGTCGTCAGAGCTTTCAACTATCAATGTCAGAAGGTCAATTACTCATACAAGGTCTGATCAATCGAGATCGGCAAGCACTCAGAAAGCTGATGGAAAGCTATCAGCGCTTTGCGTATACTGTACTTTCGAGTATGTTGCATCCTCATGAAGCGGCAGAAGCCGGTCAGGTTACTTTTATCAATGTTTTACAAGAATATCAAACGATTCAAGGAAAATTCCAAAGCTCCAAGATGTCAGATGAGCAGTTTGCGGAAGGCTATAAGAACGCATTAGAGATACACGGTACTTCAGTTTGTGATACTCCTCGTAAGGCTCAGATTAACTTAATTGAGCAAGCCTTACTGCGTCTTGCTTAGGAGCCTAAATTGAAGTTCTCTGATATATCGTCCATTAGTTTTAGACCATTTTGGCTATTCTTAGGTGGAATCACTCTGTCCTCACTCTCGTTGCTATTTATGGTGCCTCAGATGAGTACATCGACTCCTTTGAGTATTGGCACTAAACCATTTAGGTATATACCTACAACAGATTGGAAGCTTCCAGATTTGTCTGTAGACTTGAGCATATTTAGCTATTTGATTGCTTTAGCCATTCTTCCTGCAGTATATTTCATGGACCGCATGTTCATGCGATTTAGAACCGCATAAGTTATCTCCTAAAGACTAAATACTGCCGTCGTTAAAACTCCAATCGTTAATGTAAAATAAAATTCTAAATTTCTATTTCTAAGAGTTGGGCTTTATCGACTCTCTATCAAATGGCTGAGTTTTATATCTTAGTTGCTCAGAGCTATGCTTATTCTTACGATCCATTGACATGACTTTTATGGCTAATTCATCGTCTTTCTCAATCATTTGCTGCTTAAAGTTTGAAATCTAAAACCATCTTTTAAATAAATAAAGTATCCGTAGATTCAAACAACTGAATGTGAACAAGAAAATTAGTAAAACTACTATTTAGTTGGTTATCAGTCGTTTATATAGGAAAAATCATAATTAATTATCTTTAGGCATAAGGCATGATGAAGTTAAGGGGATTGAAATGAAGGAATTATTAAAATATATAGAAAGAAGTTTACCTCTCTCAGAAGAAATGGCAAAGGATCTGAAAGATATTTCTATTGTAAAAAATGTAAAAAAAGGACAACTCATTTTGCAAGAAAACCCAAGAAGGAAAATCCAGATTTTTGTAGCAAGTGGTTGCCTGAGTTGGTTCTACAAGACTGATCAGGGCAAGGAACATACCCTGCAGTTTGCGATCAAAAATTGGTGGATAGGTGATTACATAACTTTATTTAAGGACATAGAGTCCATGATAAGGGTCGAGAGTCTTTCATATTCTAAAATAATCCTTTTCGAGCACGAAAACCTTGAGCAGTTCTAGACAAAGTATCCCGAACTTGGTGTGCTCCATCGTAAAGGCTTATAAAACAGAATAGTTACACTTCAAAGAAGGATTTTGGGTTTGCTGACGCTTAGAGTGTAGGAGAAATAGCAAAATTTCGTGTAGAAGTATGAACTTATTGAACAGCTCATTCCCAATTACCAGATAGCCTCTTTTCTGGGTATAACTCCAGAATGCCTAAGTCGGGTAAGAAAAGAAATTGCTAATTCCTGATTTCTTATAATAGATCAATTTTTATCTTGACTGTAGAATTGTTCTTTGCGTAAAACATAGGATGATGCAAAATTTAGATATATTGGAAAGGAGGTATGCCATCAAAGCCATGAATGGCAATCAAGTGCCCAAGAAGAAATTGAAAGAATATTAGAAGCGATAAGACTCACTCCAACATCAAGTGGAGTCCAGCCATTTGAAGTATATGTAATAAGTGATGACGCCGTTAAAAAGAAAATTAGAGAAATTGCGTGGAATCAGTCACAGTTTACAGACCGCTCTCACCTATTAGTTTTTGCAGCCTGGGATCATTACACTGCAGATCGAATCAATCACATGTTTGACTTGACTAATGAGCTTAGAGATTTTAAAAATGAGGGATGGGAAAGGTATCGTTAACAGCTCCTGTCAAATTATACGCAAAAAGATCCATAAGTAAACTTTCAGCATGCAGCTCGTCAAACCTATATTGCCTTGATGTCAGCAATGACCCAAGCAGCTACAGAAGGATTGGATAGTATGCCAATGGAAGGATTTGACTCGCCTGCTTTGGATGTGATACTAGATTTAAAAGCAAAGGGATTACGCAGTACGCCATTATTACCTATTGCGTATCGAGATGCTGACAATGACTGGTTAGTAAACTTGAAGAAAGTGAGAAAGTCGATGAAAGAATTAGTCAATTACATATAAAAAAGAGAAAGAATTATGATTATAAAAATCTTCGGAATAGCCCCTAAATTAGAATCAGATGGCTCATATAGCCCGTCCAAGTTAGTATTAAGAATCTCAGTGCCGAATAAAACAGATTTTGAAAAAATTCGCTATAAAAAATACAATGTAAAAAAGTCAAAGATCCTTGTCATTTGCATCGAAGAGAAAATCTTAAAATACAAAATGGTAAAATGTTCTCTACGGGAAATCATCCAGTAGAGACTTTAGTGCCAATGCTTCACTTAAGAGATGCGGGATTTGAATTTGAAATTGCTACACCTACGGGAAAGCCAGCAGTTTTTTAGATGTGGGCCTTCCCAAAAAAAGATGAAGATGTGAAATCCATCTATGAGGATCTTAAACCTACATTTGAAAATTCCGTGAGCCTTTCCGAGTTTATAAACAATTCATTTGATCAATTTGGATCATACGCTGCTATTTATATCCCGGGAGGTCATGGAGCAATGATTGGCCTTCCCAGTGATCCAAACGTGGACAAAATACTTAGGTGGGCGCATAACAACGAGCTGTACACAATAAGTATATGTCATGGTCCTGGAGCATTCTTGTCTACTATTTCAGATGATCAGTTTCTATACGAAGGATATAACTTAGTTGTTTTTCGCGACTCGGTAGATAATCAAACGCCTATGATAGGCTATTTACCTGGTAACATACCTCATGGTTTAAGTGAACCTCTGAAATCCTTAGGCGCAAAATTGATGAATACTAAAATGGATAAAACGGTATGTGGTGATGGAAAATTGATAACTGGCTCAAACCCTCTCGCTTCTAACGAACTTGGGAAATTAGCGTCGAAAGAGTTGTTACAAGGAATTGAAGACTGTAGATAATGAAAGATACAACATAACTAATGGTGATTAGGGATAAAGCACTAATCGCCATTTTTTAGTTTAGTATATAAAGTGCTGAGGACTTTCAAGAGTATCATGGGCCCCTCGAATAATACATTAGAGCTACTCTTTACATATTCATTCCTTTCTTACATTCAAAAAATCTAATGATCGGGAATGAAGGTTAAAACATCGTGTTCTTAGCCAGAAGTAAAGACGGACCTTTTGCTTGTAGAATTAGAGAGTTTACCCGCTTACAGCTAAGGTAAAAGCCTGATAATGATGCAATGGTATATGATTACTAATGGCAAGATGTAGAGGCTATTATTTGCGCCAAACCTTTCAGGATATATGCGGATTGACGGGTTAATTATAATAGGATTATTCATTTATTTCTGTGAAGTAAATCACTCAAAGACAACTTCAACAAATTGAGTAATGATGTCATTTTGTCTCAGCCGCCTCTTCATGAAGCCTTCAGTAAGAAATATAATAAAGAATTTACTAAACTATTTGCTGATGGCAGTAAAACAGCTCAGCAGGTTTTAATAGAAAATTGAAAAGGCGAATTAAGAATAAAGTTCATCCCAATATTACTGCAATGTGGTTTTTCATTATTTGAACATTAGACCATCCAGTGAAGTTTGAACAGGTCGCATCGAAATTATGATTAAATAAAGTTGTCTTCAATCATTATAAACGATAAAAAATAACTGATAAACTGAGCACAGAGATCAGAGAGCATCTACTCTGATCAATGTAGAAAATCGCCTCTGTCAGTTATAAGATCCTTGATAGATTATTCGATCTCGAGAATTACAAAAGCATTGTTACTTTTATCTCATTGTAAAGGGTTGTGGTATAGTAAAGTATATTGAACCGAAAATTCATTTGATATGAGTACAATTATTAAGCTCCCAGAGATTCAGTCTATTGTATCATCAATTGATGTGGTAGCGGCAATGAGAGAAGGATTCATTGCTTACAGCAACAACGATTGTATCATGCCTCCAGTAGGGGAATTACTATTTGAGGATCCTCCTGGAGATGTACATATCAAGTATGGTTACATCAAGCGACAAGAGTATTATGTGATCAAGATTGCATCGGGTTTTTATCATAACCTAAACTTAGGTATTCCGAGCGGTCAAGGCTTGATGTTGTTGTTCAAGCAAAAGACTGGAGAGTTAGTAGCGGTACTTTTAGATGAGGGCCACCTCACTAACCTCAGAACCGTCAGTGCGGGCACCTTGTCAGTTCAATCTTTTGGCCCTAATGTAATAGATAATATAGGAATCATTGGGACTGGAACCATAGCTAAGCTTCAGATTCAGCAACTTATAGAGTTGAATGTATGTGATTCATTTTGGATCTGGGGGCGAGATATAAGCAAGGCCCAGCAATTAAAAGAAGATCTTGATGGAGCCGGTAAAGTACAAGTCGCCTCAACCTGTGCAGAGCTTTCAGGTCATTGTAGTGTAATCATTACGACCACTCCTTCAGAGGTGCCTTTATTACATCCTGAGGATATAGTTAATGGTACGCTGATTGTTGCCATCGGTTCGGATACGCATGCCAAACAGGAGTTGTCAAGCCAAATCTTAGAGAGGGCCGATATGGTAATCGCTGATAGCATCAATCAGAGTAAGAGTCGAGGAGAGATATATCGAGCGCTCTCGGATGGTGTCATGGCTGCAGATTGTGTTGTTGAATTAGGTGCGGCACTTCAAGATGTTCCTCTTCCTGTGCTTAGTAAAGACCAGATCATTGTGGTGGATCTAACTGGTGTCGCCGTCCAGGATATAATGATCGCGTCAGCAGTTTTTTCTAATTATAAGATTTAATAAGGTATGCTGAAGTTCGTAAGTAATAAAGGAGGAGGACAGCCTGTAGATATTGAGACAGCAATCTTGGCATGTTATGCTCCTGATGGTGGTCTCTACGTGCCAGAGGCACTGCCGACAGTCACATATGAGCAGTTGACACAATGGAAGCACTTGTCGTATAAAGATCTGGCCTTCGAAGTATTAAGTCTGTTTATTGATAGAAGCATTATTTCTGCGGCAGATCTGGTGTCTATTATAGATGCCGCCTATAGCACATTCGAAAAAGATGACGTAATACCAATTTCTAAGTTGAGCTCTCGAAGTGATACATACATCATGGAGTTTTTCTATGGCTCTACACTTTCATTTAAAGATGTAGGTCTTGCGTTTTTGGTTAATCTCGTTGATTACTTTCTGGCTCGGAAAGAAGAGCGACTTTCAATCATCGTTGCCACAACCGGAGATACGGGCCCGGCGGCGGCTAGCTATATCGCAGGGAAGTCTACGCTCGATGCTTGGGTCTTATACCCGAAGGGGATGATAACTGAGGAGCAGGAGCGACAGATGACCACTTTACATCATCGCAATGTTCATCCTGTAGGAGTCTATAACTGCGCAGATGGTGGTGATGATTTGGACTTAGCCATCAGTAGTTTATATGATAATCGAGAGTTTAAGGAGCGGGTAAATCTCTCCAGTGTTAACTCAATCAACTGGGGGCGTATCATGATCCAGACTGTGCACTACTTCTATGGTTATCTACAAATCGCCGATAGTATCGGAGAAGAGCTGAGCATGTGTGTGCCATCCGGGGCCTTCGGTAACTTATGTGCAGGAGGAGTTGCGAGAATGATGGGCTTGCCAGTTAAGTACTTGATTGTCGCCAACAATAAGAATGATTGTCTCCATAGAATATTCAGCAAAGGGATCTTTTCAAAGAAACCGATTCATGAAACTGTATCTTCTGCGATTGATATCTTGATTCCTATGAACTTCTGGCGATACCTCTATTTCTGTGTAGATCAAGACGCTACTAAGATTAGCAATTGGATGGAGGAGTTTGCAACAACTGGAAGAGTAGATTTTGATCATGAAACATTCAGTTCATATGCTCACGGATTCCTATCAGCCAGTGTGTCTGATGAGGCTACTATGGAGACGATTAACGATCTTTATGAATTAGAATCTTACTTGCTTGATCCACATGCCGCTGTTGCTGTCACAGCATTAGAACAGATGAGGGAGGTGATAGGTCATCATAAGGTGATTTGCTTAGCAACGGCACACCCATCTAAGTTTCCAGCAGTAATAGAGACCGCGCTCAATGTTGATGCCTTACCGTCAGAGGCGAAACACCCATCCATAGAAGCTGCTAAGTGCTTATGTCAGAGGGGATACACCATTGATCATAAACATCTCGAGGGAGGCTTATTACACGCCATCTCAAACCACTGGGAGCAAAGTCAATGATATGGCGCAGTATACGTCCATAGATGATGATTACTTAGAGGGTTTACTCTCGTACTATGATATAGGTTTAATCCGTTCCTATGCATTGCTTAGAGGAGGATCGGAGAATACCAATTATCTCATTAACACGAGTACAGGTAAGTATGTATTATCGATCTGTGAGCAAAAATCCATGCCACAAACTCAAGAGTTGGCTAATTTACTGATCCATTTGCAACAGAATGATTTTCGTACTTCTATAGTGGTATTTAGTAAGGGAAAGGAACCTGTTATGCTATGGAAGGGTAAGCCGATAATGATTAAGAAGTATCTCGAAGGACAGATCATCAAGGACTTTTGTGATGAATTACTTTACAGGATTGGGAGTGAACTGGCAACATTACATAAAGTCGAAGCGCCATCTTATCTTCCGAATGTTCTTAATTTTGGTATAGAGGTCTTTAACAAGGTCAGTGATTATGCTGCTGACTCAGAATTCGAGCGCTGGCTTCAAAAGATAGAAGACTATATCTCTCCCTATTTGGAGTTGGACTTACCTAAGGCCTTCATTCATAGTGATGTGTTTTGGAATAATGTCATCGTATCAGATGATCTGAGCACCGCAACCGTGATGGACTTTGAGGAAGCTGTGTATTATTATAAGGTCTTTGATATCGGAATGACAATCATAGGAACTTGTGCCGATAAGGATAGTATTAATATTGAGAAAGGGAAGCAGTTATTATCAGGCTATCAATCTTCTATGGAGCTGAGTGTCGATGAGCTCAGCTCTCTTCGGGCCTTTACGATTTATGCGGGTGCCTCCATGACATTTTGGAGACATCAAAACTTCAACAATATCAAGCCGGATCCTACTATGTTTAATCATTATATGGGATTACAAGTATTAGTGGATTATATGTTGGACCAGGATGATGATTGTTTTACGAGTAGGTAACAACATCAAGGTTGTGATCATTCATTCATACAGAGGAATCATATATCTTATATGATAATCTACAATCTTAACTGGATTATTGCTATTGTCCTACCTTGATAACACTGTCACTTTTTGATCGAAAAAAGTAACCAAAAACTCGACGCCCTAAGGTTCTGCCTCGAGGCGGCTTAGTCAACATATCAGCTTTGCTGTTCTCTCACTTAGACTCCTAAAGGCATCTCTCCTTAATCATTCGTTCATTCATCCACTGGAGTGCGTCAGGCTATGCCGCAACCGAACCATAGGAGGTTGTCCTGTAGGTAGCCCGGATTTGTAAAGACAGATGTTAGATTTCTGTGTACGTCATCAGATCTATCCTGATGTTGAAGAATTTCCGATGACAGAAGTGAATGCTGCCCTTGAACACTTAGAAGCCGGTAAGGCGAGGTATAGAATTGTTCTAAAGGCTTGAATCTGTTCTATTTGATAGTTCCATGGCCCAGCGATATAAAGTCAAAGATGTAAATCAAGGATTATAATGGACTAAAATACTCTTGCGGAGATCATAGAATATAGCAATATACAACTCCTCGT
>CACLQQ010000021.1 GCA_902609095.1 uncultured Bacteroidota bacterium | reverse complement strand
CATTTATATAGATAAACGTATCATGACACCAAACATACACCAACAAAAACAAGATCTATTTTTTTCTAAGCTTTCAGATATTACTTATTTAAAGAATGCAACAGATAACGAATTGAGATTTCTTGCGTTGAATACTGAAACTCTTAATTGTTCAAGATTTGAAATCATCTTCCATAAAGGCGATCCCAGTGAGCATATATTTCATGTTTTATCAGGGATTATCAAAGTAAGCATACACTCTTATGTTGCTAAGGAAGTCATTCGATCTATTGTACATTCTGATATGATATTTGGAGAGGCAAGCTTATGCGGAGAGTGTCAGCGAAGTAGTATAGCACAAGTACTCAACAAAAACACAGAAGTACTGAAAATAGCAAGTTCTGCAATCAAAAAAGTTTTTATCCAAAATGGAGCTGTGGCTATGGACTTTATGGAAATAGTAGGTAATAAGCTGAGATCTACTGAATCTCGCTTGGAATCTATTATCGTTGAGGATGCGAGAACAAGAGTGATTAATTTCTTAAAAGAGAATGCAAAAGAATTTGGTAATAAAGTAGGATTTAACGAGCTCTTATTAAAGCATAGCTTTACTCAGCAGGATATTGCGGACTTTACTGGCACATCGCGCCAAACGGTTACTACTGTATTGAATGACTTAAAGCGTAGTAACATAATCAGTTTGAATAGGCGTAGAATTTTAATTCGGGACTTTGCTCAGTTGAGCTAAACATATAATTAGTATTTAGTCATATGAATTATTGGGCCACTTTCTTTTAGAGGGTGGCTTTTTCTATTGAGGGAAGTCGTGTTTTACTTAGGTAAGAGAAATAAAAAAGTGCCATGCTTACTCAAAGCGATGGCACTACTCATCATTTAATAACCAAAACTCATTATATCTTATTCAAAAAAGATGCCAAGTGTCTATTACAACGTAAGAGGTATAAAAAAAGCTCGAGAGCATTCTCTCGAGCAAAACGAATTTTACAATTTAATAACCAAAACTTTAACCATACAAATATAAAACATTATAATAAATTGTAATATGTAAATAATTATAAATGTGCTATTTAAATTAAATTAAATAATTTTGATGTGTATAGCCTTAATAATCAATTATATTGCTTTTGTGAAATTTGAAGTTATATACGAGGATAATCATCTGTTAGTTATTAATAAGCCTGTTGGATGGCTTTCGCAAGGTGATAAAACAAATGATCATACCATTTCTGAGCCGTATAAAGAGTATATAAAGAACAAGTATAAAAAGCCCGGGAATGTATTTCTACACCCAGCACATAGATTAGATCGACCAGTGAGTGGATGTTTGATATTGGGAAGGACAAGTAAAGGATTACAGAGAGTAAACCAATTGTTCGCTGATAACTTAGTTAATAAAGAGTACTTGGCAATAGTTCATGACAATCCAATAGATGATAGCCTTAGATTAGAACATTGGTTAGCAAAAGATAATAAGAGAAATAAGACAAAATGTTATGATCGGGAAGTTAACGCGTCTAAAAAAGCTGTCCTGAATTATAAGTGCCTTCAGAAAAAAGATAAGAGTTCATTACTGTTAGTACAACCAAGGACAGGCCGGTCTCATCAAATTCGCACACAACTATCTCATATTGGGAACCCCATATTAGGTGATCTGAAGTATGGTTCGAATATACCTCTTAAAAATAAGGGCATTGCACTCCATTGCTTTAGAATGAAATTTAAACACCCTACGAAAGATGAGGTGATAGAAGTACATACGCTACCGTTGTCCAATCTGTGGCCTTGGGATATTTATAAAAGAATCTACGCTGGCATTTGAGACTATAGTGTAAAAGTATATTTTTGCATTTGTGAGGGTTACACGGCCAGCTCCCTTTAAATCCCCCAGGGTGGAAACGCAGCAAGGGTAAAAGGTTGTAGCGGTTTGGTGTGATTCCTCACGTTTTTTGTTTTTGGTCGTATATAACAAATTACTCATGCGCTTTTTCATTGACACTGCATCTATAGAACAAATTAAGGAAGCACACGATCTGGGAATTTTAGATGGTGTTACAACTAATCCTTCTCTTATGGCTAAAGAAGGTATAAGTGGGCAGGCTAATATAAAAAATCACTATGCGAAAATCTGTGAGATAGTAGAGGGAGATGTAAGTGCTGAAGTAATATCAACCGACTTTGAAGGAATCATCGCTGAAGGACAAGTATTAGCTGATATTGCACCAAATATAGTTGTAAAGGTTCCGATGATTAAAGAAGGGGTGAAGGCGATAAAGTGGTTTGCCGATCACGGAATAAAAACGAACTGTACCTTAGTATTTAGTGCAGGCCAGGCCATATTAGCAGCTAAAGCAGGTGCATCTTATATTTCTCCTTTCTTAGGTAGAATAGATGATACTAATTGGGATGGAGTTCAGTTGATTCATCAGATTGCTGAGATCTATGCGATCCAAGGATATGATACAGAAATATTGGCCGCGTCGATAAGAAATAGTAGACACATAGTACAAGCTGCCCAATCTGGTGCTGATATTGTTACATGTCCGCTAAAGGCTATTGTTGGCCTGTTAAATCACCCGCTGACTGATATTGGTTTAGCTAGATTCTTGACTGATCATAAAAATTCAAATTCTTAAGAAATATATCCTTAGATGGTAAATACCATATTCTATCTGGGTACCTGTGATACTTGCAAGAGAATCATGAGTCAGATAGATGAAATTTCGATCTTCGACTTGCGTGAGATTAAGGCTAATCCAATAACCAAAGAAGAACTAAGTGCAGTTAAAGACTTATCGGGTCTAAGCTATGAAGAACTATTCAACAAAAGAGCTCGTAAATTCAAGGAGATAAAACCAGACATGATTAGTGCGGTAGATGACAAATATGCCGAACTCATCTTGTCTGAGTATACTTTTCTGAAACGACCGATAATCGTATTTGATGATATTGTTTTCGCTGGTAATTCCAAGAGTACAATTGAGTCTATTATCAGTACAGTCTATTTATAACATGGATATTTTGACCAGTCAAGTGATTATTGAATGGTTTAAAAATCTGCAGAATAAAATCTGTAGTGCATTAGAGCATTTAGATGGATTAGGGAAGTTTCATCAAGACAAATGGACCCGCCCAGAAGGAGGGGGAGGAAGAACTCGAATTATTCAAGGAGAGCACATAGAAAAAGGTGGTGTGAATTTCTCTGCTGTACATGGTGATATGCCTGAAGTTGTTGCCAAAGAATTAGGCTTACCAGCCAATGAGTTCTTAGCAACAGGAGTATCTATTGTGTTACATCCCTCAAGTCCGATGGTTCCCATCATTCATATGAATGTACGCTATTTCGAGACTAAACATGGCCATTGGTGGTTTGGCGGAGGGATTGACCTTACGCCTCATATTATATATGAAGATGATACTCAGTTCTTTCATCAAGGTTTAAAAGATGCCTGTGATACATTCTATGATGGTGCGTATCAAGAATATAAAGAACGGGCTGATAATTATTTCTATATTCCTCATCGTTCAGAAACCAGAGGAGTCGGAGGAATCTTTTTTGATAGGATAAATAGTGATATTGGTCATGACAAATCTCAATGTTGGAAGTTTGTTCAAGCCGTAGGTAGTTCATTTTTACCGCTTTATAGTGAGATATTCAATCGGAGATATACTATGCCTCATGACGCCAATCATAAGCAGTGGCAATTAGTAAGACGAGGTAGATATGTTGAGTTTAACTTAGTCTATGATAAAGGTACTAAGTTTGGCTTACAAACTAATGGTCGCATCGAATCTATTCTGATGAGTCTACCTCCACAAGTAGAGTATCATTATAATTATGCCGCTCAACGAGAATATGAAGTGAATACCCAAAATCTGCTCAAAAAAGATATCGACTGGGTTAATTACAGATGATGGTGATCTCTTGAGTTGTAATCATATTACTCTCATTACCTTCAGCATCAAATACAGATATTGAAAAGCTGAGTGTATCCAGCGCTCCATCTGGATTGGAGCATGCAGGCTTATCATCAAATAAACAGCATAATGTTGGAATCTGCAGTACGACATTTCCTACATTTCCATTGTTAGCAGCAGGAAGGTCAGGTATAGCGTTAGTTACATGCAATTCTCCTGTTCTGTTGTCAATCACTTCTATGTTATTAGGATTGCCGCTCAGGTCACCGTCCAAATCAATAAATGAGAATGCAACTACTAATGTATCTTCTATTCCTAAGCTGCCTTGCCTGAGGGTATCTTTATTTATACCAGTATATGTAATCTGTGGTGCACTATTGATATTATTTTTGTCAGAACAGCCATAGTTCAAGCTAATCAGAATAATTGTGGCGATAAATAGTCTTAGCATAACAAATCGATGATTTACAGGTATCAAGATATCATTAATACATTGAACGCAGGAGAGTTTGATTTTGATTCGATAGCCAAAGAGATTTTTAATTATCAAAGAATTTATAATCCTGTTTATAATGAATTCCTGTCTCATATGGGACGGAATAAAGAAGTTTCAGAATTATATGAAGTTCCGTTTTGCCCTATAGCTGCTTTTAAGTATAGATATGTAATAACTGGTGATTGGGAGCACGGTACTGATTATTTTATGAGCAGCGGGACAGGTGGTAATAGGAGCAAACATTACATAAAAGATGTTGGGCTATATCATCGTATCGCTAAATCTATATTCCAGTCGCATTTTAGTAAACTCAGTAATTATCAAGTCTTGAGTTTATTACCGCATTATTCGGAAAATCCTCATTCTTCTCTGCTTAGTATGGTTAATTCATTTATATCGTGCTCCAATTATAAAGGAAGATCATTTCTGTCTGACCATAAAGGATTATTTGAATGCTTGAATCGCAATAATCATAATGAAATTCCTACTATTTTATTTGCGGTAAGTTTCGCTTTATTAGATTATGTTGAATCTTACGATCATCTCTTATCAGAAAACTTTATCATAATAGAAACTGGTGGTATGAAAAAGTATAAACGAGAGATGACTAAGCTAGAGATATTTGCAAGGCTAAAACAATCATTTTCTGGAGCTCGAATATGTTCTGAATACGGGATGACAGAATGTTTTGCGCAATCTTACAGTGTAAATTCTCCTTGGCTTAAGATGAATAATTATTTCAGAGTGATTATCACTGATCCAATGAATCCAGGCCATATCTTACAAAATGGTCGAACAGGGAGGATTAATATTGTAGATTTAGCTAATGTACATACCCTGTCGTTTATTGCAACAGATGATATCGGAAGGATATCTGAAGAATGTTCAGATAGTTTTGAAGTATTGGGGCGCCTATCGAATACAGATCTAAGAGGCTGCAATTATTTGATTTGAGCGCTCTTTCTTTACTCGTTTAGAGATTCCTTCATATATCCATTTTGACAAGGCTTCTCTATTGTCTGGAAGTAGAATTCGCTTGTGATCAAATTGATTTTTAATATTAGCTAATTCTATTAGAACTGCCTTAGGTTGGGTAACTCTTAGGACATGTAGATTGCGTGCATTGATGTAACCCTTGTAGTTTCTACCTTTTTGGTGTTCTGCATATTTTGCTTCGAACGTAGTCATGATATCTGCGGCTAATCGTTTAGATAATTTACTCTCTGGATAATAATTGACGAATACGTCTTGCTTACTTGACTTCGATCTTGAGTCTACATGAATAGAGATCATCATTTGCTCCTTTACGCCTGTCTTCTGGTGTTTACGATATAACTTATTGACATAATGAGCTCTTTGGTTTAACCGGTTTATTTGTTTTCTATGAAGTTTCTCTCCATTGGCCATAACTTCAGAATGATCGCACTTTAGATACCTATCATCTCTGATGCCATCAGACTTATCTTGTATGACCACTTCTACGGTTGCTCCATGTTCCATCAACCTTTTAGCCAAACGTAGGGTTACATCATAGGCGTATTCATCTTCACATAGTGTACTGGAGCAATCTTGACATACTGCACCAGGGTCTATACCTCCATGACCACTTATTAGATAGTATACTCTACCAGCAAGACTCTCATCCTTGATAACAATGTTTTTGTATTTAGTACCAAATAGGTTTACATACTTGGTATTTGGTTCTTTAGTGACTGCGATTGCTTCAGTAGAAGTTGCTTCGCTTATTGATGTGGGACTAGAGTTCAGTTCATGATATGGAACCCATAATAGCTTACTGCTCAAATAATGAGTTCTTCTTAATCCACGATCAAGTAGCCATTCATTATATTTCTTTATTCTTATCGCCTTGTCCCAATCATTTTGATTAATGGTAGATCTGATACTTTTTTGATTGTATTGATATACTTTAATTGGAAGATCATATGACCTTCCACTGATTAGCATACTACTCTTAGTAAGATTATTCAATCGACAAAACTCCTCAATATTGTAGTTGTTATGATTTAGCTTATACCTTCGCAGGAGCGAAATGATACCATCACCGTTTTTAGCTTTAGTGCTGAGAGATTCATGGATTACAATAGTGGCGGAACCGAAGATGTTGCCCGTGAAGAGAATAACTAAGACGAAAGTGAAGGAACGAATCATAATAAGTCATTGTAAGACAAATATAACATATTATAAAAAATATTAATATATAAATGTCTGAATTAATAAGTCTGCTGAAGTACAACTTCTCTTTAGAGTTTAGAAATAAAACTCAGGTTATCTCTTTGCTTCTTTTGGCATGGATCGTCTGCTATATCCTTTTTAAAATTCATCCTTCCCTCGAGTCATCGGAATTCGGATACTTATTCTGGATGTTCATGACTTTATTATCCATTAATGTCTGTTTGCGTTCAGAGTCTTATAATGGTCAGGAGATCAGACTTTATCTCTATACAATTGTTGATCCTGTACTGATATATCTATCTAAGGTTTTTTTTAACTCGTGTTATCTGTTTCTAATTGCGGTTTTATTTTATTTGAGCTTTCATATAAATTTTACTGAGCAAGTTCCTTTTGAAGTCAATTTAATATTTGTGATTTTAATTGGTGCTTTTGCAATCAGTTCGTCGTTAACATTCGTATCTACTGTGAGTACTTATGCCAATGGACAAAACACATTGGTGAGTATTTTAGCGATTCCTCTTTTATTACCCATAATTATGTTACTCAAAGGCTTGTCTGATGAAGTGATCCTAAGCGAGTCCATTGAATATCTTAAGTATTGGACGATACTTGGTTTAGCCTCTATCTCGATAGCTGCAAGCTTATTATTAGTACCTCATATTTGGAAAGAGTAATTTGACTTTTACAAGTACAACAAAAGTACATTTTCGAGCATTATTTTCAGAACTATATATATTTATGACTCAAGAAAAAAAGCTTAAATGAATAATGGCTTTATAAAACATTGGTGGAAGCTTTTAGGCGTAATCATTTTGCTTTATGTTTTCTCGGCGGGTTTTCTGGTTCCACTCAAGCCAGGTGTCATATCTGTAGTGCCTACAAGCATACTGTCTGGTAAATCTTCCAACATTACTATATCAGCTTATAATTCTCATTTTGATGAGCTTGAATCTGGTGATATCAAGGCATTCCTCAAGATTGATTCTGTTCATGTAATTAAGGCGGCATCTGTAACTGCAATCAACAGGAAAACTCTTGATATTGCCTTTGATGTACCTTTAAGGTTACCGAATAATTCTGAGTATGAACGGAGCACATTAGTTCTTTATAATACAGTTGATGGCTACATGGTAACACCCTCGGCGCTAACAGTGCGGCAAGGTGATGCTGCTGAGAATACTGATAGTTTGGTTACTGTTGTAACTTGGAATGATCAAATAACTGTAGCACAGGTTCCGTGGACCTTTAGTTTTCCTTTCAGAGGGATACTTTATGAAACCATTAGGAATACCTTCTTCCATGTTGCCATATGGTTTGCGATGTTCAATTTACTTATTGTGAGCTTAGTCTACAGCGTGAAATACCTTAATACCAAGTCCCTGTATTATGATGCTGTAGCTGCGTCATTTACACATGTTGCCATTGGTTTTGGTTTGATAGGAATGGCTACAGGATCTGTATGGGCTAAAAGCGCATGGGGAGCTTATTGGACTAATGATCCTAAGCTTAATATGTCAGTGGTATCTCTGATGATATATATAGCCTATGCCATCTTGAGATCATCATTCACAGCAGACGACAGACGTGCACAAGTTAGTGCGGCATATAACATATTTGCGTTTTGTGCAATGATTCCGTTGATATTCGTCATTCCCAGATTAACCAGTAGTTTGCACCCAGGTAATGGTGGTAACCCAGCGTTAGGAGGAGAGGATTTAGACAATACTTTGAGGATGATATTTTATCCCGCGATTATCGGCTTGTCTATAATGGGAGTGTGGATGTCCTCCTTACTGTATAGGGTTCGTAAGCTGGAAATCATAAAAATAGAGAAACAACTATCTACATAACTATCTGAAGTGAACTAACAATCATGTCATGTGACGAGCATAATAACTTGGCTCTAAAGAATCTGCAAATTTTGAAATGCATAGTGGAATTACGTATTGAAAAATCTGCTGATAAATTGAGAGGTTATATGTTAATTGGAGTTGATTATATAGTTTTTAAATCGCTTCTACAAATGAATAGTCTATAAGTCAGGCTATTCCTTAGGTCAATTGAGTATGCAGGTTGAAGTTATTTGTAAGTGCTTGGTTTCCAAGATGAATCTCTTTTTGTGCAGCATAGTTTAAGCTATGGGGCGAAAAAAAGCTGATATATTGGTAAATCAATGGCTTGCAAAAGCTTATCATGTATTCTTAAATGACTTCATAAATTAACTATCCAAATGAGCAGAGTAGTATCGACTTTCTTCTTTTTAGTATTGCAGACCTTAACAGCTTATGGGCAGAGCGATCATTATGATAATGCCGGCAAAATATACACCGTAGTAGCGGTCGTGTGCATTACGCTAATTGGAATCGGAGTGATACTGTTCTATCTCGAAAAACGAATCAAGTCGTTAGAAGAACAAATTAAAAATGAGTAACAACGCTACGAGTTTCTTTAAAACAGTTCAGATTAATTTTGATAAGGCCGCTGCGCTAACAGAATGGCCTAAAGGATTACTGTTGCAGATAAAGGCGTGTAATTCCGTTTATCAGATGCAATTCCCAGTCAAGATTAATGATGAGTATCAAGTCATTGAGGCTTATCGTGTACAACACAGTCAGCATAGACAACCTACCAAAGGAGGAATCCGATATAGTAATATGGTTGATCAAGATGAGGTAATGGCTCTTGCCTCTTTGATGACTTTTAAATGTGCAATAGTTGATGTGCCATTTGGCGGAGCTAAAGGTGGGATTAAAATTAATCCACGTGATTACACTGAGGATCAATTACAGCGTATCACCCGTAGATATACGGTTGAGTTAATTAAGAAAGGTTTTATAGGCCCAAGTGTGGATGTGCCCGCACCTGATTATGGAACAGGCAGCCGAGAGATGGCTTGGATTCTTGATACGTATCAGACTTTCTCTAAAGGAGAAATAGATGCTGTAGGATGTGTAACTGGTAAACCTCTTAATCAGAATGGTATTAGAGGCCGAACTGAGGCTACTGGTAGGGGAGTCTATTATGGAATCCGAGAATGTCTGAATTATCCTGATGATATGAAGGAGTTAGGTCTAACGACTGGCATGTCGAATAAACGAATTGTAGTTCAGGGTTTTGGTAATGTGGGATCTTACTCAGCACTTATATCTCAGAATGAAGGGGGAGCTACCATTGTAGGAATTGCGGAGTATGATGGCACCATTCATAATTCAGATGGTATCGATATACCTGCCTTGATCCATCATAAGCAACAAAACTGTACAATCACCACTTTTCCTGGAGCGACTTTGTTGAAAGATAAGGATGATTGGGTAAGTATTGATTGTGAAATCATGATCCCTGCTGCTTTAGAGAATCAGATACATCAAGGAAACGCTGGGAGGATCAAAGCAAAGATTATTGCAGAAGCTGCCAACGGACCTATCACAGCAGAAGCTGAGCAAATTCTTTTGGATAAAGGAGTCATGATTCTGCCTGATATGTATCTCAACGCTGGTGGGGTTACGGTATCCTATTTTGAGTGGCTGAAGAACTTGTCTCACATGAGATTTGGCAGAATGGAGAAGCGATTTAATCAGAATACATACGTGAATATCATTAGTACAGTCGAGGATCTCACGGGTAAGTCAGTTAATGCCGAAGAGAAAATATTAATTACCAGAGGCGCTGATGAAATTGATTTAGTACGATCAGGATTAGAGGAAACAATGGTAACGGCTTATGGGAATATCAGAGATGTATATCGCTCTCGACCATTAGTCAAAGATATTCGATCTGCCGCCTTTATCAATTCTATTGATAAGGTTGCTAACGACTACATTAGTCTGGGCGTATTCCCATAGTAGGTGAAGATATTATTCTTGTTGCAGTTCGGTTATTGATCGGGTGATATTAGCTATGACACTCTGACCAACAGTTTTACCACTGGTTATGATCTTAGCACTTCCAGTATATAATCTATTTGCTTTTAGATCCTTGCCAAGCGTAGTGGTTAGTTGATTTGTTAAACTCAATATTACCTTTTGAGTTCCATCAATCTGCCGAACTGCATCAATGGAGCTAACCTTAGCTTTGAGGTATCCCACATCATTTACTTCATATTCATCCAGGTCTATGTATGCAGATTGTCCATTTTTTACTTCACCTAATCGCTCAGCGCTTAGCTTTAAATAATTGACTTGATCTGTATAGTTAATGAGTTGAGCTATGACTTCTCCCTCATTGATTTAAGATTGATTTAGGGCAAATTGGTCAATAAATATTTTTCCTGAGCTATGAATCCTGATAATCCTTTTTCCAGATTCACGCAGATAAGTTGTGCTATAATCATTCAATGTGCCTAAAATTTCAAGTTGGTAATCATTGAGTCTAAATGAATAATTCGTTTTGATATCGATCAGTTCTTGATTGATTTTGTATATTTCTCTCGATACATCACTTCGCTCTTGTTCAATTACTATCAGTTCTTCATTGTTTCTGAGAATATCTGTAGCCTGTGCTTCTAAGTCTCTTATCGATATAGCCCCGATTTTTAATAGGGTAGAATCGTTAGCTGCTTGGGTTAGCAGTAGGTCTCTCCTTTTCCTAACCAGCACTTCTTTGCTTCGTAATACTTCTTGATAAGCCTTTTGCTGATCGATGGATACTTGATACTGATTAATCAACTCTTCTCGGTTGGCAATTTTTTGCCTTTTATAATACATGTCTATTGTGTCAGATAATGCTTCTATCTTATCAGATAGTTGATAGATATGAACACCCCTCAAGTTTGTACATTACTCCTTTATTTGATCTAATACAGATGATGAATAGCGATCTAATTTTAGAGTATAGAGCCGTACCAATTGATTGATAACGTCCTCAGAGAAATCCCAATCTATTGTCGCGATGATCTGATCAGTATTAAGTTTAACATCAGAACTAATCTGATAATGAATCTTATCTGTAGTTTCAGCTTTGATAGGCATATTTAATCCACTGGGGTAGATATATGCCTTACCAACTATTTTTTTCTGAATCGGGATGTAGAGTAAGAGACCTATGGCCATCAGTAAATAAATCGCGAATGTTGATAGGCCAGCGAATATTAGGCTTTTAGGTAGGCCTTCCTTATCAATCGAATATTTCTTCAGTCCTATTTTCATGTTTTGTTCGTCTTCGAGAAATATTTTTGAGTATTGTTTTCCTAATGCATTTAGAGTTTCATGAGTACCACTCTCAACTAAGCATCCTTCATCTAATAAATGGATGAAATCCATTTCCTTATCAACCTCCATCTTATGTGTTACTTTAATCAGGGTTTTATCCTTTCCCTGAGTCCGTATATTCTTGAATATCTTTCGATACGTCAATCGATCCAAAGAACTAACGGGCTCATCAAAGAAAAAATAATCAATATCTTTTTTAGAGTACTCTGGCCAATAAAAGCCGCTGTGTCTGACCTTTTCTGAAGTTGACTTTGTTATTTCCTATCATGGAATCCAATCCGTCAGGTAATGCATCAACAACGTCTACGACATCACAGAGAGTTAAGCATCCATAAGTTCTGTCTATATCAACTTGTTCCTTTACTTCTTCAAAAGCAATATTTTACTTGATGCTTTTTTGAAAGAGAATGCTGCCTTGGAGTACTACATTACATTTTTCTAACCAACTCTTTGAGTGAATGAGTTTCAGTTTCTTAGGACTTATGAATATTTCTCCGTCATCAGTTCTGAGTAGCTTTAGCATGAGCTTCATTAATTTAAACTTGCCAATGCCACTTTCTCCTAATAGTGCTATGGACTTTCCATATGGAATAACGATATCTATATCTGATACCGCCATTTTCTTTTTGTTATAAGTATAACTCAGCTCTCCAGTTGATATATTTGCCTTAGAAGGGATATTATTACTCAAGCTTGGGGTGGAGTCTTCTTAGTATGATAATGCATTGTTTTTTCTGCCGAGGCTTAGCTCGGCATCCTGATACTGTGGAACAAAATCAATGAGGTCTCTAATCGGATGATTTAGATTGCCTAATATGTATTGTATGGCCAATTGCGTACCCAATGTCATAGAGTCTTCTATGGTAGATTTTGCTGCTAATAATATGATAAATAGATTTATGACTTAAGAAAGACTATTAATACCACCAAAGATCAATTGATTGATCCTCAACAAATTCAATCTGATATCAGAGAAGTTAGTTTGTACTCGATCCCAGCTGTTAAGTTGATTTGTTTCCTGATTATATGATTTGAGATCGATGATGCCCGAGAAGATTTCTATAAGTTCAGTCCGCACCAGTGAACTAAGCCTGAAGCGCTCTTCGTCTATATGCTCTCTTGTTCTTAAGAAAAGGTATATCCATAGAACTAATAAAAGATTAATTAGAATATAGACATATCCTATTTGCTTACTGAAAATGACTATGAGCACACCGAAAGTGACCAATTTCAATATGTTATTGAAGAAATCAGAACTCTCATTAGTTAAGAATGCTTTGATCCGCAGGTTGTCATTGAAATGCTGAATAGTACTGTCTTGCGCTCTCAGATTAAAGATGTTATAGGACTTCTTAATTATACCACTCAGGAATTGTAAGATTAGCTGGAGGTTAACTTTAATTCCAATGTGACGAAGCATCCACTTACGATAGATGTCAGTTATGATGATACCTATTAAACAAACAAACTGTGCGATCAAGATAATCCAAACAATGTCCATATCCTGATTCTGGATATCACTATCAACTAATGCTTGTGTAAGAAATGAAATACAGATCTGGAATATAGTCCATAGGAGATTTAGCAAGATAATCACCAGGATCCCAGCTCCTAAACTGAGTCATCAATGAAAATAGATAGTTAAAGCTGAATTTGTTGTTTGTTGGTGTATCCATCGCCCTCTTACAATGAAGATAATATTTCGCTCTTATTTCTTTATTGGCATAATGTCTGCTTCGAGTTCTTCGATTTTTTTTATTAACCAGTCTTGATTAGGGATAGATGGGTTTTTAGATAGTTCTTCTCTTGCTTTAATTAACCTTTTTGGATCATTCCTCTCTCGAGCTTTCATGAGATCTCCGATGACTGTAGTAAATCCGTAGAAAGCATCTTTTCTACGTTTTGAAATGTTACGCTTTCTTCGTAGGAATACTTTGAAAGCTTTTATAAATGAATCAAGAACATTATCTTCATTCAACTCATAGTAACACGTCATGATATAGGCTTTGGTAATAAGCGTATAGGTCATATCCTTGTACTCCACATTTCTCAAAGTACTTAGAACACCTTCCCAATCTTTTGCATACCAAAGTGTTCTTGCTTTGGTAAAAGAATATGCAGATTCTTGATCTTCTTTAGGTAGTTCATATTTATACTTCTCAACAAAATTTAGTGCCCAATTTATTTCATTAGCTCTACATGCTAAATATGCTATATTTCGGTAATCATATACCTGAATCAAAAGAATAGAGTTTTCAATTCCAAATTTGTAAAGTTGGAATAAATCTGATGTGATATTCAGGTTTCCTTTATTTATTAAAGTTGAGAGGTAACCAGTACAATGAACCAAAATTTTATACTTCAATTTAGTGCTTACATTTACTTGGACCAGCAAAGACTTAATTTTGTTAAGTAGCTCCGTTGGTTCTTTACCCCCAAATAGGTCATTTACTTTTTTGTACAATAAATAGACATCATTTTTTAATGGTGATAGCTCTTTAAAGTATTTTTTATCCAATACGTAGTTGGCTTGTTGAAGATTATCGAGATCAATTTTTGAACTTAAGTCACTCGCTTTTAAAAATTCCTTTTTGACCTGCGCTATTTCAGCATAAATAAGTAATGATTCTTCTGGGGGAAATAGATTTGAATCTATTTGTGATTTCAAAAAGATGTAATAAAATGCAAGGTCAATTTCTGTCCAAGAGTATTTTTTCTCCTTTAATTTCGTTATTTCCCTCTTTTTATAATTTAAATGATTAACCCATTCTTTATGGAGTGCTGCGTTATATTTTAAAATTGAATTTTGAAGACTATTATGTTTGAGAAATTCTAACGAGTTAAAGTATACAATCAGATTTAGTAAGTCATTTAAGTTTTTACGAAATTTAGCATCGGTCCAATTATATTTATCTAAGAATTTACTTTTTATTTCAATATTAATTTTGTGATTTCCTAAGCATTTGATCAGTAGGTCTTCATATAGCAAATTTAAGTCCTTATTTTCATTATGATATGGTGATGAAATGAATTTGTTAAACTCATTTAACTCCCTTTCTGATAGGGAACACAATAATTGAAGTACTTTCATTAGGGTTAACCATTAAGGGGTTTAAACTCAAACATTATTAAAACTTTACATATACTAAATTTTATCATTTGTGCTTTCATTTGAAGGATAAAAGTGAGTATATTGCGAAAAATTAAACAAGCTATACCTGGATGCAAAAACGGTATGTTGCCTTTTCCGTTGTCTTTTTCATGATGGCAATAGCTAATCTATTGTCTCAAGTTAATAACCCTGTGAATCGGATTAAAGTCATTCAAGGCACATCTGTTAGCAATATTAGCCTCTTCTCATTAAATAGCATTTCTACTGTTGATGCTTTTTCAGAAAATATGTCTGGAGAAGGTTTCAATCGTGATGCGGATAATGGTAATTTGTACCATTTACGCTATGACGCTGACTCTGATTTCGAAGGTATTGATATAGCAGTGTTTGAGACTTCAGAATTTTTATTCGGTCCTAAGTCATATGTGACTGTTGAAATTGAAGTTGTAAAATCAATCATAGAGGCAAATGATGATTTTGGTATCACATCAACTTCTGAAAACTTAATAGTTGATTTAGTTTCTAACGATAGTCATTCTGAACAAGATATCGTTCTAAATAGAATTGAGGCTTCAAACGGAGGATCATTCATTACCCTTGATCAATCTTCCATTGAATTTATACCGGACTCAAATTTTGAAGGATTAGCATCTGCAACATATGTCGTTACTGATGAATTAGGAACTTCAAGTTCAGCTGACATATTTATTCAAGTCACTTCAGGAAAATCTACTGGTGCTCAAGATTTGAGTTATCTCCATGTTGTTTCAGATCCGTTGTTAATAAATATTGATAATGACGGTTTTGCCTTATCTCCAGACGCGGACTTACTCTTTGGAGATTTGATACAAGTCGGCCCAGTGTCCTTCCTATACGAGGCTACTTTATTTACAGAAGGAATAGAATCATTTGTTTTGGTGAATGACAATGGTGATACTAAGAATATAGAGATCACCTTAGTTAAAACAATTGACAATCAATCGGTACTTAAAAATGATGTAGCCTACACTGTTCCTGGTAAATACGTGGTCATTGATGCATTAGCTAATGATTATCGTAATAATGGAGTAGTTGTAGATTACTCGGATGGTCTGTTGTATGCTTCTGGCATATTTGCCTATATACCTGATAATCAGTTCGAAGGAGTTAAGGAATTCTATTATACGATTAATGATGGTTTCAAATCTCATACAGCATCAATACATGTGTACGTAGGGAATTATTTGCCACGAGTTATTGATTATACATTCCAAGTATATAAGAATACACCATTGGCTTTAGAATATAACGTGCCGATTACTGCATTTGAGTTTAGTGTTATTGATGAGCCTTCTTCAGGAACTATAGAAGTTAATAGTTCTCAAGTCACTACGTTATGCCTTGTAGCATCTGGTGACCAAATGGTCGTTTATACCCCACAAGAAGGTTTCTTAGGAACAGATCAATTTGTGATAGAATATTGTTCTGATGCTGGGGCATGTGAAAGAGTGAATGTGTCCGTTTCAGTTATTGAGAATAGTGATGAATGTGATTGTGTTGGCCCTGACTGTGTTTGGCCGGGAGATACCAATCGAGATGGAGTCGTTAATGTAGGAGACTTACTGCCAATTGGTTTGTATTATGGTCAGGCTGGACAAGAAAGATCAGATAATGGAGATTGGGGAGCTCAGAATTCAGACAATTGGACTCAAGAACAATTAAATGGAGTAAATGTAAATCATGTAGATGCGAACGGAGATGGCATTATTTCAATCTCAGATACAACTGCAATAATAGAGAGTTATGGCAATCAGGACAATTTAATAGCTGATCCAACGATATTAGATAAATCAATTCCTATCAGATTGGTTCCTTCAAATGCTAATCCAAATAATGGAGATTTATTGAGTATTGACATTTATGTAGGTTCAGAAGAATATCCTGTAGTTGATTTACATGGTGTAGCATTATCAATACAAATACCCAATCAGTTTCTTTCAGATAGTACAACATATGAGTTTATTCCAAATAGAGAATGGTTTGGGAGTAATAGCCCAATCGTTCCGTTATCATTCAGTCAAGGTAGTAATGTTGACATCGGCGTAATAAGAACTGATGACACTGGTATATCAGGAAATGGAAAAATTGGTACAGTTAATACTGTCGTAGGAATTGATATTGATCAATTGCGTCCAGATGTTCCTGAGATTCCAATAAAGATCAAAGCTCCGCAATCTTATATGATGGATGGACGCGGAAGGCCAGTGTTGATTAATGGCAGTGAACTTGTGATCAACCTTCAATTAGCCAATAATAATCAAACTTTAAGTCACATTATAACTGACGATATCGATGTGCTGTTTACTCCTAATCCGTCATATGGACCTATCACTATTCATGCTAATAATAATGATGAGCTCAGAGAGGTTGTAGTATATGATCTGATGGGACAGAAGATAATAGAGAAATCTAATCTTAAGTCACAACAAACCGTTCTAACTCAGCCTTTATCTCAAGGCCTTTATATAGCACATGTCAAAACTCAAAAGGGTTTCACAGTTCAGCAGTTGGAAGTAGTGAGATAGGTATCAGTTACGAGTTACGATTGTAGAGTGTCGAGTCTTGATAGTCTATAAAACTAAGTTTACACTCTTTTGTGTATCTATTTTCTTTGACTTTAGATTATCCCAAAATGAAAATATCAGAATTATCTTACCAAAAATAGCTAGATTTGAAAATCAAGCTATTGAATCCGAGTTACTTATTACTGGCTACTGACGACTCGTTACTGAATTACAACTTCTTTTCTTCAATTATGCTCAATAAAGCATCCCTATAGTTCTTACCAATTGGGATTAATTTAGTCTGACCCTTTTCAATAAGTTCGACCATGTTGCCTTCTAAGGCTTTGATCTTAGTTGTGTTGAGGATATATGAGCGGTGGATTCGTTGGAACATATCACTTGGCAACTTAGCTTCAAGACTTTTCATGGTCTGTAGGGTGATCACACGTCCAGTCTCAGTGCGTATGATAACATAATCCTTCAGTCCCTCGATGTATAAGATATCTCTATAGAATGTTTTAACCAACTTCTTATCAGACTTTACAAAGAAGAAGTCCTCAGAGCTATCTAAGGCTTCACTCTTGGATTCTGCAGTGGTCGAGCCAGCAGTCTTATATTTCTCAATGGCCTTATTGGTAGCCTTTAGGAATCGCTCAAAACTAATTGGTTTCAATAGATAATCTAAAGCCTCAAGATTAAATCCTTCTACGGCATATTCTGGATAAGCGGTAGTAAAAATGACCATAGGAGGGTTTTTGAGAGAGCGGAAAAATTCAATTCCAGATAGCTGAGGCATATTGATATCCGTGAACATCAAATCTACATCATGCTCATTCAATGCTTTGTTTGCCTCAATGGCATTGGAGCATTTAGCAATCAGATTTAGTTCAGGTATGTTGGCAATATGAGCTCCTAAAATATCTAAAGCTAATGGTTCATCATCAACAATGATAGTATTGATCATAGGTACTAATTCGGTTTGTTTAAATATAATGCGATCCAACAAATAGACATTTATTGAATCATTATTTTGAGACGAATAACCGTAATTATTCGATTAGAAAACAGTTTATACTATAAACTTCTTGTAATCTTCGATTGAGCTAAGGAGCCATTGTTTTAATAGATAATTGACACATAATTATAATTTGCTTCATTTTCTCGTCTTCTTAAGGTTCATTTTGACCTCATAGGTATCCTCCGTTTCAACGATGCTCAGTTTATAGTTAGAGGGGTAAAGTATATTTAGCCTTCTTCTAACATTAACTAAACCTATTCCTCCAGCTTTTTTAGGAACTTTCATCTTAGTGATAGGAGAGGGCTTACTATTTTGGACTGACAGATCTAAGCTATTCTCATGAATTTGGATATGAATATTGACAAATCCTGATTTCAGTTCATGATCCAATCCATGCTTGAAGCTATTTTCTATAAATGGTATAAACATAATTGGAGCAATCTCATGTCCTATTGGATCGCCTTTAAGTGCAAATTCAATTTTGAAGTTTTCTCCATGTCGTACTCGCTCAAGCTCTAAGTAGTTTTTTATGTAATTTATCTCTTGTGATAGATCTATCATACGCTCATTTGACTCATATAGCATATATCGCATCATCTCAGAGAGTTTTAAGACAATTTCAGGAGCTTTATCAGATTTCTTTAAAGTTAAAGCGTATAGTGAATTCAAAGTGTTAAAGAAAAAGTGTGGATTGATCTGTGTTTTGAGGAATTTAAGCTCTGATCTCAATTTTTGACGTTGAAGCTCTGCTCGTTCTCTTTGATGCTCCATCCAATCATTGATGATTTTATATATTGATGAAGAGAACGCAATGAAAAAGCCTCCTAAAAAATACTTGGAATTAATCTCCCAAGTAAATACCTCGGAGAATAAAGTTTCATCAGTGTTGAAGAATAAATAGTGTAGGCAGACCTCGATTGGCGTAGCAATAGCCACACTTAAAACGAGGAAAATTACATACAGAACGAGCTTGTTATTCTTTAGGAACTTGGGAAAAAGGTAATTAATATTGATGTAGACGATAATAATGTAAAATAGTACACGAAGTGATTTATGGATCATTTTAGTACCCAAGTCGGCATCTCCACTATCCATGATAATCAAGAAGAAAAAGAATACCATCCAAAAAAAGAAATGGTACAAAATTCCTCTTTGAATTCCTTTCTCTATTAATTCATAGAATTTCTGATTTCCATCCAGATTCAAAAACATAATTTAAAGCTACCAGTCTATGTCTAGAATATTCAAAATTTAGGATGAATACATTAATCTTATAGATCTATTGCCTGTTGATTGTAGGTATTAATAATTGATAGTATAATTGTGTTCATATGGGTTATGACAAAATAGAAGAGTACACCCCTGAAACTACTGAAGATCTAAAAGAGCACTATCAATATGTTTTGTCGCCGATAAATGAAGATCCCCAAAGAGAAGGATTGGTAAAAACGCCTGAACGAGCAGCAAAAGCAATGCAGTATCTAACTCATGGATATGATTTAGATACTAAAGAAATACTGACTAGAGCTTTGTTTAAAGAAGAATATAGTTAAATGGTATTGGTAAAGGATATTGAGTTATATTCTATGTGTGAGCATCATATACTACCTTTTTTTGGCAAAGCGCACATAGCATACATTCCTAATGGCCAGGTTGTCGGTTTAAGTAAGATCCCAAGAGTGGTTGATGCTTTTGCAAGAAGATTACAGGTTCAAGAACGTTTTACCGATCAGACTTTGAATTGTATTGAGGAAACTTTGAAACTCTTAGGTGTGGCAGTAGTGATAGAGGCTGCTCATATGTGCATGATGATGAGAGGTGTACAGAAGCAAAATTCTGTAACCACTACCTCTGCATTCACAGCGGAATTTAAAAATGTAGAAACTCGTAATGAGTTTTTAACTCTGTTAGGAACTAAATTGAGATAGACAATATGGCTAAGGCATATTTATTCGCTGGTCAAGCAGCGCAGTTTGTAGGAATGGGGCATTCTCTTTCTGCAAATTATCAGCAATACTTTGATGAGGCTAATGAGGTTATGGGGTTTGATCTGTCAAAAATCATGATTGAAGGACCTGAAGAGGACTTAAAGCAAACCATTAATACTCAGCCTGCAGTTTTTTTACATAGCTATTTGGTTTGGCTTGCAAATCATGGTGCACATGATGCACCTGCGGCTGTCGCAGGTCATTCTTTAGGGGAGTTGACAGCATTAGTAGTTGCTGGTGTGATCAGTTTTGAGGATGGTTTAAATCTTGTCAAGAGTAGAGCCGAAGCGATGCAAATGGCTTGCGAACAGAACCCGAGCACAATGGCAGCTATACTTGGAATGGAAGATGCCATCGTCGAGAAAATATGTGATGGTATTGAAGAAGTTGTTGTTCCTGCTAATTATAATTGTCCTGGACAATTAGTCATATCAGGGAGTAAAGAGGGTATTGATAAAGCCATTGAGGCTTGCAAAGAAGGTGGTGCACGTAGGGCTTTAGAAATCAGTGTGGCTGGAGCATTTCATAGTCCTCTTATGGAACCAGCCGTTGAACAATTCAAGGCCGCTGTAGATCGAGTAAATTTCAATGATGCACAGATTCCTTTATACCAAAATGTGTTAGCTGATGCGATTATCGACGGAGCTACTATAAAGCAAAATATCATAAATCAGGTAACAAGTCCAGTACGTTGGACTCAAACTATCATGAATATGATTTATAATGAAATTAATCATTTTGTTGAGATAGGTGGTAAAGGGAAAATATTACAAGGTATGGTTAGAAAGGTCTCGAGAGAGGTAGAAACAGAAGTTTGGGTAGAAGGATGAGTAAAACCTCAGTAAAGAAAGGAACTGTTTTATTAGCCCAGCCGTTTATGTTGGATTCTAATTTTGGTAGGGCAGCAGTTCTTATAACAGACCATCATAAGAGTGAAGGGACTGTTGGTTTCATTTTAAATAAGAAACTGAATACAGGCATCAATACCTTAATTGATGATTTTCCTGAAATTGAGTCAGAGGTATATATAGGAGGTCCCGTCGCTAAAGACACATTGCATTATATACATGATCGAGGAGATATCTTAGACAATAGTATACCAGTTGTGGATGGGGTTTACTGGGGAGGTGACTACGATAAACTGAAGTTTCTGATTAAAGCACAGCTCATTAAGCCTCACAATATCAAGTTCTTCTTAGGGTATAGTGGTTGGTCTGCTGGTCAATTAGATGAAGAGTTACAATATGGCTCATGGATGTTGTCTGATATGGATGCGAACTATGCATTCCGACAAAAGCCGAGAGACTTATGGCGATTAATTACCAGAAATAAGGGTGGCCATTTTACTGTAATTGCAGAAATGCCCAAGGCAAATCATCTTAACTAAGATTTTTTTTAATTTGACTGATAACGGCACGCATGTCTTTAGGTAGTGGAGCTTTAACATGAATTTGATCTCCATCGATAGGATGTTTGAATGTAATCGTATGTGCGTGCAAGGAACATCTATGGATTAGAGGTCGCTCGATCTCAGGTCGTTTTCTTAATCTTTTAATTGAGGAAAGATAGAAGGAATCAGATAAACCGTACTTACTATCCACTAAGAGAGGTGCTCCGATATGTTTTAGATGAACTCTAATTTGATGTGTTCGACCAGTTAAGATTTTTACTTTAATTAGGGCGAAATTTCTATAGGTTTCGAGAACCTCATATTCAGATATTGAAGGTTTCCCTTTTGACTTTATCTCATAGCGTCCAGGGGACTTGAGTGATTCGGCTATATTTTCTTCAATTACACCTTTAGGTTCAACAGGCTTCTGAGTAAGTGCTAAATAGGTTTTGTCAATACTTCGATCAGAAAAAGCCTCATTCAAAATTTTATGTACCTCAGCATTCTTGGCAAAAAGAATAACACCAGAAGTTTCTCTATCAAGTCTATGTACGACGAAAATGTCATCATACTTCTTACGAAGGACACCTCGTATATTTTTTTGAGTAGGATCAAAACGATCTGGCACGGTGAGCACAGATGCCGGCTTGTTAACTGCTATGATATCTGAGTCTTCATATAATATTTTTAACCTCATAGACTATCTTTTAGAAAGTTCAGAGAACTTCTTTTGACCAAGGACAAAATATCTCCAAGGCAACAATAGAGAATACATACCAGTCATATTAGATTTTTTACCAGAACGATTTTTATGGTATGAATTGATTCTTCGCTTTGCCGAAGTTGCTCTTATTCGCTTCAACACTGAGATATGTGCTTTGATAATGGCCATAGCATGATTCAATTTGCCAGATAATATATGCTTCATTATATAGACATTATCGAGTATCATACGAACCAGTATGACTTTAATCAATTGTGATGACTCTAAGTTCCCCAATAATATGAGCCAGTTATTTCTAAAGTTTAGGAAGGTTTTATTTGGACTCGAATAGTCGAGCGTTCCTCCACCTAAATGATATACTGTCGATTGTGGAACAACTTTCAATTTATATCCCAGTCCTTTAATTCTCCAGCATAAGTCGATCTCTTCCATATGGGCAAAAAAGCTTGCATCGAAACCACCTAAAGATTTGAATAAATCGGTACGAATAACCATAGCGGCACCTGTTGTCCAAAACACTTCCTCAATAGAATCATATTGATTATGATCAGCTTCTACCTGATCAAATAAACGACCTCTACAAAAAGGGAACCCATAAGCATCTATGAAACCTCCAGAGGCACCTGCATATTCAAATTGGTCAGGTGTTGTATCTGATAAGACTTTAGGCTGAACAGCACCTACATTTGGTTCATTCTCCATTAATTCTATTATTGGATCGAGCCAATTATCTGTGCCTCTTAAATCTGAATTAACCAAAGCGACATATTTACTGGATAGCTCTGTTAAGCCTTCGTTATATCCTCCTGCAAACCCATGATTTTCTCTTAACTCGATTAGAGAAATGTCCAAATGTGATTCTCGTAAATAGTTTAGACTATTATCTGTTGAGGCATTATCAATTACTAGTAAATCTGTACTTGAGCTGGAACTGTTCTCTAAACTTGGCAAATAGGTTTCTATATGCTTCCTACCATTATAGTTTAAAACAGCTATAGTACATAATGATTGAGAATCTCTCAGGTTAAAAAAGTTCTCACAGGCTATTTTGTCCTGGTCAATGTTAAATAAGAGCTCTTCTTTAGATGCATACTTTTCATCCGATCTAATATATTCTAGGAGCCTGATTTCCAACTCTTCTTCGTAGAACTCATGGTCAAACTGATGAAAGATATTCATCTCTATACTCAGTCTGTCACTAGTATGTAGGGTTTTGCTCTTTCCGATGTAAACCATTCCGTTGTATACTTTCCCATTAAGCAGACATTCAGCAGCATAGGTTCCATGCTTAGGGATGAGCTTGTCTGATTGAGAGATGTTGATGTTCGCAGTAGGGTATCCTAAACCGCTTGCTAGTTTGAGTCCATGCTTAATTTGTCCTGTGAAGATATATGGATGCGATAGTTGTTGATTAGCCTCTTGTATGTTGCCTCGATTGAGATTGTTTCTAATCTTTGATGAGCTAACTTTGATGTCATTAATTTGTTGCTCTGGGATTTCAATCAAGCTGAATAGGCCTTTTGATTCATACTCTTTTAGAAAGTCGAAGTTACCTGCCCGATTTAATCCAAATCGATGGTCGTACCCAATAATGACATGCTTAGCCATTATACTTTCGATAATGATTTGCTCTACATACTGAGATGGACTGATCTGAGAGAAGGCTATATCAAAAGGAACTATAACTAAGTTATCCAAACCAGTTTCGGTAAGGAGTTTGATTTTTTCGGTTAGTGTAGTGAGTAGCTTTAAGCTATTGTCATTAGGAAATACAATTTTTCTTGGATGAGGGTCAAAAGTCATTAAAATACTCTCACCATTTACCTCTTTCGCTTTTTTTATTACTTGTTTTATTATGGTTCTATGCCCATGATGTAGACCATCAAAGGTTCCTATAGTTAATACACCTTCGGTGAAATAAGGCAGTTGATCTAATCCAAAATATACTTTCAAATCGGGATATCTAATTTTCTGCAAATTAAGGCTATTCTCTTCGATAGCTCTTCTCAACAAATACCTTAATAATTAACTAATCAATCTTGTTTAGTTAGATTGTCAATTAATGGCATGGACATAGAATTAAAAACTTCTCCTTGATTACATTTGTTCTCCGATTATGATTGATAATAATAAAGTTGTTGATGTTCTGAGGAAAATCAATGATCCCAACACGGGAATTGACATCGTCAGTGCAAAACGTGTCAGAGATCTCAAAATACAAGACAAGCAGATATTTTTTGAATTAGAGGTGCATGACCTTTCTCAAGAAGCGAAGTTCGCTATAAACGCAGAATGCTATGCACTGTTAAAAGATCAGTTCAAGGATTTAGAAGTACATATACACTTTACGCAGAGCAAAGGAGGGAATAAAACCATATTGCCTCAAGTAAAGAATGTAATTGCAGTAGCATCAGGTAAAGGAGGGGTAGGGAAGTCTACTATTTCAGCCAATTTAGCGGTTACACTAAGTAAACAGGGATATAGGGTTGGGCTAATGGATGCTGATTTATACGGTCCAAGTATGCCAACCATGTTTGAACTGAAAGGGGAGAAGCCTAAGATTCAACAGGTTTATGGTAAGCCTAAACTTATTCCAATTGAGAAGTATGGTGTGTACCTTATTTCTATAGGTTTTATTGTGGACCCTGAGCAAGCCGTAGTCCTGAGAGGTCCAAGACTGAGTGGTGTGATCAAACAGTTTATCAATGAATGTATCTGGCCAGAATTAGATTACTTAATTATTGACTTACCTCCGGGAACAGGGGATATCCAATTGACTTTAGTGCAGTCTGTTCCTGTAACTGGAGCTATCATTGTTACTACACCTCAGGATGTTGCTGTAGCGGATGCTATAAAGGCATCGAATATGTTTAGGCTGGATACTGTCAATATTCCTATAATCGGAATAGTAGAAAATATGTCTTGGTTCACTCCTGCAGAATTGCCAGATAATAAGTACTACATATTCGGACAGGGGGGAGCCAATAGTTTAGCTAAGAAATATCAAAGCTCTGTACTTGCTCAGATTCCTCTCATTCAAGAAGTTAGAGAATCAGGGGATCATGGTAAGCCAGTATCCATAGCGGATAATGCGATGTTAACTGAATTGTTTGATGGAATGACAGATCAATTTCTGAAGCAACTTCAACTGAGGCATGAGCTTTATGCTCCAACTAAAAAGGTTGAAATCAAAACTTAGATGAAAAAGCATGATTTAGTTAAATCCATCAAAGCTAAAGAGTCCATGCTCTGTATTGGATTAGATACAGACATCAAAAGAGTGCCGGCTTTTATTAAGAATAATTATGATAACCCTATACTTGAGTTCAATAAAAGAATCATAGAAAGCACTAAAAATCATTGTGTAGCCTATAAGTTCAACATCGCTTTCTACGAATCAATGGGTAGCTCAGGATGGCAAGCATTAGATGAAAGCCTGAATCTCATACCTCAGGAGATATTTACCATTGCAGATGCCAAAAGAGGTGATATCGGCAATACCTCTATGTTATACGCACGGACCTTCTTTGAAACTTTTGATTTTGACTCGATTACTGTATCGCCTTACATGGGTAGCGATTCACTGGAGCCGTTCTATGGATATGAAGATAAGTGGGTCATAATATTAGGTTTGACCTCTAACAAAGGAAGCTTTGATTTTCAGATGCAAGAACTCTCTGATGGCAGAAAAGTATATCAGAAGGTGATAGAAAGATGCTTAGATTTTGGCACGTCAAATAACACTATGTTTGTTGTGGGCGCTACTAAGCCAGAGTATATTCAATCTATCAGAGAGATAGCTTCTGATCATTTCTTTTTGATGCCAGGTATCGGGAAACAAGGTGGTAGCCTTGAGTTGTCATTGCAGTATGGAGCAATAGATGACTATGGATTGTTAATTAATTCTTCACGAGGGATTATCTATGCCTCTGAGGGAGAGGATTTTAATGAGATTGCACATTCCGAGGCTATGAAGTTGAACAGAAGTATAGCTGAGCATATAACTTATTGATCACTTCTTCATTATTTTCGTGATTTTCGTCCGGTCATGATCACACGTCGCATACGTGATAACAAAATAACTATAAATGGAAACCGTTTCAGCATTCAAAGAATATGTCAATCAAGTAGAATCTCAAGAGGGATATAAAAAACCATTAGCATTTGGTATTGGAGTAAGAAGGCGACGAGGTGATCAGACATTAGATGTCTTCTATCCACATATTAATTATCAATCATCATTTGGTACAGCAGCAGTTATTGCTGATGTATGCAGTATAGAGAGTTTTGGAATTAGTGGGTTTATACGTTTGTCGACTGAGCAAGTTCATTCCGCTTTAGATATGTTTGCTCCATTTAAAGGAGATGGTAAGAAGCATTATAACATAGAGGTCTTGGAATCCGTCCAGTCTATGAACCAGGAAGTAGATTCTTATGCTTTAACTGATGTTATTGTCTATTTTATGTATGATTCTGATACTGCCGTCGAGACTCCTGAAGAAGGGTTTTTCAAAACACAATGTTTGAGTCAGCTATTAGTGAAACCTCATGAGATTAACTGTTCGGGTATTTTTGGGAAGATGAATAATATAGCCTGGACTAATAAGGGGCCTATATTACCACAAGATCTTTCTATAGTAAGGTTAGTGTCTCTCTCAAAAGGAGAGGAGTTAGTTGTAAGTCATGTGGACAAATTCCCGTATATGGTTAATTATACTATCCCTCAAGGAGTCAGAGTTGTTTCTGGTTCTCAGGTTCGATTAGGCGCTCATCTCAGCTCAGGAACCACTGTTATGCCAGCTGGGTATGTCAACTTTAATGCGGGAACATTAGGAAGTGCTATGATAGAAGGTAGAGTCTCTGGTGGAGTAGTCGTTGGGAATCATTCAGATGTGGGAGGTGGTGCTTCAATAATGGGTACTCTTTCTGGTGGAAATAAAAATGTAATTTCTATTGGAGAGAACTGCTTGTTAGGGGCTAATGCAGGAACAGGAATTTCATTAGGTGATGGCTGTACAGTGGCCGCTGGTGTATACATTACAGCTGCTGCTAAGGTTTCTCTATATAATGAGCACAAGCAAGCTGTAAACATTGCAGGTGAATTAGTAACGGAGGGAGAGAACGTGGTTAAAGGAGCAGAATTGGATGGTAAGTCCTATATGCTGTATTACAATGATTCTTTGTCGGGTAAACTTATTGCTAGACCTAACACTAAGACTATTGAGCTAAATGATGCTCTTCACGCTTAAATTATTTAGGGAGATCATTTTAAGCGGTTTCTTAGACATATAGGTCTTAATGATTCCATTGGCTTCTGGGTAAAAGAATTCGTGAGTAAGATGATCTACCCATTCTTCGGGTTGGTTAAGAGTTTCTTCTTTTGATATGAAGCCGATTCCTCTAAATCGCTGATTTGAGATAAGTGCAAAGGAGTTTTCATTTGGCTCGCGCCCATCTGTGAGTATCACGAAATCATAGTCGAATTCATTTCTTTGAGAGTCTAATAATGACTCGATGTATTCCTGCTGATGTTCGAAGAACAAAGAGCACACTCCACCACAATTGCATACTAACTCTTTACTCCTTAGTCTACCGTATTTAGCACATAACTGATGTTCTATAATGAGATTTTGTAAATAGCCATCGCCGCTCTGTTTAGATCCAAAGAGTTTGATCTTTTCATACTTGAGATCATTCTTTTTATTGTTTCTTAATAGCAGAAGAAGTGGCTTCTCTGGAATCGCTTTAGGGTTGTAATATAGTGCATAAGTATAATTGTTTCTTCTCAATGCTTTGTTGAGCTCTGGGCGAAGGGTTTTTATCTCGTGCAATTCAAGCAGCAACGCTATTAGTTCATGGCCGGTTTCATGATGATGTACATGATAAACCTGGTTCGCAATGTTAACTGCTTTACGACTTAATTTGCGGAAATGTTGAAATAATCTGGTCTTTATGTTCTTAGCCTTGCCCACATATATGATCCGTTTATGAACGTTGCTCAAATAGTAGACTCCAGGAGTCTCAGGGGTCTCTTGTAACTCATCTATTGATAATCCATTTGGTAATACAGTGGCATCTAATCCTTCATTAATGGCTTGTTTCAGATCAAACTCATTCATCTCATTTTGGAATAAATCCTTGAATATTTCATAGGTGGCATAAGTGTCTCCATATGCTCTATGCCGTTGTGTGACTTTTAGTCCGTAGTATTTGATTAAGTTATCAAGTCCATAGCTCTTGAGACCTGGCACATGCCTTCTTGTCAACTTTACTGTACAGAGCCTTTTCTTATTAAATGGATATCCAAGGTTTTTAAACTCCTGTTTGATAAATCCATAGTCGAATTTTACATTATGTGCGATGAATATACAGCCTTCCATAATCTCTACAATATCCTTAGCAACTTCATAGAACTTAGGAGCATCTGCCACCATATCATTGTTTATTCTAGTAATACGTGTAATAGAATAAGGGATGGATCGTTCAGGATTTATAAGTGACTCGAATTGTTCTAAAATGGTATACCCGTCCGTAACTATTATTGCGATTTCGATGATTTTATCTCTATTGTATAGACCACCCGTAGTTTCGATATCTGTTACCGCATATTTTTTCAATTCGAACGAGCTTTCATTATGTTACTAAAATATTACTTATTAAGCGCATTTTGTTTATTGCATTTTATATCCGATGATTCCTCAGCTCAAGAGCCGCCGTCCGTTACAGAAATAAACGACATACTTCCTGGAGCAAGTCAAGTGGATCAATACATCGATTTTTTAAATGGTAAAGATGTCGCTTTAGTTGTGAATCATACCAGTGTAATCGGTGAAACTCACTTGGTAGACAGTTTGATGAATCGTGAGATTAGTATCCAAGCTATTTTTGCTCCAGAGCATGGTTTCAAAGGTGGAGCTGATGCTGGTGCTCAAATATCAGATGGACTATACCTTGATCGCATTCCAGTGTATTCACTGTATGGAAAGACTAAGAAACCTTCTCCAGAGATGTTAAAGGGTATAGATATTTTATTGTTTGACATCCAAGATGTCGGAGCCCGCTTTTATACTTATTTGTCAACGCTTCATTACACGATGGAGGCAGCTGCCGAACAGTCAATTCCCATTGTTGTATTAGATAGGCCAAATCCTAATGGTCACTTAATTGATGGCCCTGTAATGCAGGCTAAGTTCATGTCATTTGTAGGTCTACATCCTGTGCCTATTGTATATGGCATGACGATAGGGGAGTATGGACAAATGATCAACGGAGAGAGATGGTTAGCAAATGGTGTTCAAGCAAACTTAAGTGTAATAGAGTGTTCAGGATATGATCATACCAGTACATATAATTTACCTATAGCTCCATCCCCTAATCTCCCCAATCACAGGTCTGTTCTACTTTATCCCTCTTTATGCTTATTTGAAGGTACTACGGTATCTGTGGGTAGAGGAACGAGTAATCAATTTCAATTGTATGGGCACCCAGAGCTCGATATGGACTATCAATTTAAACCTGTATCCAGCTATGGGGCTAAGTATCCTAAGCATCAAGATCAGAATTGTAAGGGAATAGACTTAAGAACTTTAGACATATCCGAGTTGAAGGCTAAGACTCAACTTGATTTTTCACATATACTGAATGCACATCAGCGACTGAGTGCACAAGAAGTAGAGTTTTTTAATAAGAACAATTTCTTCGAAAAGTTAGCCGGTACTGCTGATTTAAGAGAGCAAATAACTAATGGCTGGTCTGAAGAACAGATTAGACAATCTTGGCAAGATGATCTCAATAAGTTTAGACTCATCAGGGAAAAGTATTTGCTTTATTAAAAGAGGTACCTAAGTTGGAGCTTAAGTTGCGTGAGTTTATCTCCTTCGATCTCATTGTTTCCAGAAGAGATTGACATTCTTCAATCTAAGTAATTTGTTTCACTCAAGCGTACTTTAATGATCATTCTGTTTTTGGTACGATAACTTGCTCTGAGGCAATATCGTAATCCCTTTCCACTGAAAAAGGGAATGCTGAATTGATACCTGAGATCTGATTCATAAGCAAATGTTCTTGCCTCAAAGTTATCTGCGTCGAAGTACATCAATCTGGCAGCTAAGTTTACCGGAGTTTCAGAATTTATATAGAGTATATCGTGGTAGGCCATCCAGCCAGTGAGCCGTTCTTGTTCTTTTTGATATAAACTACCTCCGATTCTGATTCTTAGTTCGAACGATGAGTTTACCTTTTCGTTCAATTGAATAAGCATTCGTTGCATATGGTAGTCAACTACTCGATCTATATTATCATTAATGGAGCTATTCTCTTGTTTGCGTTCATATATCTATATTGAATAAATATTGTAGGCCTTTGACGCTTGTTATATAGTGCCCTTAGGAGATATGCATTTCCAGAGCTTAGTGCCTCTACTCTGAATCTAAGCCATGGGTGTTTCCAGAAATCTGTATAGGCATTTATCCTCTATTGTTTTGTGGGTCTGAATTCTACTCCTATATACTGACCAGATTCATTGCCAGAACTTCGAGACTCGGCCAATGTATTGGATTGTAATGCTTGAAACTCTTTCTCAAAATGACGTATGTGTATGGCCACGTCAAACTTAGGGCTAAAACGCCTTTTAAATTATACCATGACTTTGTGCAGTAGCTCCATTATGTCCGACAACAGCTTCACCAAAGTAATGAAAGCTATCGAAAACCGGGTCGTAGTCAATGCTAATTGCCACAGAATGGGAATTCAACAGTTTAAGTATGATCAACTTCTTGTCATATCGCTCATTAGATGGTAATCTAAGCACTGATATAGAAAATCAAGAAATAGTGAGTTCACTAGAAACCAGTGGACTCCATAGAACAGAAGGTAAGCTAATAGATAAAAACGTTGAGCAAAATCTATCTACTGGTTTCAGCCTGCAATATCAAATCTCGTCAAATACTACTGTAAAGCTAAATGGTATAACTCATAACCTAAGTCAGCCGTTAAAACGATCATCTGTAGATTATAATCTGTATCGATTTAATGGGAATCAAAGTCATGGAATGCTCCTGAAAGCCAGGTTTTCTTGAGTATTGGTTTACGGCTTAATTGGATAACCTCCAGATCTAATGTTTACTGAGGCGATACTCTTACCAAAGCCAAAGCCATCCTTAAGCATTAGACCTTCTCCCAATCTAATACTATAATCACCTATTGTTAAAGATGTAAGTGTATTACTAAGATTCTTTTTAGAGAGGTATCCAGAGATATAACCAAATCCAATTGAAGATTCTCCAAAAGATTTGTCAGAATCTTTTTCCAATGTTTGGTTATATTATAGATTTTGGTCATCACGTCGATTTATACGTAGTAGGAGATAATTTCGATCCCCTATCTATCGTGGATCATCTCCATTAATAGATTTAAATCCTTCCACCGTCATTACATAACCATTCATTAGCATATGTAAGTGGTTGAAAAGCAAGGTGTAACCATTGGTTACACCTTTTTTGTACTATTATAGTAGGAACTTTATAGGACAAAATAACCCTAAATAATACAATATTATCTTTTATACGTATAAATAAATCGCTGATAATCTAAGAAATTCTTGTATAATTTATAGCCCGTGAATACTCGTCTGGTCTCGAAGTCCTCCCCTAATTTGGTTATTATTTCTGTTCGTTGTTGTATTTATGCTAATGGCTTGATCTCACTGTTACTGACATAAGTTAGCCTCCTCAACAATTTCAGAGTTTAATTATTTATTCCATTGGTTGCTTGAAGTTCGTTAATATCTGTAAAAAGGCCATAAGTGTTTCGATGCTCGATGATCTTACTAATGTCTATATCTGAGATGATGATATAGAGCCCTCTCAGTTCTTGTGTATTCAAATTATTGATATTACGAGGGTTCTCAAGTGATATATATATTTTCTCATATATATCGATTATTTCAAAATCCGAAATTTCTTCCTGTCCTTCTATGAAATCTTCAATGAGTAAATTGAGCTCTGTGTTATCCTGATTTTGAGCGGTTAGCTGTAATGATACGAGAATTGAAAAAACAGTAATTATGGATGAAAAAAGGCCCTTTTCACTCAAATTATTACGTGAAAAACGAATTTTTAGGCCCAAAAACAGACAAATACTGATTTTTAAAAGATTCACTACTTCCTCTTGCCGTAACAAAATAGTTCTATCGATTTTGCTGATTATCAAGGGCTTATCAAATGTATGTACTGATGGTGATAACAATTGTAAATATGAGGAAAGAATTAGGAAAAAAGACGCTGAGTATCTTCATTCTACAATTAATTTACAAAAGAAAAAATAATGGCAAAATTCAAATTGGAATATCTCTGGTTAGATGGTTCTGCACCAACTCAGGGATTGAGATCTAAAACAAAGATCGTTGATGAATCCAAATTCTCTGGAAAATTAGAAGAATGCCCAATGTGGTCATTTGATGGCTCATCAACTAACCAAGCTCCAGGTGGTGCGTCGGACTGTTTATTGAAGCCTGTATTTATATGTCCTGATCCGGATAGAAGGAATGCCTACTTGGTAATGACTGAAGTTCTTAGCTCTGATGGAACTCCACATCCGACTAATGCACGTGCGACTATCAAAGATGATGATAATGATTTCTGGTTTGGCTTTGAGCAAGAATATTTCTTAATTGATTCTGAGACTAATAAGCCTTTAGGATTTCCAGCTAGTGGATATCCGGCGCCACAAGGACCTTACTATTGTTCTGTAGGAGCTAACAATGCTCATGGCCGTGAGATTATTGAGGAGCATTTAGATCTTTGCATTGATGCAGGTTTGAATGTAGAAGGAATTAATGCAGAGGTTGCATCTGGACAGTGGGAGTTTCAAGTGTTTGCTAAGGGAGCAAAGTTAGCTGGAGATAGAATTTGGGTAGCAAGATATCTACTGGAAAGAACTGCTGAGAAGTATGATGTCGCGATAGATTATCATCCGAAACCATTAGGTAAAGATATGGACTGGAACGGTTCAGGGATGCATGCCAATTTTTCTAATACTACACTTAGAACATGTGGTAGTAAAGAATCATATGAAGAAATTTGTATGAAGTTCAAGCCCAAGGTAAGAATCAAAAATGCTATTGAAGCATACGGAGCATATAACGATCAGAGACTGACAGGAGAGCATGAAACTCAGTCAATAAAAAAATTCTCTTTTGGAGTGTCGGATAGAGGTGCATCAATTAGAATTCCAATCGCAACAGTTGAAAGTGGATGGAAAGGTTGGTTAGAAGATAGAAGACCAGCATCAAATGCGGATCCATATAAAGTGGCAGCTAATATTATTGATACAGTTAAAGACTTATAAAAAGTTATTTAGTTTATCATAGCAAGTATTTTTTTGAAAGGTGATAATATTCTCTATCACCTTTTTTTATGTTGCTATTATTCGTAATCCGCAGGATTAATTCTACTCCGATAGAATAAGATGATTCCAATTATCAAGATGACCAACTTGATAACGAATGCCGTTAAGGGGTCGTATGACTTGTCAATAAAAGATAGAGGCTTTAGTCGTAATCCTATAGCACCTAATATGAGGCTCAGCACACCAACTGTGAGCATAACATATCCTAAAACCGTTAATACAACTCTATTCATGTACACTAAATGCGTAATGCCTCAATAGGTTCGAGGCTCTTGAAAATTGTATGCAGCCAGGTTTACAGATGAATCACTTCATCATATGCAGCTGCAGATGCTTCCATTATCGCCTCGCTCATTGTAGGGTGTGGATGAACTGACTTAATCATTTCATGTCCTGTCGTCTCCAGTTGTCTGGCTACTACTATTTCAGCTATCATCTCAGTCACATTAGAGCCTATTAAATGAGCACCAAGGAGTTCACCATACTTCGCATCGTAGATAACCTTCACAAATCCCTCTGATACTCCGCCAGCTTTTGCCTTACCGGACGCACTGAATGGAAACTTACCTAACTTAACTTCATATCCAGCTTCTTTTGCTATAGCTTCAGTCATTCCTACGGATGCTACCTCGGGACTGCAATAAGTACATGACGGGATGTTTTCATAGTTCAGTGAATGAGGGTTTTTACCAGCAATTTTCTCAACACAGATTATACCTTCAGCAGAGGCTACATGCGCCAATGCTGCACCAGCAACTACATCTCCGATTGCATATATTCCTGCAACATTCGTTTGATAATATTCATCAACCTTGATCAAACTTTTTTCTAATTCGATTCCTAAAGTTTCTAATCCGATATCCTCCACATTAGGCGAAACTCCAGTAGCTGACAGGACAACATCACATTCCATTTCTTCTATGATATCGTTCTTTCGATTCTTCACTTTGACCAATACTCCAATGCCTTTTTTCTCGACAGATTCGACTGAGGCATTAGCTTTGATATTGATACCCTTTTTCTTAAAGATTTTTCCGAGCTCTTTAGAGACGTCCTTGTCTTCTCTTGGCAATAGGCCTTGTTCCATAAACTCTACGATCGTCACTTCTGTTCCTACAGCATTATAGAAATGAGCGAACTCAACACCGATGGCGCCAGCACCCATAACTACCATTTTCTTTGGTTGCTTATCCATAGTCATGGCTTTACGGTATCCAATTACGATGTCATTGTCTATGGGAATATGCGGTAATGCTTTTGCTCTTCCACCAGTAGCGATAATGATACTTTTTGCCTCAATCGTTTCTTTGCTACCATCTTCTTTAGTTACTACAACTTTCTTACCTCTGATTAAGCGACCGTAACCATTTATTACGGTAATTTGATTCTTCTTCATTAAGAATTGAACCCCTTTACTCATGCCGTTTGCGACATTGCGACTCCTACCTATCATTTTATCAAAATCAGCTTTAGGACTCTTGATAGTGATGCCAAAGTCTTCAGCATGTTTAATATATTCAAATACCTGTGCTGACTTGAGCAATGCCTTAGTTGGGATACATCCCCAATTCAGACACACACCGCCAAGGTTCTCTTTTTCAACTATAGCAGTTTTAAGTCCTAATTGTGATGCTCTTATTGCAGCAACATATCCTCCTGGGCCACTGCCGATTACTACTAAGTCAAAGTTCATATTTGGTAAGGTTGTAAGGTTTCCTAATGACTGTAAGAGTGGGCTATAACTATTCCGCCCAATATTATTTTATAGCCTTACAAATATACCATTTAACACCAAATTTTGTTTTGTGTTTTATTGAGATTCTAAATGGTGATGAGAGCTGGTGAAGTTGGTCTTTTAATTGCTTATGTTTAGGTATCAACTATTCAAATTACTACATGAAAATTGCAATTTTCCCTGGCTCTTTTGATCCGATCACTACTGGACATCTGGATATAGTTAAAAGAGCTCTTCCTTTATTTGATAAAATTATAATGGCGATAGGAGTAAACTCTGTCAAGAAAAGTCTATTCAGTTTAGAGCAGAGGATGGAATGGTTGGAGTTCGTTTTTCAGAATTATGAAAAGGTAGATGTAGGTACTTTTGAAGGATTAACTGTTCACTATTGTGATAAAGTCGGTGCGAAATACTTGATCAGAGGATTACGGAATGGTTCTGATTTTGATTATGAGAAAACCATATCGCAGCTAAATAACATAGTTGGAGATGATATAGAAACGGTCTTCTTTATAAGTCGCCCGTCGTATTCGCATATCAGCTCGACAATTGTAAAAGAAATTATTAGGGGCAAGGGTGATACTTCACCATTTTTGCCACCAGAAGTGAAAATTGACTTAAACGAAATCTAACCTCCGATTTCCTGACCTAAATATAAATAAAAATGCGTTAGTTTGTATTTTGGTTTGTTAATCCAAAATCAAACATATGTCTAACTCAGTATATCGCATCCCGAACGTCACAAACGAGCCTATCTTAAATTATACACCAGGTAGTGTAGAAAAAGAAGTGGTACTAAAGAAGATTAAGGAATTAAAGTCTACAGAGTTAGATATACCCATGATTATTGGTGGACAAGATTTAGTTACGGTTAATAAGCGTCGTATTGCTGCCCCACATGATATCCACCATACCTTAGGTTATTATAATTACGGTGATGCTCAACATGTTAATTTAGCAATAGAAGAAGCTCTGAAAGCAAAGGATACTTGGGAGTCAATGCCTTGGCAAGATAGAGCAGCAATCTTTTTAAAAGCTGCGGATCTAATCTCTGGACCTCGACGTGCATATATGAACGCCACAACGATGTTAGCACAGTCTAAAACGATATATCAAGCAGAGATAGATGCAGTGGCCGAGTTCGCAGATTTTTTAAGGTTCAATGTACAGTATATGCAAGAAGTATATGCTCAACAACCAAATAGCTCAAAGAATATCTGGAACACCTTAGAGTATAGACCACTTGAAGGATTTGTGTTTGCTATTACTCCGTTCAACTTTACAGCTATATCAGGTAATCTACCTGCTTGTCCTGCTCTATTAGGTAATACAGTAGTTTGGAAACCAGCTGAATCACAGATCTATTCCGCTATCGCAGTCATGAACATCTTTAGAGAATCGGGCTTGCCAGATGGTGTGATCAATCTGATCTATACAGATGGCCCCACTACGGGAGACATCGTGTTTAATCACAAAGATTTTGCAGGATTGCACTTTACAGGAAGTACAGGGGTATTTAGACATCTATGGAAGACTATAGGAACTAATATTGATAAGTATCGATCATATCCAAGAATAGTAGGGGAGACTGGAGGTAAAGACTTCGTCATGGTGCATAACTCTTCTGACTATAAGCAAGTGGCAACGGCTTTGTCGAGAGGAGCCTTTGAGTTCCAAGGTCAGAAGTGTTCAGCTGCGTCTCGAGCTTATATCCCTCAATCTATGTGGCCTAAGGTGAAAGAAGAACTATTGAACCAAGTTTCTTCATTCAAAATGGGCTCTGTAGAGGATTTCTCAAATTTCATATCTGCAGTGATTGATGAAAGAGCATTTGAAAAAATATCTGGTTACATAGATCAGATTAAGAGAGATGATGGTGCAGAAATTTTACTTGGAGGTAAATGTGATAAATCTAAAGGCTATTTCATAGAGCCAACAGTTGTTCAAGTAAAAGATCCTAAGTATACAACTATGTGTGAAGAGATCTTTGGGCCAGTTTTATCAATATTTGTATATGAAGATGATCAGTATTCTGAGATTCTCAAGATTGTTGATAGTACATCTCCATATGCTTTAACTGGTTCGATATTCGCACTTGATAGAAAGGCAGTTATAGAAGCACGCACAGCTTTGCACAATGCAGCAGGTAACTTCTATATCAATGATAAGCCAACAGGAGCTGTAGTTGGTCAGCAGCCATTTGGTGGCGCCAGGGGATCAGGGACTAATGATAAAGCTGGTAGTATCCTCAATCTCTATAGATGGGTATCTCCGAGGACTATTAAAGAAAACTTTATTTCACCGCAGGATTATAAATATCCGTTTTTAGGTTAGGTAATTATTATCGATTCATAATGTCGTAAATGTGATTTGATTTGGTTCCCCAAGCTATGCCAAAACTAAAGATTCAAATATAAAAGTCGAAGAGGGGCCTTCAGGGAAAATGGCAATTTCAACCGTTGAAATCAGTATAAGTATTTCAGAAATAAAATAAGTCCAGAATCTCCATTCTTTTTTAAAATAGTAATATGATCTTTTGCGGTGATTAGTAAAACTATAAAGACATAGAAATGCTAAGATTAGAAATAAGGCAATCGCTGAATATTCATGAATTCCGAGATGTCCAGTTGTTGCGTACTTAGTAGAAAACAAACCGATTAAAAAGGTCATAATGCTTCCAAGGGTACAGACCCATTTATCAAGTTTGCTAATTCCTTCATATGCAAATAACATAGCACCAACTACAAACAAGAATCCAACAAAGACATCTTTCATTATTATTAAATACTAGTAACTGCTTACTGACTCTCTTGGAGTCCATCCACCTCTGTTTAAATATAATGCATCTCCGAGATACAGAATAATTGGTAGTGAAAGCTATTATACCGACAATCGCTGATATTCTAATAGAAGGAATCGGGTTTGGTAGTTTATGACTATTCGTGATGTCATCTACGAATTCTCTGAGATTCATACCTTAAAGTCTTGTAGACAAACATAGTTAAGATAGTAATTACGTATGGGAATCCTCAATATCCCTGCACTCCTACGTCCTTGAAAATTATCTATCCATTGTTTCATACTATCCTTTTAAGCGCCTACATTAACATAAGTATTAGAAAAACAGAATAGATGACTCATCAAATTAAAGATTTAGCTGACTATAAGGCAACCTATGCACGCAGTGTAAATGATCCGGAAGGTTTCTGGGCAAAAGAGGCAAATACGTTCACATGGATGAAGAAGTGGCACTCCGTGCTTAATTGGAGTTTTGATGGGCCAGAAGTGAAATGGTTTGATGGTGGACAGCTCAATATCACAGAGAACTGTCTGGAAAGACATATCAATAATGGTAAGGGGGATGATACTGCTATCCTGTGGGAACCTAATGATATAGATGCCGGTATTAAGAGCTATACCTATAATGAGCTATTGGAGTCAGTAAGCAAAGTTGGAAATGCCTTGAGAGCTCAAGGTTTGAAGAAAGGTGATAGGGTCGTGTTCTATATGCCTATGGTACCTGAGTTAGCTATTGGCGTATTAGCTTGTGCTCGTATAGGAGCGATTCATTCTGTAGTATTCGCAGGGTTCAGTGCTCAGGCTTTAGCAGATCGGGTGAATGATGCTGAGGCAACGACGATCATCTGTTCTGATTTCAATAGCCGAGGCGCTAAGGATATTCCTATTAAGAAAATAGTAGATGATGCCATAGCTCTGGGATGTCCATCGGTTGAGCAAGTAATAGTTGATAGAAATACTGGAGCATCTGTAGATTGGAATAATGCCATAGATGTCTGGTGGAATGATATAGTAGATCCTCAATCTGGGTCATGCGAACCAGAAGTGATGAATGCAGAAGATCCACTATTTATACTATATACTTCAGGTTCAACGGGTAAGCCCAAGGGTGTTGTTCATACTTGTGGCGGATATATGGTTTATACCTGCTATACATTCAAGAATGTGTTCCAATACAAGGAAGGAGATATCTATTGGTGTACTGCAGATATAGGTTGGATTACAGGTCACAGTTATATCGTCTATGGTCCATTATTAGCAGGAGCTACAACATTAATATTCGAAGGCGTTCCAACTTTTCCTGATGCAGGAAGATTTTGGCAAGTGTGTCAGAAGTATGGTGTGAATCAGTTTTATACTGCACCAACTGCAATACGAGCTCTAATGGCTAAAGGTGCTGCTTGGCCAGCAAAATATGATTTGAGTTCTCTGAGAGTATTAGGTTCTGTTGGAGAGCCAATTAATAAAGAAGCGTGGCATTGGTATGATAAGCATATTGGAAAGGGCAAATGCCCTATAGTAGATACTTGGTGGCAAACTGAGACAGGAGGTATTATGTTATCGCCATTACCGGGTATCACCGATACTAAACCTACCTATGCGTCCTATCCGATGCCTGGAGTTCAAACCGTTCTTCTAGATGCAGATGGAAATCTTAAAGAGGGCAATGATGTAGAGGGCTTGCTCTGTATTAAATTTCCTTGGCCATCCATGATTAGGACTACTTGGGGAGATCATGAGAGGTGTAAGCAGATCTACTTCTCAGCTTTCAAAAATATGTATTTCACGGGTGATGGTGCTCGTCGAGATGATGAAGGCAGAATCCGGGTCATCGGAAGAGTAGATGATGTAATCAATGTGTCTGGTCATCGCATGGGGACGGCCGAAGTCGAAAATGCAATCAATGAGCATCCGAAAGTAATCGAATCTGCTGTGGTGGGTTATCCTCATGATATTAAGGGACAAGGTATCTATGTCTTTGTGATCTGTGAAGATGGAGTAGGGGAAGAATTTGAAAAAGAATTGCGAGAGGTAGTGACAAAGGAAATTGGACCTATAGCTAAGCCTGATAAAATTCAAGTAGTCTCTGGATTACCTAAAACCCGTTCAGGTAAGATCATGCGTAGAATCCTCAGAAAAATAGCATTTGGCTATACTTCCAATTTAGGGGACATCTCAACCCTGTTAAACCCAGAGGTGGTTCAAGAAGTTATGGAAGGAGCGAAATAGCTTTGGCTAAAGCAAAGAATAAGACTGTCGCTAATGGTGGAGATGTCAATAGCTTAATTACCAGTATCAGCGATGATCAGAGACGATCTGTCGCCATTCTGCTCTATGAGATGATGCATTGACTTACAGGTAATAAGGCAATTATATGGGGAGCTAATACAATCGGTTTTGATAGCGTTCATTATAAATATGACATTGGGAGAGAGGGCGATTTCATGAAGGTAGGTTTCTCACCTCACAAGAAGTACCTTACCATTTATACAAGCCTAATTTTGATCAATATGAAGGTCTATTGTCTCAGTTGGAAAATACAAGCTTGGCAAGTCTTATCTTTATATTAAAAAGATTGAAGATGTCGATCAGAAAATATTAGAGTTGTTTATAATTGAATCCTATGATCATATAACATGTAAGTATAGTTAAAAAGGGATATTCA
>CACLQQ010000020.1 GCA_902609095.1 uncultured Bacteroidota bacterium | reverse complement strand
TATTCATCCGGTGGCAGGACGTATGCCAGGACATATGAATGTTCTTCTCGCTGAAGCCGATGTTCCATATCCAAAACTATTAGATTTAGATGATGCCAATGATGTCATACCGAATACTGATGTAGTCGTGGTTGTTGGGGCTAATGACGTAGTCAATCCAGCAGCAGTTGATGATTCTGGCAGTTCGATTTATGGGATGCCTGTGTTAAACGTATGGGACGCTAAACATGTTATAGTGTTAAAAAGAAGTATGAGCACCGGTTATGCAGGAATTCAAAATCAGCTCTTTTTCCATGAGAAAACTAAGATGCTTTTTGGCGATGCTAAGGATAGCATACAGTCTATCGTATCTGAAGTGAAAAATCTTTAGATTTCTTTCATAATAGTTACTGATTCTTTTCTGACCTATTTGTTTAGGTTTTTGAAGGCCTAAAAACATTGATCTCTTTACATTATTAGGGTGTTTAAAATCGTAGAGACAAAGAAATATGAAATTAGGATTGTTTTTACTTTTTCTATTCATTTCTAATGGATTGAACGGACAGGAAGAAGATAGTTTATACCAGGCGTCAGCATCCGTTGACATTAAAAAAGATAGTATAAGTGTTCTAAATAAAATTGGTAATCTCCAATTAAGATATAATCTGAAGAAAGCATTAGAGTCTAATCAAAAGGCTTTGGACTTGGCTAATGCATTAAGGGATTCAATAGTTCTGGCGGATGTAAAGTACTCTAATAGCTTGGTCTTGTTTATGTTCGAACGTAATTTTGAGGCAAGAGAAATGATTCTTGACAATCTACCTCACTTCAAGAATCGGGATAAAGGTTATAAGTATGGAATTCTATTGAATAGAATTGCTAAGATATCAACAGATTTTGCTGAATTTTAAAAAGCTGAACAAGAGCTTAAAGATGCCGAGGCTGTTTTATCATTTCCTAATAATATGACAGAATCAGCTATAGCCTTCAATTGGCTTTGGATGTCTGATCTTTACATGTATACAGTTCGTTATGAAGAGTCTCTACTGTATGCAAATAGATGGTATGCACATTTTGAAGAAATTTCAAGATTTGATGAAATGTCTGCGGCGAAAGTTAATATGGCAAATATTCAGCTAATACTTGGGGATTATGCAGAAGTTAGAATCCTCTTGGATGAAGTTATGGTCGAGCGCCATAAAATTGTTAACCAACAATTTATTGTAAGACCCATTAATTTGAAGAAGGGAATTTTTCTGAGTCTATCGAGCTTTTCGGGGAGGTAGAAAATATTAATGCGAAATTGGGTAACTTTCCTGATTTATCAATAACTTAATTATATCTATCCAAGGTTTATTATTGTTTAGGAATCTTGAATTTGCGGTTTATTATGGCTTAAGCTCATCAGCCAAAGCCAAAAAAAGTAATATAAAGAGACTAGGAATTGCTGCAAATCTTCAGTTGGCTGTAGTATATGATCAGTTAGGCCAGAAATTACGGTCAGAAGAATTAATCAATAAAAGCTATAACTGGGCTAAAGCCAAAAATGATAGAGAGTTACTTAATTGAGAGCGCTGGGCTTATGGCTAAATGTGCATATCGAATAGGAGATTATAAGAGGGCTCATAAATTCAAAAGCGAACAACTTGGGAAGTATAGAAAATTATTGGATCAAAATAAGTCCAAGCAAATCGCATTGCAACAATTATCGCTGCAAATATAAAAAGAAAAAAGGGAGCAAGAGATCAAGTAAGCCTTGTCGGATTTAAATTTTGAACATCAAATAGAAAAAGCGGCTGATCGTCAAAAAGGCTTGGTTATAGTATTGTCGTTTTTGTTTTTGTCAGCTCTATTTTTGTTCATTAATAACCCACAGCGCAAGAAAAAGAACAAGGTATCAAGTCAAAAAAATCAAGCATTAATAGAGACAGAACAGATATTGGCTCACAAAAATGTAGAATTAGAAAAGTAGATTGAATCCAATATTCAATTACAGCAATTTGCTCATATCGCGTCTCACGATCTCAAATCTCCAATTAGGATTATTACAAGTTTTCTTGGTCTGCTAAAGCAAAATATATATCATAATTTAGATGCGAACAATAAGAGTTACATAGATCTGTCTATAGACTCTTCAAATGATATGTTTGCATTAGTTGATGATCTTTTGAGTTATTCTGAGGTTAACTCATTGCGTTTGAACATCTCTCTATTCTCGGTGAATGGTCTATTAGAAAATGTGATTAGGAATTTAGATTCAATGATTTCAGAAAAACAAGCTGAAATAATGTTACAGAATATATCTGATGAAATAACAGGGGATGAACTTAAACTTAGGTAAGTTATTCAAAATTTAGTGGTAAATGGATTAAAGTTTGATAATAAAGACATATGTCCTGAAGTAGTCATAAGATATAAGGAGTTCGAAGAGCATTGGTGTTTTTCTGTAGCAGATAACGGTATTGGAATAGATACTGAATATGTTGACCGAGTTTTTGATCTATTTGTACAATTAAATGGTAAAAAGTCTTTCCCTAGGACGGGATTGGGTTTAGTCTTTGCAGAAAATTGATTGAGAAGCATAAAGGTATAATTTGGATTGATCAAGAGTACGAAGGAGGCACTATGTTCAACTTTACAATCTCTAAGGCCTTATGTTCTTTGGCATCTGCGGAATTAGTCTAAACTTATTCTTAATAAGATACACTGACTTTACCCTGTCTTATTTCTTCGAAATCTCCTAATTTGTCCATTTCGTGGTCAGTCAATTTGAATCCTCATTTGATTTTTGAAAATTAGCACAATTTTGACTTCTGTATGATTGATTTTCAATCAAATTGATTGCCACTAAATCTAATAATGATGAAAACTCATTATAATCACAATATATAGTCATGAAAAAGGAAGATTTGAAAAAAGGACTTTATGTTCCACAGTTAGAAAGTGATGCCTGCGGTATCGGGATGATTGCTAATCTTGAGAAAAAATATTCTCATAAATTGGTTTCTGATGCATTGACCATGTTAGAGAATATGGAGCACAGAGGGGCATGCGGATGTGATCCCGAAAGTGGTGACGGTGCAGGCATACTAATTCATGTGCCACATAGCTTATTTCTATCAGAAAATTTAAGCTTCAGATTACCAGAGCAAGGAGAGTATGGCGTTGGGGCATTCTTTTTTCCAAAGGGAGAATATTTCAAAGAAATATATCAGAAGATCAGAGAGGCGGCCTTAGAACTAAATATAGAACTGATTGGCAGACGTCGAGTACCCGTGGTCAGTAATATATTGGGAGAATCTTCATCGTCTTCTGAGCCTGACATTTATCACTTGTTTTTCCTGCCGAAAGATCGAGAACTTGATAAATTAGTTTTCGAAAGAAAACTATTAATTCTTAGGAAGTACCTAACCCATAAGGTGATTGCTTCTTATCCAGAGTATAAGCACGATCTCTATGTCTGTTCATTGTCCAGTAAAACAATGATCTATAAAGGTCAGCTTACTTCTGGGCAAGTAAGACAATACTACTTGGATTTGAAAAATGAGAATCTTAGTTCAGCAGTAGCATTAGTACATTCAAGATTTTCAACGAATACTGTCCCTCGTTGGAAACTGGCCCAGCCGTTCCGAGTAATCGCACACAATGGCGAGATTAATACTATAGAAGGAAATAAGAATTGGTGGAGAGCAAAGGAAAAAGACATCATTAGCGAGTTATTTACAGAGAAGGAATTTAAGATGATGTTCCCTCTCTTTAATCCTACTAGTAGTGACTCATCGATTTTTGATAATGTCCTTGAGTTCTTAGTGGCTAATGGCAGATCTATCCCACATGCGTTGATGATGATGATTCCAGAAGCTTGGCAAAATGCTGAGTATATGGAAGATTACAAGAAGGACTTTTATGAGTATCATGAAGCACTTATGGAACCATGGGATGGGCCTGCAAGCATGTGTTTTACAGATGGCACATTAATAGGCGGGACTTTAGACCGTAATGGACTCAGGCCATCAAGATATTGTCTTACAAGTGATAACTATCTCATATTGGCCTCTGAGACTGGTGTGATTCCAGTTGATGCTGATAAAATCATTAAAAAAGGGAGACTCGAGCCAGGGAAAATACTCGTTGCTGATTTAGATGAAAGGAGAGTTATAGGGGATGAAGAGTTAAAGAGAGTCATCTGCAATAGGTTGCCTTATGGAACATGGCTAGATCAATCTAAGGTGCATATTAATGAATTAGATGCTAAGGTTATTTATGAGCATCAAAGTGAAATCCCTCTCATTAAAAGACAAACGGCTCAGGGATATACACTTGAGGATGAAGAGTTAATCATCGACGGCATGTTGAAGAGCAAGAAAGACCCTATTGGCTCAATGGGTGCTGATGTTCCTTTAGCCGTTTTATCAAGATATGCACAGCATATATCTACTTACTTCAGACAACAATTTGCTCAGGTAACAAATCCTCCTATTGACTCTCTTAGAGAGGCAGAGTATATGACCCTTAAGACTGTACTTGGAAGTAGTTCTAACATTCTTAACATTGAACAGAATACGGTCAGTTTCATAAGGCTTGAAAGCCCAGTTTTAGATAAAAAAAGCTTCAATAAGTTACGATATATAGATTTTGATGGTTACCAGGTAGCATCTGTTGATTGTACATTTAAAGCTACTTATGCAGATGGTGATTTAGAATCAAAGTTATCTGATATATGTGATCAAGTAGATCAGGCTATTCAGGGTGGCGTTAATTTGATCTTTTTAGACAATATTGAAAATGTATCTGAGGATCAAGTTCCTGTTCCGTCACTACTGAGCACTGGAGCTGTGCATCACTATCTCGTAAATCAAGGTTTACGCCAGCGAACTTCTATCATTGTAAGAGGTGGAGATGTATTGGAGACTCATCATTTTGCGACCTTGCTTGGTTACGGAGCCGATGCTATTTATCCCGAGCTTAGTTTCGAGAGTATAGAGGCAATTTATAATCGGGGTAGGTTAGATCAAGCGTATAATGTTATTAAGTACAAAAGTATTTATGTCAAGGCGGTAGATAAAGGTTTGCTGAAAATCATGTCAAAGCTTGGTATCTCAACCGTGGCATCATACCGAGGGGCTCAAGCATTTGAGGCCTTAGGGATTTCTTCAGAGGTTGTTGCTAAGTGCTTCAAAGGAACTGTATCTCGTATCGAAGGAATGACCTTTGATATGTTGGCCAAAGAAGCACTCAAAAAGCATAGAGTTGCTTTCGAAGATGAACTGCAAAATGAGTTAGTTGATCTTGGAGTATATCAATGGAAACGTAGAGGTGAATTCCACCTGTTTAATCCTATTTCAGTTCATTTATTGCAGCATTCTACACGGACTAATGACTTTGGCGTTTACAAGAAATTTGCTCAAGCTATAAATGACCAGCACGAGAATGCTTGTACACTAAGAAGTTTATTAGAGTTTAAAGCAGGCGATGCTATACCTGTAGAAGAGGTAGAGCCTGTTGAGTCGATCTTAAAGCGTTTTGCTACGGGTGCTATGTCTTTTGGATCTATATCGCATGAAGCACACTCTACACTAGCCAAGGCGATGAACAGAATTGGCGGTAAGTCCAATAGTGGAGAAGGTGGAGAAGATGAAGTGAGGTTTAAAAAGTCGGAGAATGGAGATTGGGAGCGATCCGCAATCAAGCAGGTAGCTTCAGGAAGGTTTGGTGTCACCATCAATTATCTTACTAATGCCATAGAGCTTCAGATTAAAATGGCGCAAGGGGCAAAGCCGGGAGAAGGTGGACAATTGCCAGGTCATAAGGTTGATAATTGGATCGCTCGTGTTAGACACAGTACTCCTGGTGTAGGATTGATATCACCACCACCACATCATGATATATATTCTATTGAGGATTTAGCTCAGCTTATCTATGATTTGAAGAATGCCAATCGACATGCTCGAATCAGCGTTAAGTTAGTTTCTAAAGCTGGGGTGGGTATTATAGCTTCTGGAGTTGCTAAGGGTAAGGCAGATCATATCCTGATAGCTGGACATGACGGGGGGACTGGTGCATCACCATGGAGTTCCATACGATATGCTGGATTGCCGTGGGAGCTAGGATTGGCAGAGACCCATCAGACACTGATACAGAATAAGATTCGTAATCGAGTTGTGCTACAAGCAGATGGACAGATTAGAACGGGCAGGGATATGGCGATCGCTACGCTACTCGGAGCAGAAGAGTGGGGTGTTGCTACGGCGGCATTAGTCGTTGAGGGATGTATATTGATGCGTAAGTGTCATCTCAATACATGCCCTGTGGGTATAGCTACTCAGGATACAGAGCTTCGTAAGAAGTTCACTGGTGAAGTGGATCATGTGGTAAACTTTTTTCATTTCTTAGCACAAGACCTGAGAGAGATTATGGCGTCATTAGGATTCAGAACAGTTAATGAGATGGTGGGACGTTCCGATATATTACAAGTCCGAGAGGACAGGGAACACTGGAAACTTGATAATCTTGACTTAAGTCCGATATTGTTCAGGGATCAACTGGCAGAAACGCAGGCAAGCTATAATAATGTTGCTCAAGATCATGAGTTAGAAAATGTACTTGACCGCTCATTAATAGAGTATGCAGGTTTAGCTATTGATGAAAAGGTAACAATTCAAAGTATATTCCCAGTAATTAGCACGGATAGAAGTGTTGGAGCTATGCTCAGCAATGAAATCGCTAAAAAGTATGGAAGTGCTGGATTTGAAGATGATACGATCAACTTCAGATTTAGAGGATCTGCAGGACAATCATTTGGAGCATTCAGTATAAATGGATTGACATTCACTTTAGAGGGAGATGCAAATGATTACTTCGGCAAAGGGCTCAGCGGTGCCAAACTTATCATTACCCCTGATAGAGATGCCCCTTTTATCCCTCATGAAAACATTATCATTGGTAATGTTGCCTTATACGGAGCAACATCGGGCCAAGCATATATAAGAGGTGTAGCTGGAGAGCGATTTGCAGTTAGGAATAGTGGAGCTCGAGCGGTAGTCGAAGGAATAGGTGCTCATGGTTGTGAGTATATGACCGGAGGAATTATAGTGGTATTGGGAAGTGTAGGAAGAAACTTTGCAGCAGGTATGAGTGGAGGAAAGGCCTATCTTTTTGATGCCATGGGCACTATGGTCAATCATGTCAATAAAGAGATGGTTGAAATAGAAGAACTGGAGAAGGAGGATTTTAACACAGTGAGAAAGATGGTGAGAGATCATTTCAAATACACTGGTTCCGAAAGAGCGTTAGATATCCTGCAAGATTGGGATAAAGCAAAAAACAATTTTATTAAAGTCATGCCTGTCGAGTACAAGCGTGTATTACAAGAAATAGCAGCTAAGAAAGCTGATTTAGTATTGAGTTAATAAGATAATTATGGGAGATGTAAAAGGATTCATGAAGTTCGGCAGGGACTTGCCTGGCAAAAGAGACCCGAAGACTCGGGTAGATGATTATAAAGAGATATATGTTGAGTTTCCTGACGAGAAAACACTCAATCAAGCTGCTCGGTGCATGGATTGTGGTATACCATTTTGTCATAATGGTTGTCCTCTGGGCAATATAATTCCTGATTTCAATCATGCAGTTTACAAGGAAGATTGGAAGGAAGCTTTTGAAATATTAAGTAGCACTAATAATTTTCCTGAGTTTACTGGGAGGATATGTCCTGCACCTTGTGAGAAAGCATGTGTGCTTGGGATTAATAGTGATCCAGTAACCATAGAACATATCGAAAAGTCTATAGCCGATAGAGCATATGAAGAAGGTTGGATCAAACCGACTGAAAACATAGAAAGAACGGGTAAAAAAGTGGCTGTGGTAGGTAGTGGTCCTGCGGGATTAGCTGCTGCGGATCAATTAAATAAAGCCGGTCACGACGTTACATTATATGAGCGAAATGATAAAGTGGGTGGTCTGTTACAATATGGAATTCCAGATTTTAAGTTGGAGAAATGGGTAGTTGAGCGCCGAGTACAGATTATGGAACAATCTGGAGTAACAGTACGAACGAGCACTAATGTTGGAGCAGATATAACACATAAAGAAGTCCTTAATCAAAATGATGCTGTAATTCTGTGCGGTGGAAGTACGATACCAAGAGATCTACCTATTCCTGGTAGAGAACTTAAAGGGGTATACTTTGCTATGGACTTCTTAGAGCAAAAGAACCGTCAAGTTGCTGGTCAAACTAGTTTTGATCACGATATCATTACAGCTATAGATAAGAACGTTTTGGTTATTGGTGGAGGAGATACTGGGGCAGATTGTGTAGGCACGTCTAATCGAGATAAGGCTAAGTCTGTTACTCAGATTGAATTGCTTTCCATGCCTCCTTTGAATAGAGATGAAAGTACACCTTGGCCATTGTGGCCTATGGAACTTAGAACATCTACTTCACATGAAGAAGGATGTGATCGTCAGTGGGCCATTCTTGCCAAGGAGTTCGTTGGTAATGCAGAAGGTAAGTTAACTGGGGTGAAGTTGGTTGATATAGAGTGGTACTATGATAAAGATCAGAGAAAATCAACATTCAGAGAAGTGGAAGGCACGGAGCGAGTAATCCCATGTGAATTAGCATTATTAGCTGTTGGGTTTGTACATCCTCAACATGAGGGATTAATTAATGACCTCAGAGTTGAGCTCACCAATCGAGGTAATGTGGCGGATGATCAATATCAGACCACAGTTGATAAGGTGTTTGTGGCAGGTGATATGAGGAGAGGACAATCACTTGTTGTTTGGGCTATTAGTGAGGGTAGAGAAGCGGCTATCGAGGTGGACAAATATTTATCAGGAGGAAAGACAACTCTGAATTCTAAGTCCTATTCGAAACTTTTAGTATAGTTGAAGCCGTTTAAGAGATAAATACGATAAGCAAATCATGGAAACTATTGAAAGTACATTGGCAACAGGTAAAGACTTATTTGATAAGACTATAGATCACCTAGGTAATGAACTTGCAAAGATAAGAGCGGGCAAAGCATCACCAGCAATGTTAAAAGGATTGATGGTCGATTACTACGGTAATGCAACTCAATTAAATCAAGTTGCGAATATATCAACCCCTGATGCAAGGACATTGTCTATACAGCCATGGGAAAAGAATATGTTAAGTCCGATTGAGCAATGTATTTTTCAAGCTAATCTCGGACTTACGCCCATGAATGATGGAGAGTTCGTTAGAATTATGATTCCGCCACTTACTGAAGAAAGAAGAAAGAGTCTTGTAAAACAGACTAAGTCTTTAGCTGAGGATGCTAAAATAAGTCTCCGCAATGGCCGTCATAAAATGATTGACTTCATTAAGAAGGAAGTAAAAGACGGTTATCCTGAAGATAGCGGTAAAAAGAAAGAGTCGGAAGTCGATGCTATGGTAAGAGATTACACATCTAAGATCGAAGCTATGTTAGTGGCTAAGGAGAAAGATATTATGACGGTGTAGCAGTAGCTACAACCCAATTCTTTAATTCAATTGTTTTTCCATCCCAGACTGCATACGTGAAGTGCTTAGTCCAATCACCCAAGTTGATATAGATTGAGCTATCTATAGTAGTTATTTCTGGTCGATGTTGATGACCCATAATAAAGAAATCAATCTCGTTTTCTTGTTTGAGATAATCTTTACAGAATGTCTTTTGTCTAAGCGTTGAGTCAGCGTCATCATTATGAGATTCTCGACTTTTGAGGCTCATATATTTCATTAATTTGAGGCCTATAGTAGGATGAAGCGCGCCAAATAGTCTTTGACAGAGTGAGTTTTTAAGAATACTCTTAATGATTTTGTATTTAATGTCACCTGGTCCCAACCCATCGCCATGGGCAATATAGAATTGCTTACGATTTATTTGCTTAGTGATTGTACCGTTTATGACTAGTGCCCCAGTGGTCGATGAGATATAATCCTTATGCCACATGTCGTGATTACCTGTGAGGTATATGACTGTAACACCCTGATCACATATAGTTTTGAGAGTTGAGAATAGCCTAAAATATCCCTTAGGTACAGTAGTTTTATACTCAAACCAATAGTCAAATAGATCTCCAACGATGTAGATTGTATCAGCATTTTGACTTACATATTTGAGCCACGATAATAGGTATTCTTCTCTCTCGATAGAAGTCCATTTTGAGTCCACTCCCAGATGAATGTCAGATATGAAATAGACATGTGATGAATTCGTCAAAGAATACCGTAATTTTCAGTCTAATGTAGTGAAGTCATTTAAGAATGCAGTTTAAAGTTAGTTGTAAGTGTTTGGTTTTCAAGATGAGGCTCTTTTAGAGTTTCATAGCCATAGCTATGAAGCGAAAAAAAGCTGAAATAATTGGAGATCAATGGCTTGTTAATAAATTATCAATGTATTATCAAATGAGTTCAATCATAAAAGACGTTATGTTATGAACATGAATTTATATGGAAAGAATGCCTTGGTATGTGGTAGCTCTAAGGGCATAGGAAGGGCTAGCGCTATTCAGTTGGCCTCTCTCGGAACTAATGTAACATTAGTATCTCGTAGTTCCAAAATGATGTCAGATGTCATCAAATCGATGGATATGGATATACCCAATGGACAGGATCATGATTATTTGGTTGTGGATTTTACGGATCAAAAAGAATTGATCAAAAGAGTACGAGGCTTAAGCCTTTCTAAACCTTACCACATACTAGTGAATAATACAGGAGGGCCTGCTGGTGGCAATATCATTGATGCTAAACCAGATGAATTCTTGCAAGCTCTCAACAATCATCTTATATGTAATCAGCTTTTAACACAACTCTTAGTTCCCGGAATGAAAAAGGAAGGCTTTGGTAGGATAATAAATGTTATTTCCATATCCGTGAAAACACCTATTACAGGATTGGGTGTATCAAATACGACGAGAGGCGCGGTAGCGAGCTGGGCTAAAACAATGTCCAATGAATTAGGACAATACGGTATTACGGTGAATAATGTTTTACCTGGTTTTACGGCTACAGAGCGCTTGAGAGAATTATATGGGCCAAAGGCTAAAGCAGCGGGACTATCCTATGATGAATATATGGTTAATCTGGCGGAGACCATCCCAGCTAAGAGAATAGGAGATCCACTTGAGGTAGGAGCTGCAGTAGCGTTTTTAGCTTCGCCAAGCGCTGCTTATATCAATGGTATCAATGTTCCAGTAGATGGAGGGAGAGTGCCTGCACTGTAGAACACCAATAGAAGTTTTAACTTATTGATATATCATAATTTTAGCACCAATACGACTGATCTATCAGCGTTCATTAGGCCTTTAGGTATATTGATATATCAAGATTATAAAGTCCTAATTAGAAATTGCCTGGCAACTCAGTCATAAATTAGTCCTCTACAAATAGAGAAGAAATAGATCTGTACTCATGAGTATTCCTTATCGCACGAGCGAATAACTTACTACAAGAAATAACTTTAATCTTAGAGCATTCCTTCTTCAATGGTATAGTATCGGTAACGATTACCTCAGTGAGTTTTGAGTTTTCTATATTCTCATACGCTTTGCCAGATAATACTGGGTGAGCACACATGGCACGAACATTATTTGCTCCTTCAAGAATCATGGCTTCTGCTGCTTTGCATAGAGTTCCAGCAGTATCTATTAAATCATCGATGAGAATAACATCTTTTCCCTTGACATCACCAATCACTTTAATTGCCTTCACTTTATTAGCTATTTCACGTTCTTTATCACAGATAACTAAGTTTTTTTTGAAGGTCTTAGAGTAACTACGTGCACGTTTAACTCCACCAACATCTGGAGAAGCAAATATGGTATTGGATAAATCCAGTTTTTCTAAGTATGGGATGAATATGGCATTGCTCTTCAGGTGATCAACAGGGATATCAAAGAATCCTTGAATCTGATCAGCATGAAAATCCATAGTTACTATGCGATCTGCCCCAGCGGCCTCTAACATCTTAGCAATTAGCTTCGCTGAGATAGGTACTCTTGGTTTATCCTTACGATCTTGACGAGCATAACCAAAGTATGGAATAACAGCTGTGATATAGTTGGCTGAGGCTCTTTTGACAGAATCTATCAGCAGTAATAGCTCCAATAAGTTGTCTGCAGGAGGAAATGTCGACTGTATGAAAAAAACATACGCTCCTCTTACCGACTCTTGTATAATGGGCTGCATCTCTCCATCGCTGAATTTTTTTACCTCTATATCTGCAAGGTCGTAACCATAGTAATCAGATATTTTTTCAGCAAGATAGTTGGATTGTGTTCCTGAGAAGAGCTTGACCTCTGACATTATGTGATTCTTAGTTGCCACAAAAATAGAAAAACATCCTTCAAGATCTCTTTTGAACTAAAGATTCTAATTAGCAGTTTGCAAGGCTTCTAATTCATTATGAAATCAACATCTTGCGATAAAATGAAGTTAATTCTGTTGTTATATCATTGAGATGAGGTTTGGGATTCACTAAATGAAACTGGTGAACCATTTAATTGAATCTTCTTCAGTGATAGAAAATCTATGAGTCATAAGTTCAAAATCATCAAAAATATAATACAGTTCATGTCAGAAACGAATAGATTAAAAAGTTTTTTGACACTGATTTTTTTAAGTGCTATTTGGGGAACATCATTTATATTGATAAAAAAATCACTTACTGTTTATGCTCCTGAAGAAGTAGCAATCCTTAGGATTGGGATTTCGGGTTTAGCATTTACACCATTTTTTATAAAGTATTTCAAGGATCATGAATGGAAAAGATGGCCTTTATATGTTTTGGTAGCTTTAACAGGCAGTGCTATCCCAGCATTCTTATTTGCAACAGCACAAACTGAAATAGGTAGTGCCACTGTGGGAATTTTAAATAGTATAACACCAATATTTGCACTACTAATAGGCATAGTCTTTTTTAAGTCTCCTACAAATCTGAAGCAAATGTTAGGCGTGTTCATAGGGTTTTTGGGTACCGCAGTCTTGATTGCCATTGATGCTGCGGCTGATGATTTGACAGGTCAATTGTTGTATGGGTCATTAATAGTGGTAGCCAGTATTTTATATGGTGCTAATGTCAATATTGTGAAAGAGTGGTTTGCAGGAATTACTCCACTGAAGATGAGTACGTTAGCATTCTTTTTGGTTGGTATGCCGTTCTTGTTTATTATTCCATTCACAGATATTCCTGCTAAAACTTTGTCAGATCCTTACGCACCTTATGCTTTAGGGTATATGACAATTCTCGCTGTGGTTAGCACCATGTGGGCATTATACATATTCTATCAATTGGTGCAGGATACAAGTGCTATATTTGCCTCGTCAGTGGCCTATCTGATCCCGATAGTTGCCCTTATGTGGGGTGTGTTTGACGGAGAATCCATAGGAATCTTACACTTGCTTTGTTTGGCTGTAATAGTATCAGGTGTTTATTTAGTTAGAATAGATTGATGTTAAATCCCGTTTTCACATTATAACTTACAATCTCATGAGTGTACATCTTAACATCAAGAGAAGAGACTCTTTCAGAGTAGTGTAAACCTCCAATCCTAATTACACAAATTTTTTCAATTCACTTTTTCTTAGAAATTCTTTCAGATGTTATTATCACATGTACCTTCGTATAAGACTAAAGTTACGCCGGATCAAAGTCCTACTTCAAATTGATTCGTTCTATTCAGGCGGTAACAGGATTTGAATATAGGGCCTCTACTCATCAAGCTAGAGAGGGTGAAAATATTCTCTTTTCAGCTTTAGTAAAGGAAGGAGATGTAATACCTGGGAATGCCCATTTCGATACCACTAAAGGGCATATAGAGTTCCGTAAAGCCCGACCATTAGATTGTACCATTTCTGAGGCATATGATACTTAGTTGGAACACCCCTTCAAAGGTAATATCGATATCGACCGTCTTGAACGGGCTATATTAGAATATGGTAAAGAAAGAGTTCCGTTCATCAATATCACTGTGACTTGTAATACAGTTGGTGGTCAACCTGTGTCTCTACAGAATATAAAAGACACCTGTGAAATTGCTCAGAGCTATGATATCCCAGTTTACATGGACATTGCCCGTTATGCTGAGAATGCCTATTTCATTAAGACACGAGAAGAGGCCTATAGAGGAGATCGTCAAAGAGATGTTCAAAGATGTCAGTGTAGTATGGATGAGTGCTAAGAAAGATGGCTTGGTGAATATAGTTGGATTCATTGCTCTACATGACAAGGAACTGTATGATAAGCTGGGTAATTTTACAATTATCTATGAGGGCTTCTTAACACATGGAGGAATGAGTGGCAGGGCTATGGGAGCTTTGGCAATTGGACTATAAGAAGGTATCCAGCATGACTATCTACATGATCGTATCACAAAGGTCAATTATCTTGGTCAAAAGCTACGAGAGTATGGTGTTCCTATCCAAGATCCAGTTGGGGGACATGCGCTATATATAGTTTCTCAAAAAATGTTGCCCCAAATACCCCAAGAGGAATACCCAGCACAGATTTTAGGAGTAGAAGCTTATATCGAGGGTGGTGTACGAGGGGTTGAGATAGGAACCTTACTGGCAGAGCGTGATCCTGAAACTGGTAAGGATAGGTTGGCTAAACTGGAACCATTGAGATTAGCGATTCCAAGTCGAGTTTACTCTATTCAGCATATGGATTATGTGGCGGCAACGCTCGGCCACAGGCCAAGAGAAAAGCCACCTAATCAAGCGAGGATTGCGGATTACTAAACAAGCCCAAATCTTAAGATATTTTACGGTTGAGATAGAGCAAGTGTAGGGCAATAGTGTAAAAATGCATTGTTGAGCTTACTGATAATTTTGATTATCAGTTACTTATATTTTAGATGACCTTTTATGACCCTGATCTAATTATATAAAACCTTATGTGAAATGGGTAACATGATATACTTACTTAGAGCAACCATAGTACTGGTCATTCTTTCTTTTGTCTTGAATTCAATACATGCTCAATACTCTTGCGCTACTACTACGGAGATTCAGTTTCCAATCATAAATACTACTCAGTACATTCATGCTCCTGATCTTGACGAATCAAATGAATCGAACTGGTTCTTTAAAGAAGTCGATCAAATCTCATATCTCAATATTACCTCTGTAGATGCCGCTCAGAATGCTCGGTTACCGGTATATAAAGGATCATGTGATAAACTGTAACTTACTGCACATTCTGCTGAAAGTTGTGGTGTAGAACCCAGTGTTGCTGGTTTTACTGTAGAGATGGGAGATAGTATTTATCTGGATTGGCAAGTCGATTGTTCTACAGATGCTTTCTTGTTTACGGTAAGAGCAGAATTAGAATGTGACCAAGAGATAGATCTTAGTGGTCGGTATGTCATAGATAATGTAGTACAGATCCAATCAGATGCGCAAATCATCGATCCAACAAAGACAGTTTTAGCTGCTTCTACAGGCATAAATCTGAACAGTGGCTTTGAGGTAGAGTTAGGATCTATGTTTAATGCACTAATTGCCGCATGTAATAATTAATCTAAACTAAATCCCAGCCCCATCGCGCCCAGTCTTTGATATAATCGACATCTGATAGTTTTTCTATGGATTGATAAGTGAGATTCTTGGATAATAATTTATGCACCGTTTGTTCATACACTAAGTCTGTGCTCCAGTCAATGTTAGAGAAGAGGGTGGACTCTAAGCGATTCATACCAAGTAAATAGTAACCCCCATCATAAGTGGGGCCGATAACAATATCTTTTGTTTTCAGTACTTCAAAAGCTTGATTAATGTGTTCAGTACTCAGTCTAGGGCAGTCACTACCTATGATGATACAGCTGTCACAAGACGCTAGCACATGCTCAAAGGCTTCCTGAATTTTATCACCTAAACTGCCTGAGGATTGTAATCTTTTTTCAAAATGAGCCTTGGACCAATCATCATTATGACTAATTTCATCCGTGTAATATAAATATTTTGAATAGTCGGCTTGACTAACGATCTCTTGAGTATGTCTTAAAAGCTCTTGATAGATCAATAAGGCTCTGTGATCTCCTACAGATGCTGCTAATCTTGTTTTCACTTTACCCAGTTCAGGGTTCCTGATAAATATGATGATTCCCTTCTTAGACAGAATGATTCAATTTCTGCAATAATATATTATGTAAAGTTTAGATGAACAACCTACTGGTTGAACTTATCCGTTTAATTATCGTCTGAATTATTCTTTTCATTTTTTATCGTCCTCTTTTTTCCTAAGCTCTGATCCATCTTCTAATACTTTAGATAGAGAGGAGTAAGGTCCTGAAACAACTTCGTCATCTTGATTGATTCCAGAAATTATTTGTATGAACTCATCGTCCTGTATACCAGTTTCTATTTCAGTAATTTTAGCAGTATCAGCATTGTAAAGGAAAATTACTTCTTCCAATCTTTCTTCTTCACCTTCTTCACTCAGATCTCTGATGGTAACAGCTTGGATTGGAATAGATAGTGCATCATCGACAACATTAGTAATTATTTCTACTGAGGTAGACATTCCTGGTCGGAATGGGTAGGAGCTATTATTTTCTAAAAGATCATCATAAGAGTTGGCATCCAATCGAATCTTAACAATGAAGTTAGTCACCTGATCTGTATTCAAGCTATTGGAGGTGCCAGACGCAGCATTGGCTGCAGAATTAGCAATCTCGGTTACATAGCCCTTGAACTTTCTGTCTATGTAGGCATCAACCTCAACCAACACTTCATCATTCAAGGCAACTTTTAGAATGTCATTTTCAGTTACCTCTACCTGCGCTTCCATCGTCGATAGGTCTGAAATCCTCATAATTTCAGTTCCTGCCATCTGAGCTGTACCAACTACTCTTTCTCCTTTTTCTATAGATAGGCTCGATATAACACCTGATGTTGGAGACTTGATAGTCGTTCTACTTAGATTAGTCTTTAATTCCTTTAGAGACGCTTGAGAGCTAAGTACTGTGTATTCTGCTGCTTTAGAGGATTCTCGAGCAGCTCTGATGTTAGCATCAGCTGAGGCGATGCTAGCTTGTGCTGATTCTACTTGTGCTAAACTCTGGTCAAACTGTTCTTGACTGATTACTCCATCTTCGAAAAGCTCCTTGTTCCTATCGTGAACTCTGTTCGCCTGAGTCAGTGAAGTTTTTAGTTCCAGTTTTTGAGCCTCGTTGGTAGCTATTTGAGCTTTAGTGGTAGCAAGATTAGACTTGGCGTTGTTCAGATTGGCCTCGCCACGTTCTACTGCAGATAGGAAAACTTCTGGATCTACCCTTAATAGGATTTGTCCATATGCCACAGAGTCACCTTCTTCGACATACAACTCAACGATTTCACCAGAGACGTCTGAACTTATGATTACTTCTGTTTCTGGATATATTCTACCGCTAGCAGATACAGATTCTTTAATTGTTCGTTTCTCTGCTTTAGCGGTATCAACAACTTCTCCTTTTGGAGCAGTTTTATTTTTGTATATGACAAATCCTGCTATTCCTACTATAGCGAGCAGCAAGCCTAACAAAATCCATTTCCGTTTTCCTGATTTTTTCTTTCGAGCCATTTGTTCTGTCTTGAGATTTCCAAGTAGTATTCAAATTAATCTAAACCTATTGGGTAACCTTGATAGTAATCTAACAATTTAACCTTTAAAACATAGTCGTACTTGGCTAACAAATAGTTCGTACGAGCAGTATTTACTTGATCTTGAATACTAATATAGTCATATGAGTTAATTGCTCCGAGGTTATACCTTTTATCAGCATTATCATAAGCAATTTCTCTTGCCTTTAATGTTTTTTCCGCAGCAGCTAAACTTAGTTTGGATGCTGCGGCGTCAGTGATCAACTGCATTAGATCGTTTCTTACATTGACCAGCGTTTTGTTTTTCTCTGTTTCAAGATTTTCTAATTCTATTCTTGCTCTATTTACATTGGCCTTTGCTAACCCACGATTATATATAGGTATGTTAACATTTAATCCAAAACCGTAATTAAAGTTCTCGTTGAATTGAGAACCAAACGTAGCATTCGCTAAAACAGGGCTCGCTTGTTCAGTAGTTATTACAGCAGGTTCATTGTTAATTAATACTTCTGAGCTAAGTGTAGAGGTAGTAAATCCATCTATTATTTTACCCTGATTACTGTAATTAGTTCCTGCACTTCCTCCAACGCCAATTGATGGATAGAATGATGCCTTAGCTATTTCAATTCCGACACTTGCAGCATTGATTTGATGATCCAACTGTCTCGTAAGAGGTTGAAAGGCAAGAGCTTTTTGATATGCATCATCAAAGGATAGAATATCTAGATTCGTGAATACCTCTTGTTCGAAATCAGGTTTTTTCAGAGTCATATCATAATCAGCTGGTAGATTTATGACTGCCTTGAGTCGTAACATAGCTAAATCAATCCTATTTTGCGCTATAGTTAGGTCTTGTTCCGAGGTAGCTTTCTGAGCTTCCAAATCATAAAGTTCGAATCTTGCTCTACTACCGGCATTGACTAATTTATTCATTTGATCTAATTGATCGCTGATAGCCTTGACCTGTAATGCTACATTATCATAATTATCTTGAGCGAAGAGTACTTCGAAGAAGGCCGAGACGGTGTTTAGCGCAATCGTATTTATAGTTCCTGACTTCTGAGCCATGGATACTTTTTCGAACTCTTTATTCTGACGAATGGTATTTTCAATAAACCCTCCATTATAGAGTGTCATATTCGTATTGAAGCTGTAGCCGTTAGAAAAGAATGTCGTATTAACAAATGAGTTAGTGGTAGGATCGATTGACCTACCAAAATTAACAAAAGCATTCGTGCTACCAGAAAGGTTAGGTAATCGACTATCCTTGCTTTGTTGTGTGTTAATGCCTGTTCTCTGCAGATCCAAGTTTGATTGGTGAATATCAAAACTATTTTCTATAGCAAATTGGATACATTTATTCAATGACCAATCATCCTGAGTGCTTCCTGATATATATGAGATGAAAGCAAAAAATAGAGTAACTAATACTTTATTCATTGTAGATTATATTACTGATGGTAAAAGTAGATTTATGCTATGAGTACTGATAACTATTTATATGAATTTTAGGGGTTAATAGATAAATACAGTCTATAGACGGTTTGGTGGGATAAAAGGTGATAGTACAAAGTAGTCTATATATCTAAAAAGCAGAACTGATTATTGTCGCCCCAATCAATCTATCATATCTCCCATTAAATGATCTGAGATATACAAGCACAACATAATCATTGATCGTTTCATAGGAATTGCCCTCATAGTTCGCATAGTCGATGTTCCCAGTATCATCTTTAATGACATACTGATAATCGTAAAACCCTTGTTTTAATAGTACCGTCCCTACGTAACTGTGATAATTAGTATCATAGGAAAGACGATTTTCGCTAAGACATTGCCAATTACTGAAAGAGCCGATGACGTAGACCTCTTTTTTCAGTGGAGGATTTTTATCCTCCAAGGTAAAATGGACATCTAGATACTCAGAGCTAAGCAAATCGTCCGATTGATCGGTATTCTCTATGATATACTTACCGTTGAGATCAAAATAGTCGAAGTATGATCTGTTGAATCTTGACTTATCTAATTGCATCAGCACATCGATCCGATCTGGATGCCTATCAATGCTGTGAACTCCAAAGCCTAGATATCTCAAACTTCGGACATCTGCAAACCTAAATTCTTTATTTGCAGGGAAGAGTAGGTAATCTGATGCATCAAAGTTAAGGTCAAACCCTCGGACGAATAAGGGCTGCTTATTCATTATGGGATTATCCCATCTACCATTCTGAAGGATAGTCACAAATACTTCTCTCTGGGGATTCAGTATATCAAAATCTTCATTATTAACCGTGAGTTCGATCTGATGATGGGTTCTGAGTTTATTTGCAACTATCGGACGTCTAACTTTTGCATTGACATTAACTTGATTTTCTACCATCATGAATCTCCTAGTTAAAACAGGTAGGTCAGTATCATCTTCATAGACCAAGAGCACATAATTACCACTTAGTAGTGGACGCATATTATTATTCGGTATGGTGAGCTGATAGTGGGTGTAATCTGAAATAACACTATTGGAGTAAAACCAGGTATCAATATCTTCATCATTGAAACCATCAACATATTCGAGTTCATCCATTGTAGTGGTTTGATTCCAATCTTTATCACAATGGATTACCTTGTAGTTATAGGTCATATCCCCACCGAGAATATCATCGAACCTCAAGATTAATTGACCGTTGGAATTCATATCTAATATTGGATCGGAGGTAGGTAAGCCAGCATGATGAAACTGAACACTCCTGATATGTGGCATGTAGTTGAAATCATCGTACCTGTAGTCATCTGGTTGGGCAAGTAAAGCCCCATAAAAAGAAATAAATAAAAAGGTAATCACTCCTCTCATCCTACTAATTTGATCATATGGTCTTAAGTAATGCAAATGTAGGAATGCCTTTATGATTAGTTTAAGTGAAAAAAGCCCGTCGTAATTCGACGAGCTTTAGTAGTGGTTGATACAATTAATCTTGATGTTATTATGGATGATTCACATCTAAGTGTCCGTATCTCATCTGTGCTTCTATGATTCCTTTGTTTTTCGATTTATAGAATCCTTGGAATTTATATTCATTATCATCATTCTCTTGATAAGTGAAAGTAATATCTCGAGGTAAATCAATATTGTTATACTTGGTATCGATATTAAATCTTACACCATGCTTAATTCCGATGTCATATCCAGTATGCCAACTATTGCTGATAAAGCTATCAAATCCTTCACGCAACTCTCTCACTGTCACACGGACGTATTTAGTACCAAAATCATCTCCTTCTTTAAGAAACTCAATCCGAACTTGTGTATACTTAGTATCAATTTCAGAAAACTCACAATGACCTATTACATAATCATTATACTTTCCCACGATATCTATTGATGTGGCCTTGTCAATTTCATATTCGTCAATTTAGATTCTATAGTCACTTCACCAGTGGTACCTATAATAAGATCAGAATATTTCGGAGTTATATCTACTTCACTGAGGTCTCCAATCTTAAAATCTGAATACTTAATAGTAAGGTCTAAGTCTCGTCCAATATCTCTGGCGTCAAAGCTTCCGTTATAATCAAATTCTGCATCAAAATCTCCACCAATATCTTGCATATTAGCACTGCCATATCATACGTATATATCCAGATCTTCGTTAAGAGAAGTTGAACTAATATCACCATACTTGTTAGATAGTTCGAGATCTACGTTTTTAGGCATTTTTACTTTATAGTGGACTTTGTAGCTTTCATTCTTTTTGGCCCAGTTCCAGTGATTACCGAAATCATACACAGTCCTTTTTTTACTTCAGATGAAGAGTTACTGAAATCGATGTCAATCTTATCCATGATTTCATCAGCTCGGTCTGGATTGCGCGTTTCTACGATGATGTCAATCTCAAATGAAACTGTATTTCTATCAGAAGTTTCGATATCAACATCTCCATATTTATTAGATATGACAACAGTTCCATTCGCACTAATGCTAAACTCTTCAGAGATATGTTTTTTGAACTCTTTTAGTTCGGCAGCGTAATCTGAGGCCTAGATTATCTGCCGAACCCAATACTCATAATACCATTAAGAATATGTAGTTAAAGATTTTCATAATTATTCTTTTTTTGTTGTTCTAATTGATTCATCTGATCGAGAAAATCTAATAATAAATTCAATTTTGTTTGTTGGTTTTGGATCATGGCTTGCAAATCATGTTTCTTATATACTCCTTCGGTTTCTCTGAGTTCTTCTCTGAGTTCTTGTTCGATTATATCTAATTGACTGATATCTTCTAATAAGGTTGCATAAGTACTCTTACTAATTACCTCATTGTAAACTTGTACTATTTGTATATCAAAATATCGTCAAGTTTCTTTAAAGTCTGGCAGATTAGTATACTCCAATGCGTCATCCAGATCCTTTAGGATTTGTTGAATTTCATCATCTGGAGTATCTTTTGAGATGGATTGTTGTCCCATCACATATGCGCCAGTAACGACTATTATTATCCCTACAACTCCAATTATCCATTTCCTATAACCTTTTGGTTTAGGATCTAATTCAGGCTCTATTTGATCCCATAATCCCTTAGGAGCTTTTAGATCATCAAAAGCAGATTTATTAGCATTGATAAATGCTCCTAACTTGTCTGTTTCCTTATTTATCGCAACTAACATTCTATTTTATATGCTTCAAGTAATTCTCTTAATTTCTTTTTTGCCCTGTGATATTGAGTCTTAGAGGTGGTAACCGTAATCCCCAATATCTCGGCTACCTCGCTATGATCGTATCCCTCGAATAGGTATAAATTCACTACTGATTGATATCCATATGAGAGTTGATTGGTGGCTGCTTTTATTGCTGGCACGTTAATTAGCCATTCATGTATTTCAATATCTTCCTCAGGTACATCGTAATCAGTAATCTCCTCAAAGTGAAGCTTATTTACTCTAATATGATTGATACAATCATTAACCACTATTCTTTTTATCCATGCTCCAGGAGTACTTTCATCTTTGAACTATCCGATGTTCTTAAAGATCTTGATGAACGCATTTTATAATACATCTGCGGCATCATCGGGATCATGTACCATTTTGACACAGATTTTATACATGCCATCACAATAATCTTCATAGAGCTTTTTTTGTGCTATAGGCTCTCCCCTTTTACAAGCTTCGATTCATTCTGTTCTCGTATCGATAGTAGATTCTGGCTACTATAAAGGTTTTGTGCCCTAAGGACGGATATACTTTTTTGAAGGTTGCATGAGTAAAGGTTTATGCGTGAAAAATATAATCTTGTCCATATTCTGTTGTATAAGAAATATTATTTATCCGGATTGCCAGAATTAATCACTATTTTTATTTGTGTATGGTTGCCAGCTAAAACACTTAAACATCGGAGATGATTATAAACTCTAAACTCACAATGTCCATTAGCATGATGATCTTAGGTTCATTAAATGTTTTCGCGCAGTGTGATGGACCATTTAATACTGGAATGCCTGTTTTTTTGACAGATTCGATTAGCTCCACAATTGGTACAGACGATTTTACCATAGCCTTTCAATCAACGGCACCTGGAGATATAGACATAAGTAGCTCTACAGGTTTAGAGTTTTTAGTCGATTCAATGTCTATGACAACTTTGATCAATGTTGATGCGAATGTTGATATTTCGGCTGGGATGAATTGGAGTTCTGGTCCTGCTATTATGTACAATAATTCATCGCATACAGGTCCATTTGGATATGGTACGACTGGTTTTATTGGAGTAAGAAAGGGGAATCGTTATGGCTGGATAGAATTAGGACAATGTGGTAGTACTAATTGTGCACCAACTGCATATGAATTTCCGATATTGGATAGATGTTTAAATGGAGTCGATGGAGGACCTGTTCTTGCCGGGGATAGTGGCGCATTGTCTCTGTTACCGGCAGATTCAATTCCGACTTTATCAGAATGGAGCTTGATCATTTTAGGATTGTTTATGTCTATCCTAGGGCTTGTTTCTATTAAATCATTAGAACAACAAAAAATATTCAGCTAACATGGCGGATAAGAATCAAGAAAAAGGTTTGCAGAGCACAGATAACTCAAATAAAGGTAGCGGTTTAAACAGACGGAGGGCTATAAAAAGTATCTTAGCTGGATCAACACCAATGTTGACTGGGCTTCCCTTATTTGTAAAAGCTTGGGGGCAGCCTGCTACATACAACTCCTTGGATAACCTTGGGGCTAACAGCTCTAATGTTGACAAATCAATGCTTGGGTCGACAAGTAATGCTCAGTTTACGGTTGCACCAACTATGGCACCGACTACTTGTGATTTTATAGTTACTGCTGCGCCTACCAATGCTCCAATCTTTGCACCGTCCCCTACTGTGTCCCCTACTGTGTCCCCTACTGTGTCCCCTACTGTGTCCCCTACTGTGTCACCTACTGTGTCACCTACTGTGTCACCTACTGTGTCACCTACTGTGTCACCGACTATGGCACCGACTATGACACCTACTATGTCCCCTCCTTAGGTTTAACAGGGGTATAGCTCTTTACAAATACCCCACGATGTATGTTCTTTAATGCTGTGTAATTTGAATTGAGTATTTTCAATTAACCAATTACGCTCCTCTAATGCATATTGGATTATACGGGCATAGCTATCAAAAATAGTATCTCTATCGGGAATATTCCATCCTACTTGCCCTTCTGCCGTCCATATCATAATATCCTTGTAGGGCATTCCCAGGTGTACTGTCCTGATGTTTTGGTCATGAATAATAACCAAAAATTTATCTGAACGAGAATATTTATCAAAAAGATAATTTTTGATTTGTCGTATTTCAGTGATACTTTTTTTATAGTCTTGGCTTATAATCGTTCGGATGAACATTAATGGTTTGGGCTCGGAGAGTCTATTGATGAATTTTTCTATTCGATTTTCAAATTGTAATCTTTCTTCTTTTTTCTCTAAGTTATGATGAGGGAATAGTGTGTATTCTCCCTCTCGGAAAAAAACTTCAGTATCATCTTTTATGATTTCATGAATACACGATATTGTGCTATGAATGAAACAAAAGGGATATGCAATCTTTCTAATTTTCAAATCATTTAATGTTAACGCAGGCCCACACCAACCTCCGATCGAAATAGGTTCTATCCAATCATTTGTTATGTCGTATGGCTTGCTTTCTTTCCAAGGAATGAACTGATTCAGGTTCTTATTCAACCCGCTGTATCTATAGTATTTTTTATTATGATAAATGAATTTTTGATCTTCTATGAAATCTGTGCCCTTTAAATTCTTAATCTTTTCAGACGAATAAAAGTTCGATATATCTCTGAATAGATTATCTGTTTCGAAGGAGTAACCTATTGGAATATGAACGATATAATCAAGGATGTATTTTTCTTCTAAAAGTATAATGGCTTCTTCGACATAATCGGTTGAAATAAGATTATAATTTTGCTCGCTCTGAGTACCATAGAAGAACATAATAATATTTGGGTGTCTCACAGTATACCATGTAGGATAATCATTATCGATCTGATGTTTCTTTTCTTTCCATAATCTGTAGTCAGAATTATTAATAATAGGAGAAAGAACAATAATTCTGTAATGTTCTATACTATGTATATGTCGTAGACAATTATATGCTTCATTATATATTTTTCCTATTGTTGGATCTTGATTACCAGTAATATGAAGTATGGCCGGTTTAGACTTAGTAAAAGGATTAAAGATAGTTTGATAGGTCGTTACTTCATGTGCTAATTGTTTATGATCACTTGAGGTAACCCAAAATAATTCACAATGGTAATCTAATTTTACCAGGGAGTTCTCTTTGATATGCTTGCTCAACCAAATCCCAAGTAAACCCTGATCATTTGCTTGTGGATAAGTCTCTACAAGTGTTATTAAGTCTTCAAAAAGTTGAAGTAAAGCTCCAGCATAACCCATGAACGTCCCGGCATTCACATACTTGTAAGGTCCATGCCATTCGTCAAAAACTCTTTTGAATTTTGGATATTGATGTACGTAAGTCCGTTCAGCGGAAATAACAATTTTAGTATCGAGCTCAATGAATTTCTGATATATTTCGTGACTAGTTGCATTGAATAAAGTATCTGAACCATCCATGCATAGAACAATATCATCATTATTCATTTTTCTTAATTCGTCTCTTAGTATCCATAGCCTTTGTCTGTGTTCTATGAATTCATGACCAATACCTAAAAATTGTGTTTCTAATCCGTTCCAACTGGCCGTATCCAAGCTTTTTTGGCAAAGTGATTTCATTTGCGCCATCAATTTGTTTATCCCCCAGATTAAAATTCTTAGATTTTTATAATTCATTGTAGGATGTATTTCTTGCTCATACTGCATTTAGATATCAATTAATCAAAAGTCACTGATAGAATTAATTCTTTATTTTTAGTCAAGACTAATTACTGCAAATAGCTTGAATGCCTTGGATTAAAAATTCTAATAAACATGATAAGGATATACTTTTTATTCATATTCCTAAAACAGGAGGTTATTTTATTACTCAGAAATTATTGGAATATGGAGATAACCATTTAAAATGGACTCAACCCCTACACCCAATTAAACAGCACTATACCTTGTCGGATTTGATCAGTAATTATGACATTGATGTTCAGGAGACTTTTATTTTTACTTTAGTTCGACATCCTGTCTCTAAAATCATGAGTAGCTATAAATGGTCTCGAAACATTCGAAAGAAATTTATCACTTTTGATGGTTTTTTGGATATGGTATCGTGGTCAATGGTTAATAGGTCGACTGTTTTCAATTATGAATACTTGACAAATTATATGTATAACTATCGTATTGATCTTAATCATATTAAACCGCAGAGAGAATTTGTTGACTTTGGCAATGTCCCTATTCATGTTTATAGGGTAGAAGACCAATTAAATGTTTTTAAAGAAAAAATGAGTTGTGAATTTTCGATCGACGTGTCTAATCTGAGTTATCCAAATGACCACTTTGACTCGATTTCCTTAGAGCAAGAATATCGAATAATGGATCTTTATAAAGATGATTTAGACTATTTTAAATGGTAGATGTGTGAAGAAGGTTGCCATACTTGTAATTGGAGCATTGAATCAACCTGTATACCTACATTATCTCAGAACTTATTGGTCTACTTTTATTAAGTACGCAGAATCTGAATTGAGCTCTATAGATATCTACTTATTATTTGAGCGAAAATGGAATTTAGAGGAGTTCTCTTATCTAAACGAGCATATAATAGTAGACCAGAATGAGGATTATAATGACTTAGTAGGTTCAAATCAATATACGAACATTATTCCTGGAATTTTGAGTAAGACGATTCATGCTCTTGAACTCTTGGTTGATCACTATGACGTTTTTTTTAGAACTAATGTGAGTAGCATGATTCACACCACGAGCTTTTTGAATTTAGTGTCGTCAAAAGCAGAAATTAAATACTCTGGTCAAGGAATCTGGAAAGAGGCACTTCGAAAAGATTTGATATATCATAATAGAATAGGCCCAGATAAGAGTATCAAGAGTTTAATTGAATTAGAAGAGTATCCAGGAAATTCTTTTATAACGGGTAGTGGATACTTTTTAGGTAAGAAAGATGTTCAAGACATTCTCAAAAATAAATCTAAGATAAGATATGATATCGTTGATGACGTATCCATTGGCTTGATGATAAAAGATCATGAGTATATACCCAATTTCACTTTGAAGCTTACTACTAACGATTCAATAGAAATTATGATTCAAAAGCTCAGGTCGGAATCGTATAGTCATGTGAGATTACAACATATGAAATTGCAAAAAGCTCAAGAACTCTGGGATATTATTAGTTCAACTGAAATGCTTGAAAGATTGATCTATTATTGATTCAGGTACCAAAGTTTCATAGCCTTAAGATTTTTGATTTTACCTTTTTTATTACTGGTCCAGCTAGCATGAACAACATAAGTTTCATCTGGTATATTTCCGATGTTTCTTTTGTTATCATTTAGTCTATGACCATTAACGAACTCAACCTCATCTAATCTCATAGTCCTAAGTCCTCTCTCTTTCATTGTATTCATTATAATATTAAGAGGAAACTGCTGACTTCTATAATAGAGAACTGATGCATAATTATTAAAAAGAACGTCCCAAGTTTTTTTTGTGTATTGATTATTAGCGCAATAAAAGAATCCAGAGTTATAGTATAATGGTTGAAATCTTACATTTAATCCATCATACATGAATAAAAAATCCATATTTCCAATTTTGGACAAAGCATTCAAGCGATATATAGGATTCTTTTTCCAGACCATGTCGATATCCATGAAAAGTACGTCTCTACCGAGGCTTAACAAGTCTTGTACTATTGCGTTTTTCATAAACATACATTGAGCAAAATCCGCATCACCATAGTTGCCATGATTACTGGTAACTGGTCCGTAAGAGTCTTCTATATAAACATTATAAATATTCAGTCGTCTACAAGCTTTTGCACTTTCAAGATCCATTGGGAATGCAATGAATATTTTTCTGATATCTATCTCATTAATATCACACGAGGCTATAAAATTTTCTAATAGTTCAATGTAGGGTTGATTAAAACAAGAAATTACCACAGTTTGAATCTGAATTTTCTCGAGTAGAATTGAAATCTCTGAAATTCTATTTTTTTTGAAAGCTTCAAATCCTTTATAAAAGGGTTTAGCTTTTTCTTCAAACTTATTCCTTAAATTTTTTTTTATATGAAATATGTCAGATTCCTCAAAGAATCTAATGTCCCAATTATAAACAGTATTATTTCTGTTCTCAATGATTGAATCTGATGGGATCAAAGGTTCAAACCCTAATTGAACTACTACTTCTTCTAAGGCCTTATTAGATACTATGTATTTGTCCTGAACTTTGAATGCCACATCAAGCGTAATTTCATATTGAGCTATAAAGTCAGTTAATATATTTCCATTATTAAAGAATAGGATATTCTCGGGATGAATCTTCTGGTGGGCTGATATTAGGCCTCTCACTACTGAAATATGATGCTTGTATACTTGTATTTCACCTGATGGAAATCTAATGCTGGTGGACATTTGTTATACGCATTTGTTTATTAATCCATCGAAAGGTGTGTGAGATTCCATCTTTTAATGGTTTAGACGGTTTCCAACCTAATTTTTCGAATATGAGTTCATTATCAGACACTCTACCCCTTACTCCTAACGGACCTTCAATATGATTTAGGCTAAGATTTTTTCCAGATTGATTAATGATCAATTTTGCAAAATCATTGATACTAATTAGTTCATCTGAACCAATATTTACTGGGCTTGAGTAATCAGACTTAGTTAATCTCATTATACCTTCTATACATTCATCTACATAAAGAAAAGATCGTGTTTGAAGGCCATCTCCCCATATATCAATTGATGAACCATCTACTGCCTTTGCAACTTTACGGCATATTGCTGCAGGCGCTTTTTCTTTGCCTCCCTGCCAAGTCCCCATGGGGCCAAAAATATTATGAAAACGAGCAATTCTTACTTTAAGGTTGAAGTTTCGTTCAAAAGAAAGGAAGAGTCTCTCACTAAATAATTTTTCCCAACCATATTCACTATCTGGTTGAGCTGGATAAACGCTATTTTCCTTACAGTTAGGGTTTTCTGGATCTTCTTGATTGAACTCGGGATAAACACAAGCGGAAGAGGAATAAAATACCCTATCGATTTTATGCTTGATACTAGCATTTAGAATATTTAAGTTTATCAAAGATGAATTGTGCATGACCTCTGCATCATTCTCTCCGCTGAATAAATAACCTGCCCCACCCATATCGGCAGCAAGTTGAAAGACCCAATCCATATCCTTTAAAGCGACGTTGCATTGTTCAATATCTCTTAGATCACCTATAATAAATTCATCAGAATGATCATTATTATACTCATTTGCTTTGATATCTATTCCTCTTACCCAGTAACCTTCTTCTTTTAACCGCTTCGTGAGATGTCCACCAATAAAGCCTCCTGAGCCACAAACCAGTACCTTTTTTATATCCTGCATAAATTTAAATCTACTACGAATAAAATGCCTTTTATCAAGAAAGTATAATTTGTTATCTATTGCCGTGGATAACTTTTCAAAAAGATCTGATAAGCTCAGATTTGGGCATAAAAAGTATACTTTTAAACATATTTGTACCTATTCAAAACTCAAGTTAAATATGCTTCAGAATTATCACCTCCTTCAATACAGAGCGAACATTCCGATATCACAGGCGCATTTCATTCAGAAGTATTTGTACAATCATGAGGTTGACGCCATAACATCTTTGGTATCAAACCTTAGGTCGAGGGAGGGAACCATTATTGGAACTGAGGCACAAAATGGAATGTCATATAGACAGTCAGATATTAGATGGATTGAATGGAATGATGAGAATTGGTGGTTATATACTAAGCTGACTCAAAAGATAAATGAGATTAACGGACAACTATGGAATTTTGACTTATTCGGTATTAATGAATATATACAGTATACCGAATTTAATGGAAACAATAGCTCTCGTGGTCATTATGATTGGCATATTGATGTTGGAAATCAAGGCTTAGAGTCCATTCGAAAGTTAACCGTTGAAATCGTTCTTGATAGTGATTATACTGGAGGTGATCTTTCATTTTTATTAGGGCCCACAGAAAATAGAGTAAGGCTGGAGAAAGGAGATTTAGTAGTTTATCCCTCTTTTGTTCTGAATAAAGTATATCCAGTGCTGTCAGGCATACGTAGATCCATTGTTTGCTGGATTTCAGGCCCTTCATTCAAATAACTAAAGACAATGCGAAGGAATATATTTAACATTCAAGGAGTTGATCTTTTTGTCATTGATAACTTTTTGACATTGGATGAGTGTAACCATATTTGTAGATTAATAAAACAAGATCATTCTCCATCAACAGTTGTAAGCAATGGCTCGGAGGAAAGAATTCATGATAATGGTAGAACAAGTCAAAGTGCATTTTTGGATAATAATGATTCAATCGTAGAGCGTATTAACGAGCGCATTTCGACAGAGTTAAATCTACCTGAAAATCATGGAGAACCTTTGCAAGGCCAATTGTATCGCCAAGGAGAGTATTATAAGGACCATCATGATTATTTTGACGATGAAACCTTAAGGAGACAATTTGCTCATAGTGGCCAAAGAACTTGGACAGCTATGATTTATGTCAATGAAGTTTTAGGTGGAGGGCATACAGAGTTCCCTCATTTGGGTAAGTCAATTGCGCCATCTAAGGGTATGGGTGTATTTTGGAAAAACTCTGACGGTGCTGGAGCTGAGGACCCTAATACCCTGCACTCTGGAAGACCTGTATTAGAAGGAGAAAAAATGATTATCACTAAATGGTTCAGAGAGAATATTGTTAGTATTGAGTTGGATGTGAAATCAAAAGAGTTATTGGACTCAAAAGAGTTGACCACTGTTAAAGGGTTTGATGGAAGCACTCATAAAGTCAAAATAGAGTATGTCAATGGGATACCACATGCCAGATATAAGAGTAATTCAGAAATACCAGCCTTGACTACTCAAGGGTTTAAAAAAATGAGGATTCCAACAATCTTATACGAGGAAATCTTAACCTATTATCATCAGGGATTAGCAAGTTCTTCTCCTGAGTTTAATCCTGAAAACAAGCAAGAACATTTAAATGATTTTATTTTCAGCAAAGAGTCAAAATTTCCGACTCAAATGATACCTCTTTCTGATCATATGAAAGCTAAAATTTTTGATGGTTTAATTGAAGAGTTAGAGAATTGGGCCCATAGAAAACTAGAGTCCACGTATTGTTATGGCATAAGGACTTATAATAGAGGTGCGGTGTTGAAAAAACATACAGATGGTTTTGACACCCGAATAGTTAGTGCAATTCTCAATATTGATCAGCAAGTGGACGAACCTTGGGCATTGCAGATAGATGATCATTCGGGTAAAGAGCATGAGGTATATTTAGATGCAGGAGAAATGGTTTTTTATGAAAGTGCCATTTTAGAGCATGGTAGAGTTAAACCTTTTAAGGGAAATTACTTCTCAAATCTATTTGTGCATTACATTAATGTTACTTGATGAACTACATCATAGTATCTACCAGTGAATCAAAGTATCAAGAATGGCAGATCAGATTACTCGATTGGTCTAGGAGAAAGGTCAAACAAGATGGAAAACTACTCATTTTATTATCTGAAGATTTTGCTCATCCTAATGACAAAACCTCATTTGAGTATAGTTCGGATGTAGAGATAATACCACTTCCTGATTGGGCGAAACAATGGGAAAAACTCAATGATGATTGGTGGGGCGGGATTCCGAATAAGTATGAGTCTTTTTATTGGTTGTCGCAATTTTATCCTTTCAAAGTAGATGATATTTTACTCTTCTTGGACCCGGACATGATTTTCACTGAGAAGATTTCAATAGTTCCAACTGAGAACGAAATAGTAGGACAAAAGTGGGTAGGATATGGCCCAATTGATGGATGGCCATCAATAGATGATCCGTTCATGTATCCTTTTGTACTACGATATGGAGCACTGAAAAAAATAAGTCAAGACTTCAAGAATAATTGTGAGAAAATAAGAAGGCAAGTTGGCAAATGGGAATCAGATATGTGGGGCTTGATTTATGCCGCCAAGTCTAACTCCATTAATGTGAGAATTGTTGAACGATTGGGAGTTTGTACTGCTTGGCATAGTATGAATGATAATAAAGCTGTGAGTCCAATAATTCATTTTCCAAATGTGGTAGAATCTAAAAGTGCAGAACGTCTTTTCTTTAAGCAAGATTATACCTTTAAGCCCCTTCAAGATATTATCATTAGCAAGACTAGAAATGCTACTGATCAATCCTTACTCATTAATGTTTCTCAAGAACGTACAGATTTTCTTTATCACTTGAAGTATGAGTTTGATATCCTTTCAAAGAGATATACAGGCAGCGATGGGCATATCGTATTAAAACCTTGGCCAGGAGGATTTAATAACATCAGGATGTCTTTGGAAATCTCGGTATGCTTAGCCTTCCTACTGAATCGAACCCTGGTACTACCTCCTTCATATGAAATGTACTTATTAGACGGTAGTAGTCAGATTGAGGACTTTTTCAATTTGGGCCATCTACAGATTAACATTGTTAAATTTTATGATTTCTGTCAAAAACTTAAGATTAAACCCGATGAAGAAGTTTTAAAAGAGAGATCAAAGCTGATAGACTTTGACTTCGTTGGCAGTGTATTAAATTTTGAGAAGGTACCTGTACCTGATTGGTTTGCTAAGGCTAGGCCAGAGTTAAGACAGTATGAAGTTTTTGACGAATCTCCAATTCTATATTTCAACGGTAAATTATTAGGGAATTTCTATCAATCCTTATATACTTCTTATAATACGGAGTTAAAAATGTTGATAGCTCAGCAAGTCGTATATAGGAACGATATTTTTGATTTCGCTTGGCAACTCATCAACCATATTGGTGATCAGACTTATTATGCGATTCACATTAGGAGGAATGACTTCCAATACAAAGATTTGTTTATTTCTTGTGAGGAAATCTTACAAGGATTAATCGGGATTGTTCCCAAATATTCCACACTATACGTCAGCACCGATCATAAGGATTACGAATTTTTTAAACCCTTAAGAGAGTGTTATAATCTCATATTTTTTGATGAGGTAATTTCGTCGTTAGATATTGATATTACTAATTCCAATTGGATTCCAATCTTAGAACAATTGATTTGTACGAGGGCAATCAAATTCATTGGGATGAAGCTCTCCACTTTTTCGTCATACATCTACAGATTGAGAGGCTATATGTCGGATATCAGTGATAAGTACTATTATCTTAACGGACAAGAATTTAGATCTGATGACCAACGTGATTTTAGAAAAGACAATCGCTTCATAGCCAATTGGGCACGAGAGTATAAATGTTCATGGAATTTTGAAAAACCACTGATTTTTCTTTCGATAGCTGCTTATTGTGATACACAACTTATACCTACAATAGATGATGCATTAAGAGAAGCGTCGAATCCAGAAAGAATAATACTTGGTGTTCATTTACAGGATACAGACATTGCTCGAAAGGAATTATTAGATCAAAATTACCTTAATTTAAAGCTGATTTATACCCCCAAAGAACAAGCTGAAGGTGCTGTTTGGGCAAGGAATCGAATAAAACGTGAGTTATACTGTGGAGAAGACTATTTCATGCAAATCGATTCACACTCAAGATTTAAGAATAACTGGGACAATCTTTTAATAAACCAGTTTGAAAGTATTCAGGAAGACCGAGTTGTACTGACCACATATCCAAATCATTTTGAAATATCAGATGAAGACAGGTCATATCTACAACTCACTAATCATAGCCCACTTAGAATCCGAAAATTCCTCACTGATTATTGGGAGGAGAATAGATTGACCGCAGGGAATAGTCACAAAATGGAAGATTATGAAATTAAAGAATCAAAATGGTGTGCGGCAGGATTCTTATTTACTACAAAAGACTGGGTTGAATCGATTAAAGTTCCAGATGATATTCTTTTTAACGGAGAAGAAGATTTGATGACGCATTTGAGCTTCTTGAAAGGATACAATTTAAGGGTTACATCAGAAGCTTGTGTATGGCATAATTATAATTATAAAAACGAAAAAACAGGAGAAAGATATAAGGAGTTCAATCCAAATATGAAACGTGATGATGCGATGAGTATTGTCAATCGCAAGTTATTTGGGAGTATTTACGAACGAAGTATTAATCAACTTCAAGATTTTATACAATGGAAGTTTAAACCAGTATCAGGTTATGAGAAGATCTATGTGGCTATAGCATCTTTTATGGATGAGGATATTATAAGTACTATTCAGAATTGTTATGAAAATGCTATGTATCCAAATAATTTATCTTTTGGAGTGTGTTGGCAATATAATTCTTCGAAAGATAGAGATGAGTCCTTTCTTGACAATTTGACAGAGGTTTACTCGATTAAAATTAATTCTTACCCATTTCAAGAATCCAAAGGCGTTGGGTGGGCTCGTTCTAAGGCTTTAGAACATTATAGTAATGAACGATACTTTGTCATTGCTGATTCGCATACGAGATTTATAAATCATTGGGATTCCATATTGATTAGAAACTATACACTACTTTCAGTATCGTACCGGAAGCCCTTAATATCATATCTGCCTCCTCTATTTTTCTCAAACGCTATTTCAAGCAGTGAGTACGCGGACCAGCTGGATTTGATAGAAATTCCCCAAATAGAATCGATTAATTTCGATTATACATTTAATTATCAGAATAGGGGAGTTACAAAAACTTACCATAACAATGTTGTAAGTCCTACTATAGAGCCAAGCTTTCTTTTTGGGTATGGTGCGTGGATAAAGGAAGTTGGTAGTTCAGATAAGATTTATTACGAAGGAGAGGATGTAGATCTCTCAATAAGATCATATCTGGCTGGATATGATTTCTTCACCCCAAATCAGATTGTTTCTTGGAGGAGTGAATCATTATATAGGAAGAAACATTATGAATCTGTCGATATAGATAAAGTCAAAGAAAGTCATCAGAATTCCTTGCTATATTTGAGAGGCCTTGTAAAAGCGCATCAAAAAGAAGAGAATTCTATCCTATCTCCAAGGACTATAAATGACTATGAGTTTTTTATAGGACGATCATTTTCCAACCATCAAATTCCTTTAGATTCTTCTATGGCATCAGTCAGAATTAAAATTTATATTCCGATTCTTTCTGAAGCCCAAATGAAGACTTATGAGATGCGAATGGTCATTGAAGGCACTATGATGCATTCGGAAATTGATTTAGTTGATCATTCATTTCAAGCAGATTATATTCTAATTACTCAGCAACATCTCTTTGGGTCGGGAAGGTATAATTTAACGGTGGATGAATTAATATCTTCTAACAAAGGAAAGGTAGTTTATTTAGATTACGGTGATCTCCAACAACCCATTAGTCGAGGGAATACTAAATTTTTAAAATTGTATTTTAAAATGAGTATGACCGTCAAAGGTCAAAAAAATTCCAAGTTTGACTACGGAGACAGAGATATTAAGTTTTTAGGGTATTCAGCACTCTTTAGTTATTTAAAACCTTACAATCCTTGTAGAGAAAGAACTATTGATATATCGTGTCTTTTTTCTGAAGAGGAAACAAATCACGTGAGAACGATTAAGGGGAGACATAGAGTTGTTTCATTTTTAAAATCACAGAATTTCAAGGATTTCAATACGGTCTTTGATAAGGTTTCTGAAGGTGGAGAAGTTGGACGAAGCTCAGATAATCCAGATTATTTTAATGTGCTAAGAAATAGCAAAATCTTAGTGACATGTAACCCAGATAGATGGGAAGGTGATAGTAGACTATGGGAAGCTCTATCGTCAGGCTGCTTGGTATTTGTTGATAGAATGATCAATGAGTTATATGCTAATCCATTGGTCGACAAAGAACATCTTATTTATTATGACCTCTCTAAAGCAGGTCTTGAGAAATTGTATAATGACATACTGTACTACTTAAAAAATGATTCGGAAAGAATCGAAATTAGTGAACAGGGTTATGAATACGTTAGGAAAAACCACATGTCTATTAATAGAGTTGACAAGGTTGTAAGACTTTTAAAATCAACATATTCTAAGAATTAATTATTAGCCGTTTAGATTATTTATGTGATACTGAATTATACAATTTTTGGCGAAAGAAATTCAGGCACCAATTATCTTCGTATTGTCTTGGATAGGGTATTGAATGTACCACATACATCATTATATGGCTTCAAACATTGGTATATTCGAGATCATCACCCTAGATGTCGACAGAATGTAACAACAGATAATGAGTGTCTTAAGTCTATAAGAGATAGCCATCATACGCTATTCGTTTTAATTGTCAGAAATCCAATTGACTGGATAGCCGCAATGTATAGAAGACCATATCATATTCCTGAAAGCTCAAGAACAAGTGTAGTAGATTTTATAAATCAACCACATATGTCATATGAGAGAAATTTAGCCCCTAATCACACGGCTACGTCTAAAACACCGTGGTTAATTGATCCTAAAACCAATAACTATTTCATAGAGGAGGCAAATAATATCTTGGATCTAAGAAATGTTAAGAATGATCATTTTTATGCCCTAAAAGGCGTTGTTAGATATTTTAAGCTTGTTAGATTGGAGCACATTATTGAAGATGTGAAGAATATTTCAGAGGAGTATAATAATAATACAATGAAATGGCCTGAGGTTTTTAGAGATTATATACCTCCTAATTCTTATCAAGTTGATGATAAGGTTAGAAGAGATATAATTACAAATCTTGATAATTATATCGACAATACATTCTATGTAGAGAATTGATAATTATTTATTCCAAAAAGATTTCCTTAAATTTCTTCAGTACATTTTCGGGATTGTAATCCTTGTATGCTATCCAATCAAAAGTATTTAGTGGGTTAAAATCCAAGAGAATTTTGAAAAGATCGTATGGGTTACTGTAATAAATTGCTTTATTACCTAACATGTCAATGTGAGCATAGTCTATGTTCTTATTTATCCTTGTTATAATAGGTTTATTTCTAAGCGAGAATTCAGCTATAGCCAGACAAAATGAATCTCCTTGTTTACGGCCATGGAGCATGGCATCACAAGTATTTATGAACTTAACTTTATCATTCATGTTGTGGTCACTTACCAATTATATAATCCTGTCATGCTCATAAAATACTCGAGTATTAAGAAATAGAAAGTATAAATCTTTTCTATCAGCAAGAACTTTCCTTATTGTATCGTGTATAAACGGAATGTCAAAGGAATTTAATCCTCCATGCCTTCCAAAGACCGTTGCTTTTCTTGGAATGTTGAGCTCTTTTCTCATGTTTTTATTTTCTAATGGGAGATCCACCATATATGGTACAAACGGTTTGTTAAATTTATCACCTAACCATTTAGAAATATATGCATATACATCTCCATGAGGATAATTGGCTTGGAATACAGCATGAACAACTGATTTTCTTCCTTTAGAGATTATTCCGTTTTTGGTACCGTATTTTTGTGCATAGAGAACATCAACTTTTTCATTATTCAAGAAAGATCCGACAGAGGAAAAATCTTCATATAAAAGGATTTTGTCAAAATGTTTTCTAAATTTTTTCCCCCAATGGGTGTGAAAATTTGCTTAGATTTGGCTTTCTCGAAATTATAAAGCTCTCATTTCCTAATAGTAATTTATTATAATGGGCGTAATCGAATAATACCACTTCCGTGCCTCTGATACTTAGTTGATTGCTATGAAAAGCAATTTTCATATGATGGTTTTTTTTACCCTATTATGGGATAGTAAAAACTATTATTCGGTTAAAATACTTCCATCTCCTTTAGCATTTCCATCGTTATACAGATCGTATTTATATTCTCTTTGTACTGTATGTAGCCATTTTTACTCAAATGGAATTTGAGCTCACTTAGTTCATCTCTTGACATATGTAAATGTTCATACTGAATAATAGAGGGTTTCACGACTGACAAATTAAATGATTTGAGAATTTGGTAGTCGTAACCCTCAACATCGAATTGCAACAAGTCAAGGGATTCAATTTTGTATTTGGATATAAGATTTTGAAAAGTTACGGTTTTAACATTCTCTGAGCTAATATAGTCTTCTTTAGATAGTGGCAGTAGATGTTCTTTACCTTTCATATTTCTTTCGATGAAGCCATTGACTATATGTTTTTCAATATGTGATTTTTAGAAAGAGGTAAGACCAGTGGTCCATCTTGAATTTGAGAATGCCACTTTATAAAGGGTCATATGTCCATTTTCTTCTGCAACTGCAATATTTTCTAAGTGAATTTTGGGATTTTTGTCATAGAGAATTTGAAGCTTAGCTTCGAATACTTCTTTTTGTGGTTTAACAAGTATACCTGTCCAGTCGAATTCTTGAATGAACCTATATATTGGGTCACCACTAAAGCCATCATTCGCTCTAATTTGAATAAAACGAAAGTCTGTACGTGCTCTGCAGTATATTCTAATTAGGCATTCAAATCCAAGGCGCACTAAATCATGATGCTCCAAAACTGAACCTAAAATTTTAACATTCAATAGGGCTACTGAATAAGACTGGTCAATTAGTCTTCTACCTCCTTAATACTCTCTTTGATTTCTCCTTCTATATTAGCTTTCGCGCTATTGAATTCTCTGACTCCTTTTCCTAATCCTTTCATTAATTCAGGTAGCTTCTTTCCACCAAATAATAAAAGAACAATAAACGCTACGATAATGAGCTCTTGACCACCTAAAAAGACTAAAAAATTATAATAACTCATACAGATAATTATTTGCTTAAATTTAATTAAATGATTGCTCTTATTGGGAGAATAGTTTTCACAATACTGGTAGTCACTTAAGGCAGTGCATATTTACGGGCTCCTAATATGAGCTTAGTTTTCATCAGATTGAGAATAATCAAATAGATAGAGATAATATTAACCAGTTGTTTGATAAGCTTTTGTTATTCTTTAATAAGTTGTGCATATCAGCAAGATTCAAGAATAAGTCACACTTTCTTTCATTTTATTAGCTAATCTATAAATAGGTTTATTTTGGTCTTGGTACTTATGTTATGATTCGTTTCTTTAATTAATTCTCAAGTTATATATGATTGCCCTTCAGCGAAGTATAAGACGATTAAGAATAGAGTAGAGGAGATATATGTCGACCAAGGTGATGTGTCGGCTTATTTGGGTTCAAAACTGAATGTTGCTCAAAAAGAGGGTGATATCCGCTTAGAAGCTGGCATACTGCAATTGTCTTAAGATTATTGTTTAGAAAGTAATGTAGATACAGCTATGGAGCTGTCTCTACATTACAATCGATTTACTTAATAAAGCAGGAATTACTGATTATGACCTTTTGTATAAGGTTAAAACACATATCGCCAATGCTCATGGGATTCTTGGAGATAACGAGGAGGCCCTCCAATATTATCTGATCGCCCTACCATTAGCACAGAGATGTGATGATAAAAACGCCATAGCTGATGTCAACTATAACATTTCTATCACCTATAGCTCCTTGGGCAATACCTTTTTGGCGATACAATATATGGAAGCTGTCTTCGAGCTTGATGTGGTCAATAAAGATTCTGCTAACGTGGCATCAGATTATCTCAGCATTGGTAAAATGTATGAGGCTATAGGCGAGAGTGAAAAAGGCCTAGGCTATCTAATTAATGGTTTATCATATGTTGATTCAATACGATATCCTAGTCGATATTTTGAACATATTAGCTCTCTTGCTATGATGGCGGCTCACTTGGGGAGAAAAGACATGGCACAGCAATATATGAAACTAACTAAATCCAATATAGGCTTAATCCAGTCTGATCGAATGATGTCCGATATTCATTATAAAATGGGTACATACATTATCAGATAGGTGAATACCCACAAGCTACTAACGAAATAAATCGCTGTATTCAAAAAGCAAAAAAAGGAAATTATACTCAAATAGAAAATAAGGCTTCTCTAATTAAGGCTCGACTACTGAATGATAAGGAACAAAAAGAAAGATTACTAAGATCTATTAAGGACAAAGATGGCCTAAGCGAGGCCCTGCTGGAGAAAGTCACACAAGAATTAATAACAGTGTATAGAGCATCAGGTAAATCACAAGAGCTGATTGCACTGAGTACAAAGTATATCGACGATCTGAAGGCTGAAAGAAATCATTTGCTATCTAATGCCTATAAATCTATGGATACTTAGATTGGATTAATAGAAAAAAGTCGTGAATTGGAGTTGTCCGAGTATAAGGCTTCCATCCAAAAAAGAAGAGCTGAAAACCAGTTGATTGCGATTATTTTACTTTCTCTTTTGGTAATAATCATTACTTACCTGTCATACAGGAACTGGTCTCAAAAGAATATTATTAAACATCAAAATATAGTATTGCAAAAGAATGTACTGGACAAGGAGGTTTATTTTAAGAAATACACCATCGAGTGAAAAATAACCTCCAAGTAATTTCCAGCCTCCTACATCTACAAGCTTATAAGTCTAAAAATCCGACTACAATAAGGGCTTTAAAAGAAGGAAGGAATCGAGTTAAATCAATGGCGCTCATACATTAGAATCTATATAGTAAGGAATATGTCACAGGAGTTCAGTTAGAAGAATACATAGGAGAGTTAGCTCATGATCTCGTTCAGAATCATAACAATCTCAATAGGGCTATTGATTTAGAGTTAGAAATCGCTCCAATATTATTAGACGTAGTAACATTAGTACCCTTGGATTTAGTAATTAATGAGATAATTTCCAATACCCTAAAGCATGCATTTGATAATGACCATATTTCTTCAAAAATTTCTATTCAAATTGTAGAGGTCTAGGCTGTATTGTTTATTAAAATATGAGACAATGGTAAAGGGATGAATGGTCAGTTTAATCAAGAAGGATCAAGTAGCTTTGGGACAGAATTAGTATTTTATTTTGTCGAAAAACTGCAAGGTAAAATAGATATACAGGATGATAATGGAGCTCATATAGATATCCTCATTCCAAAATATAAGAAAGCAGCTTGATGGCATCTATAATTATTGTAAAAGATGACCTTATGATTAGTAAACAGTGAAAGGCTTTAGTAGAGTCATTTGGGCATCAGGTACTTCAGATATTAAGCAATGGAGATAAAGCCATTGATATTTTAGGAAAGGTACATGCTGATTTATTTCTATTGGATATTAAAATAGAAGGCACCCACAGCGGAATAGAGGTA
>CACLQQ010000019.1 GCA_902609095.1 uncultured Bacteroidota bacterium | reverse complement strand
AGACTGGAATCTATCGAGAAGTAGGTACTGGGGTATTCCACTACCTATATGGCGAACAGCTGATAGTTCTGAAGAAAAGTGCATTGGTTCAGTTGCCGAGTTAGCAGAAGAAATCACAAAGGCTAATAAAAAATTAGGTTTATCTCAAGAAGTGCCCGCTGATCTACATAAGCCATATATAGATGAGGTAACCTTGGTTTCTTCCAAGGGTAATCCCATGAAACGAGAATCTGACCTCATTGATGTTTGGTTCGACTCTGGTTCTATGCCATATGCTCAATGGCACTACCCTATGGAAAATAAGGAAGTATTCAAAAGAAACTTTCCTGCGGACTTTATCTGTGAGGGTGTAGATCAGACCAGAGGATGGTTTTACTCTCTACATGCGATAGGCTCTATGGTCATGGATAGCGTAGCCTTCAAAAACGTAGTTTCCACAGGTCTGGTATTGGATAAAAATGGAGTTAAAATGTCTAAGCGATTAGGCAATGTGATTGATCCATTTGAAACTTTATCCAAATATGGAGCAGATCCTACTCGCTGGTATATGATGACTAACGCACAGCCTTGGGATAATCTGAAATTTGATATCTCAGGAGTAGAAGAGGTGAGGCGTAAGTTCTTCGGCACTTTATATAATACCTATTCATTCTTTGCGCTATATGCCAACATAGATGGTTTTGTCTATAGTGATGCAACGATACCATTAAATGAGAGAACCGAAATAGATCGGTGGATCATATCTCTACTCAACACCTTAATTGCGGAAGTCGATAGTGAATATGCTAACTATGAACCGACTAACGCTGGTCGTAAGATTCAGAGCTTTGTGGAGAATCACTTGAGTAACTGGTACGTGAGATTATGCCGTCGTCGTTTCTGGAAAGGCGAGTATACTGCAGATAAGATCGCTGCTTATCAAACCCTATATGAATGCTTAGCCACGGTTTCCAAACTGATGGCTCCATTAGCTCCATTTTTTGCAGATTGGCTATATAAAAATCTAAATGATACGACTCAAAAAGAGGGACATCAAAGTGTACACTTATCACTGATAAATGAAGTTACAACAAATGCAATTGATAAAAAGCTGGAACAACGCATGGATTACGCCCAGCGGATTTCTTCACTCATTTTATCACTGCGTAAGAAAGAAAAGTTGAGAGTTCGCCAACCTTTACAAAAGATACTATTACCAATATTGGATAATTCATTCAAAAATCAAATTGAAAAAGTAAAAGACTTAATCTTATCAGAGGTGAATATTAAAGAGATAGAATATCTAGAAAATACTGCTGGATTCATCAAAAAGAAAATCAAACCGAACTTCAAGACTCTTGGTAGAAAGCTTGGTAAGGATATGAAAGCGGCAGCTCAAGCCATCGCAGGTTTAGGTCAAGAATACATTAATCAAATAGAAAAAACCAAGTCATATCAATTAATGATCAACGATACGTCGTACCAATTAACTGATGAAGACTTCGAGATTAGTGCTGATGAAATCCCAGGCTGGCAAGTAGCTACAGATCAAGATATTACGGTAGCACTGGATATTACCCTGACTGATGATCTGAAGAAAGAGGGCATCGCTCGTGAGCTTATCAATAGAATTCAAAATATTAGGAAGTCAAGTGACTTTGATGTGACAGATAGGATTAAGGTGCAAATCAGTCCTAATGAGCAAATTGCAGCAGCGTTATCATCATTCACGGATTATGTAGCGACCGAAGTTCTCGCTGATGACATAACAATTAGTGACACGATATCCAGTGAGCCAATTGACATTACAGATGAAATAAGTATATGTATAGAAGTGAATAGGAGTTGATTATTTGGAAAAATGCCGTAATTCAGTTCAACGCACTTGAATTAGCTTTAATCTTAGTTTTTAGCTGGTTAAATTACGTCCCATAATAAATCCGGTAAAATCTATAAATATATTATCAGGGACCGCACGAATGTTATATAGTAGTTGGCGCACTATTAGATCCTTTTAGATCGCTCAAATGATGCCACGGAAGATCATCTTGAATTATTGTATCCTTCCATCGATTTCTCTCTTTATCTAAGGACACTGCAACTATCTCAAACCCAAGAGAATGATATTCATCATACATTTTCTTTAGATCTGGTTTTCTGAATGGCGCACACCAAGAAACCCAAAATTCAATTAAGGTCAATTTATCCCTCACATCAGATACTAAATATTCGGCTCCAGTAGTATCTGTTAAGAAAAATCAATAAGCGTATTGTTGGGAGCGTCATCAGCAATACTTCTTAGCTCTAAATGATTCTCAAGTTTTTCTTTTATTCTTGAATTCATCTCAGAACGATCTATGGATCTTAATACCTTCAAAATATCCGTAATAGACCAATGTTTAAGATGATATTCAATAATTCTATAGCTCACTAAAGACTCAGGATGATCAATCACCCAATCTTGTTCTAATTGATATCTTTTGTCAAGAATTGCACAGAGTTATGAATTCAAAGAGTCACTTTCTCCATTTAGAATTCTCAGTGCTTGATGCGTATTTATTTGTTCTGTCCTAATCGAATCAATGAATTGATCATAATTCTCCTGATCTATCTGTTCATATAAACCACTGACTATGGAGTTACCCAAATCCTTATTCGGCATTCAAAATTGAATCACTGAATTCTCAAACCAGAAGGATTTGTAATTTTCTGTATTAACAATCGTGATCTTTACGAATTGAGGATTCTCAATTTTGCCCTTTAACATAAACGTATTGTCCTTAATGTTACCAAAATTAAGTCAAGATTTTAAACTATTGATAATATTAATCTATGAATTATTACTTATATCCCCTTCAAATTTTCCTGATATAAGATATCCATCAGAAGTCTTATCTATTGCAAGTTTATCAAGCTAGTTAGTAGAACAACTAGTCATAACAATCAGGTACAGTAAATAATAGAAAAACTGATTGATAAACCCTTTAGCTGTGGGCCAACTTATTGCTATATATGACACATTATTTCCTACATCACTATATTCCAACTATCCACAGGCTTAACTGGCTCAGGAAGGTCAGTTTCGTCTAACATCTGGCGTATATCTATTTCTATACCCCGAGCCATGAATGTGATAGGAATATCGTTGTATAGCCCTTCGAATGGATTCTCACTGTAGTCTCCAATTATCTCCATCACCCAGAATACCCATGAGCAGATTACCGAAAATGGTACTGCTACCCAGTTTTTCAGCTTTCTCAATTCATATGTGAAACAATGCAACCAAGCTACATGCCTATGTACTATTCTTTTTCTGATAGCATATAACTGATCTTCAGAATATTCTTGATCGGTGGCTGAATTATTTACAATGTTCGTTGCCAGAACAGTGAAAGATCGAGATGCATTTACCATACCCCCCAATATCTTCCTTGCCTCCCACAATCTATCATAAGAGGAGTTGTTCTTGAATCCTAAATAAAAGGCTACCGCTATACCTACCAAATGAGATCGACTGCCAAGATAAGTGTAACCACTCCAACGGCCACAACACGTAAGGTAACAGCAATTGTATCGTAAAGAATGAAAAGAATTAGTGGTTTAGAACTCCATCTCAAAGTGCGAAGAAAAGAATACCGCTGTCCTATATGCTTTATTAATGTATTTTGAAATTCGGTAGGTCAAAACGTAAAAAAAAAGAATTCGAAAAAGATAACTGGTATCGCTCTTTTACAATTTTCATATCAATATAACATGGAAGCTTTTGATACTCTCCAAGCACCTCTAATATGACAATATGGTTTTCATAATTCAGATCATAAAGATAATATTCATAGGCTAATCCAGCCAAATACTCTGCTCGCTTCAAGTATGGCCGATCTTCACAAAAGGCATAGAAATCGCTACTTCCTTGAGTAACTGATCCGAGATAGATTGACCTATATTATATAGTTGCTATAGCGAATCAATCAATGGAATCTCACTTACTAAGGAAGATTCATCTGAATTATTATAATCACTGCGTCATTCAGCATAGTCATTATATCACTCTAAATCTCTATAATAAACATCTCCTAACAGTAAGTGAATAGCTAATTTATGCTCGAATAATAGAAAATTACCACTATCAATGGCTTCTTGCAACCTTGTTTCCATGAGCGCTTTCATCTCACTACGCCACTCGATCTACTTACACCTATACGATCATGTAGGACTAGAAAGGGTAAGAACTGTCCAACCATCGGAGCGATCAGATTATAAGTATCATCACTAAACTGGCTTAATTGATCCATTGTCAGTTCCAAAGTCTCATCAGTAGTAGGACTGGATTTATATAGATACCTTTTGGCTAACGCCACCTTGTTAGGAAAAGGAAATCCCGATGCAACCTCAAGAATATTCCTGATCTCATCCAAACTATGTAGCTCAACATTATAGTTTTCGGTCCTCGACAAAACATCCTGGTTGTTCCAATAATGTAATACCTCTTGAGCCTTTTCGAAAAGAGCATGCTTTGAGATAGGCCCAACTTGCCGATGAATCTCAGTACCTTCATGCCCAAGGAACAAAAGGGTTGGGTAGGAATATATACTCATTGATTCAGCAAAATCTGTTTCAACCTTATCTGCATAAACCTTAAGAGATGTAAATCGAGCGTTGAGTAAATTGCTCAACTTATCATCAATGAATACAACGCAAAGTATTCATTTACATGGTTCATACGAGACAGATGTACACATTTACGCATATGAATCTTTTCATCTCTAAAGCCTCATGAAGGTCGTTTGTCAAGGGTCATTCTCTTCAAAATCGATATGTACATTTACCCTATTTTGAGCACTTAAGATACTAAATGATCATATCATCGACGTAAAGACGATATTCGACGATTTGGTGCTCTTATAAACTTTAATAACCCTTATTTTTCGATCGTTATATCTATTAATATGATGAACATAAGTATTTCAATTTTATGACTGACTATAATTATAATAACGCACAAATAGACACAGATACCTTACCAAGTATACAAAATATCGAGTTTCAAGCTTTAGATAAATCGTATTTAAAAGTTGAAGTAATAGGAACTACAATTATATGGCTAATTATTGCAGGTAGTGTGAACACAGGGTTCTTCTTAAGCAATGTTAAACCTACATGGGTTCCATATCTCATATTGGGCATATTCACTATTCTTATCACATTCAGTTATGTGGTAACCATTAAGGGATTCTATCGCAAAGGATATGCCCTAAGACAATTAGACATTATATATAAAGAGGGACTTCTTTGGAAGAAACAATCCTTAGTCCCTTTTAACAGAATCCAGCATGCTGAAGTCAATCAAGGTCCCATAGAACGTATGTTTGACTTAGGCGAATTAAATATTTATACAGCTGGCGGCAGTTCTAGCGATCTATCCATTAAGGGAATATCTAAGGAGAAAGCAATGTCAATTAAGCACTTCTTGTTGAGTAAAACAGCTATGGATGAGGAAAAATAATACTTCATTCAAAGCCAAACAGCGTCAGTCACAATGGGCGATTATATTTATAGTCATTAGCTTTATCATTAAATTTTTGAAGCAATTGTGGCCCATTCTCTTGGCTTTAACTTTGGGCAGAGGAAGTGGATTAGAACAATATGAAATTATTGCTGCAGGTATTGGAGGCCTGAGTATGATATCATCTATTCTGTCATATTTCAAATTTTATTTTTACATCTCTGATCAAGAATTAATAATAGAAAAAGGCATCTTGAAAAAGGTGAGATTGGATTTACCTTTTGACAGGATTCAGTCAGTGAATTTTGAACAGAACTTTTTACATCAGATATTAAATGTAACATCTGTAGAAATAGAGTCAGCTGGATCTGAGCAAAAGGAGTTAAAGATTGATGCACTAAAAATTCCTATTGCAGAGAAACTCAGAGAAGAGATTTTGAAGCGCAAAGAGCAGATATCTGCGGATACTATCGCTTTAGAATCCACTGAAATAATTGATCACGCTACAAAACATAACATACTACAACTTGACATTCAAAAACTACTAAGAGTAGGGCTGACTCAGAATCACCTCAAGCCTATTGGATTATTATTTAGTTTATTCGGTTCTCTTTTTGCCTATGGTTGGACAGTAGATGGATTGAATCCAATTGAAATGTATAACTATGTTCGATCTGTTGTTTCCAACGCCAATCCATTTGCCTATACACCATGGTCATTACTACTCATTCCGTTTACTGTTCTTTATTCACTCGTAACAACTGTACTCAAACATTATGATCTTGATTTTTCTAGGATGGGCAGGAGATTTCATGTGGTTCGAGGACTGTTTAATAAACAGCAATTCTCAGCTATGGATAAAAAGATTCAGATCATGTCATGGAGTCAAAACCCCTTAGAGAAAAAACTCGGCTTCCATAACATTTGTTTCCGTCAAGCACGATCTGGGGATGGCAAGAAAAACAAACAAAGATTTGAAATACCAGGATGCTCTAATGAGCACGTATCAAGCGTTAAAAATGCCTGGTTAAAAAAGCTCAGTCAAGAATTTAGACAAGTACATACGGTGAGCGTCCATCTTTTTAAACATACACTCAGGTATCAGCTTATCTTTTTTGGTGCTCTTATCATATTGATGTCATTTTTAACACAGTGGGGGTGGCTATCGATAATAGTCATCTGGGCAGGAAGTACAATTTTTCTTACTTGGAAGAAATATACTAAAACTACCTATGCGCTTAATCCTGATTGCCTATTCATTGGGGGAGGGATGTTGGGATTCAAAAACTCAATCTGCCCCATCTATAAAATTCAGAATCTCGCACTAACCCAAAACTATTATCAGTCTAAACGAAATCTGGCAACTTTAAAGATCTATAGTGCGGCTGGCGCAATGAATATCCCCTATATCGAAGTCGATATGGCTTACCATCTAATGAATCGATTGATTAAACAAGTCGAGATTTCTCAAAAAAGCTGGATATGAAAAAAGAGTTCCCATCAAATGATGGAAACCCTTTCTACTTGATTGCTGCAAAATTTATTTTATTGGATCAAGATGCTTTTAGTAGTGTTTTCATCTTCTCCATTCACTGTTAATGTGTAAAAGCCTGGACTAAAATCAGCAAAATCGATGATCGTTTCAATATCACTAGACTTTATCATTTTTAATAGACGCCTACCATATCAGATATAATCATTTCAATGGTAGTATCTGAACTTTGTCTTACAAAGAGATAGTCACTTATAGGATTAGGATAAACAAACACATCTAATTCGGACTCAAAAACTACTTGTTTAATTTGAGTTTCAACTGATTGCTCTTTTAGCAGAATTATAGCCTCTGAGTTTTGATCGAAATACCAGTTTGAGAACTCATCTTCTTTTGTTTGGCTTACGAAGCCTCCTACTGAAGAGTCGTCGAAGTCGCACATTGCAAAGTCTCCTTTAGTATTATTGCCTTGATCTACTACTCTTATATATATGTATTCACCAGGTTTTTGATCTAATAAATTCAATTCAGAACCTTTTCTACCTCCAAACTGATCGCAATCTATAAGCGCCATATCATCGCATGGGCCTCTCTATGCCTCCATGATCAAATTGTTCTCATTAAATAATAAGGGTGCCCTAATAGTAACATTACCAGTGCTAGGCACCTTTACTTTGAACCATACATCATCTGGCTTATACCCACTTACTCCACACGAGAAAAATCTGCTTGTTCCGACAGAATAGGTCGCACCGACATTGCTCTAGATCTCTTGGTTACATGTTGTTCCAACAGCGAACTCTATTGCCCCTATACAATCATCGTTTGGAATACCTTGGCTGAGACAAGCAGATGGGGCCGTAAATAATGCATAGGTCTTATATAAACTTTGCTGCCAACAGAGATCATCTGTACTATTACCAATGTTGGCAGATACATTCACTGATCATCCATCGGCAGGTAAGTTCTTAAGCGTAATTACTTGCGGACTCTCTGTTATCTTGAAGGATTGGTTATTAACGAATAATATTCGTTGTTCCCGATATTACGATAGGTAACTCTTAGCGTTTGCTCGTAAGTACTTGACTCAGGATTGCAATCCGATTGGTCTAATTTCTCAATGACGCTAACTCTACAACTTGTCTGTGAAGCTCCTCCATAAGCACATAGACCAAATTCTCCTTCTTGGATAACTCCACCTCCGAATATACAGATATATATTTTTTCACCTGGTTTAAGATCAAATAGCTCTATTAGAGCGTGCCGATCATATACTGGCCAATATTCTTTTATACTGCTACATGCCGATAGTTTTCAGATTTCCACAACTACTTGAATAGGCCTCTATAATGACTTCTGTCACTCCATCCTCAACCTCAAACGATTCAACCAATAGGTTGCCTGATGAAGGAACTTCTAGTGTAAGCCAAATATCTAAGGCTCTATCTGTTCTCCCATATATGGCTTTATTACTTGAATATCCAGATGCTGTAGCACCATAATTATGATAAATACTACGATCACAACTATTACCAACAGTGAGCTCTACTGCTGTTCCACATGTATTATTACTCAATGAGGTCTGAGACATAGAGATATAGAATGATCCTCTATCTGTATCCGATTCATTGAACACTCTAAAGTAAAGCTCTTCTCCGGGTTGTAAATCAGTCAATTCCAATTTAGAGCTCGTCGTTGCATTTACGCAAATCATGCCAAATCCACTTTTCACATAAGCCTCTATCATAGGATCTGCAATATTGCCATCAACTCTTTTCACTTCGACATATATACCTACTTGCTCAGGAACCATGGTCTTGTACCATACATCTTCTCTCAATTTATAATTCGAGCAATCAACATGACTTGTCGGACAAGTTGTAGTATTATTGAGGATGTAGTTGTTCTCATAGCAGTCTGTCCCAAACTTTAATGATATAGGATTAGTCATTTTATCATTTTCTGGAGCACGACATTGCTTGATTATAATCATTAATCTGCCAGCAAGTTTCTTAACAGAATACTGCTTTTTATACGGATCCCAGTAGTTTAAATATAGATTGTAGGTATTTACATCTGTATAACCATCAGAATCGTGAGATACAGGTAACTTGTAAAGTTCATTTTTTTTGTAATAATTCAACTTCTTCACCTCTATTACTTTTTCCCAAGTAAATAAAGACAAACCTGATACGGCATTGGACTTATTATATAGTGCTGGATACCACTTAGCTTGATATTCCAAGAAGTTCAATTGCGTATGACAATCCACGACGGCAAATTCAAACAACCTTGAATTAGCTTCAAACAATTTGCATGTCGTACTATACGCATCTCTATCTTCATTACCACAAGCAAAAGAAGTGGAAAGTTTTTGCCTTTCGGTATCAAGCACTCACTGCATTGTCATAGCTTGTGCCTCAGTGAACATAAGCTTAGCACGGTCAGCTGAATGATCCATGAAATTGAAAATGTTATCTACAGAACCACATGAAGTTGGAATATCCTGATTATTACAACAATAGAATCTTTGAGCTGACTGGGGATAGGTATCCGTAAATCCATCATCAGCACCGCAACCGAATCCATTAATATCGCCATTAACATGTGGCAACCCTAACCAATGTCCTATTTCATGTGATGGCACACTTCCTCTATTATAGAGTGAGCCTGAATTCTTGCCAGTTATAACGATGCTTTGATTAATAGTTAGTCCGTCGTCATCAGAGTTAGCTCTACCATACAATGGAGGTATGCTTGAAGCAATCCCTAAGTACCCATTTTTGAGCTCCTTGATATAGATGTTAAGATAATTATTTGGGGTCATTAGCACTGCCAACTCCCGATCCTCGAGGAAGACAATTATGTAATGTACTGTGGGTTGCATCGTTTCTCCAGGAAGGACAAGTACTAGTGTTAATCCTATTGATTTTGCCTATGGCAAATTAAATACAAGTATGTCCTGATTCAAATGATTCGACGTCTCTAATGATGTTATTCTTTCTATCAAAATATCCACTGAAGTCAGAATTCAATTGATCCACTACCAATCTCAAATCATCTCGAGAGAAATTGTGACCTGTTCCAATCGATTCTCCATTGTGAAAAACGCGAAAGGCAGTCGGCAGGATGCTTTTGCCATTAGGGCAAATTGATTCGTTGCCTCCATTTTTTAATTGTTGTACGCGATTTACATTTGGGCAATAAAGACATTATATTTTTCTAATCGTTGTTCATACTATTCGGGATAGAGTGTCTGATACTTTTCTAATTCATCATGAATTCCACAAGAATGAGCCTGAGTGAAAATATAGTCAAATTGAAAAAAGAGAGATAGTACAATTGTACTTAATAAATAGATTTTTTTGATTCTTAGGTTATTTTTTGGTGTCATTTCGTAACTCTTTTATGGTGTTGGAAGAGGTGTTTGAGGTACTAAAGCGCACAGCCACTAGAGGTTTAGATTGTGCTTCTTGTGCGACCTTTTTTTGATCTATGGCTCGCCTGATAAAATGTAATTTGGTATGTGCATAGCAATCCCAGGCTATTCGTTGATTAGTTCCTATTGAAACAATATTTTGGTTATTAAAATATCCTCATCCGATGCCTCGGAAAGTTTTGGAAATGGCTACTGTGAAAAGATAATTTGAATTAGGAAGCTCGCTTTGGGGTTATGCTTAATTTCCTCTGAGAATTACTATTCTGGTAGAATACCTAAATGCCCTAATGAACTATGAATATAAAAGCAAGTAAAGTGATAATAATCGCAAACAATGCTCTTGTAAACCTACAATTCGCTACAATGGAGCTACTTAAAGGTAAGCATTTATCTACATATGTGGTTGTTGTAGGTCATGTATATCAAATAGTCTGGAAATTCTTTGGACTCAATACTTTAAAATAATTCCAACTGTCTATCTCGATACTTAGAGTATAATGATAGATTGTATTGAGGCATTACTCGTCCCGAAAAATATTTTTCCTTAGCGAGCTTGAGTTGCTGAGAAATGATCTTCGCATAGTTTCCCTCTCCTCTCATACGAGTACCGAATCGACTATCATTGAGCTTACCTCCATGGCAGCTCTCGATCTGGTGAATGACTCTGTCATATCTGTCAGGATAATTCTTTCGGAGCCAATCCTGAAATATCTCTGCTACTGCACCATTCAATCTTACTATCGTGTGATGCATTCTGACAGCCCCTGCATCAGCACTGGCCTTTGCTATGTCAAATACTTCACTATCATTGATGCTCGGGATGATTGGGGCAAATATTACTGTAACTGGAATTCCAGCATTAGAGAGTTTCTCTACGATCTGAATCCTCTTAGCGCCAGAGCTGGTTCGAGGCTCCAGCCTTCTTCTTACTTCTTCATCAAAAGAAGTAATGGATATAGCAACATGAACTAATGATTCCTTTGCCAAGTCTGTAAGTATGTCTATATCCCTATTGATCAACGCATTCTTAGTAATAAGACCAACAGGATGACGATATCTCCAAAGAATCTCGAGCATCCTCCTTGTCAGCCTATACTTTTTTTCTCCTGGTTGATAGCAATCTGTATTACCACTGAACATGATTGGAGCTGGCTTCCATTTTTTACTCTTTAGCTTTTTCTCTAGTATTTCAGGAGCAGACTCCTTTACCAATATTTTTTGCTCAAACTCTATTCCAGCACTGTAGCCCCAATAGGTATGCGTATTGCGGGCATAACAATAGACACAGCCATGCTCACAGCCTTGATAGGGATTCATAGAGTATGATATACCTATATCTGGACTGTCTACTTTAGTGAGGATGGTTTTGGGATAGACTCTTATGTATTCTGTCTTCTTATGAGCTTGTATTTCATCGTCATCATCCCAAATGAGTCCTTTGTTCCCATAACTGTTAGTATCAAATGGATTATCGGGATTGATCTGGGCACCTCGGCCGTAGATATACTGGTCTTTCATGGTCATTAGTTTATGGTGTCTTTCTTATAAGAATTATAAAAAATAGCCTCGGTGAAGCTATGTTGCTTTTAATGTTTTTCTTCTGCGACTACTGAATGATCTTCCGTTGATTTGATAGCTCTTCTCATTAAACCTGGGATCGGTGATGTAGGAGAGCTTCTGCATCTCAGTTACCTCAATGCTATAGAATCCGAACTCTTCTACTACCTTACCAGTGATATTGTAAATACCGCGACCCCGGAAGGGATAGTCCCTAGCTACATTGGGAAAGTGTGTCGTATCAATAAAGTAGCCTGCACGGTCTATGAAGGTACCAAAGTTCATCCGCTTACCATTCTTAGTGCCGGTGTCCTTAACCGTGATGAGATAACCAATGATAGAGATGATCTTATTACAGTGCTGCTGCATATCTGCAGCAAGCAATTCAGGAGTAGGTCCATCTGAATCAATCAGTTCAAAGGGACTGCATAGTGGAAACCCAAGTAATTCTATCTGATCAAAAGCCTCCTCATACTCCTCGGAGGCCAAGGACGGGAGACGATACTCTTTGGGTTGTGCCTTGAACAGCTTAGCCTGCTGCACCTTACCGTTCTTTGTCTTATTGAGCAACTGATGAGCCTTCCACAGGAGTTCTTTTTTAGTCTTACCTGTAAATCGGAATGCATTCACTCGTATCAATGCGCTCAACTGCTCCAGACCAATACCCGTTCTCTCAACGAAATCGATCAAATCAGTAAATGAACCTGTGGACTCACGCAGATAAACCATGTGTTTAACGAAGTCTGACTCTATACCATGCACGAAGCCCATACCTATATAGATATCCTTGCCCTCGATGTAGCAGATGTAGTCACTCTTATTAATACAGGGTGGATGTATGGTAGCTCCCCTCATACGAGCTTCATGGATATATAGCTCTGGTCGATAGAATCCACCGCCATTGTTAATCGTAGCAACCATGTACTCGAGAGGATAATGTGCCTTGAGGAACAGACTCTGATAACTCTCTACGGCATAGGATGCAGAGTGCCCCTTAGCAAAAGCATAACCTGCAAAGCTTTCTATCTGTCGCCACACCTCTGCTGCGAGCTCATCCTTATATCCCCTATCCCTACAGTTAACAAAAAACTTCTCTCTTACCCGATCAAACTCAGCTCTCGACCGATACTTGCCCGACATGCCTCTGCGCAACACATCAGCTTCACCCAATGTTAAGCCAGCAAAATAGTGGGCCACCTTAATCACATCCTCCTGATAAACCATGATGCCATAGGTGTCTGGCATGATATCCCAGAGGATGGGATGCGCCTCCTTACGCTTCTCGGGATTAAGCTCTCGTAAGATATACTCCCTCATCATACCTGACTGAGCCACTCCCGGTCGTATGATAGAACTTGCAGCAACCAGACCTAAGTAATGATCCACTCTCAACTTTTTCAGCAGCATGCGCATGGCTGGTGACTCCACATAGAAACAGCCGATGGCCTTACCATCTCTAAGCAGCTCCTTCACTTTATCATCTTGCTTAAAATGCTTCAGGTCATGGATGTCGATCAGATCATGGCTAGGGTTATTCTCTCTAACTAATCTTAAGCCATCTTTAATCTTGGCTAAGCCTCGCTGGCCTAAGATGTCAAACTTATATAGTCCCACATCCTCTGCCACGACCATATCAAACTGTGTTGTAGGAAATCCCTTAGGAGGCACAAAGGTCGCCGTGTAATACTGTACAGGTCGCTCAGAGATAATAATACCACCGGCATGTACACTCAAATGACTGGGCAAGCCCTGCAACAGATTAGCATACTTAAGGACCAACTGCGATAAACTATCCAACTGCTCAAAGACAAGTTTCCCTCGAGTAATAAGATCTATCTCCTCTTTGGATAATCCAAATACCTTACCCAGCTCCCTTACTGCTGCTCTAAACTGGAATGTATTATAGGTGGCTAATAAAGCTGTATTGGGGAATCGATCAAAAATATACTGCGTGACATCATTACGATCCTTCCAGGAGAAGTCAATATCAAAATCTGGAGGATTCTCTCGATACAGATTGATGAATCGCTCAAAATATAGATCTAACTCTATAGGGTCTACATCAGTAATCTGTAATAGGTACGCTACAATACTATTAGCTCCACTACCTCTTCCCACATAGAAATAACCCCGACTTCGAGCATAACTGGTGATATCCCAATTGATTAAAAAGTAGGAAACGAAACCCTTCTCTATGATAATACTGAGTTCCTTCTCTATACGAGTGATGATCTCATCGGTAGGTTCAGGATAGCGATATCTCAGATTATCTCGACATAGCCTTCTGATCAGCTTGACATCTTTGGAGACGGATCCTGTGAAGGTTTTTTGGTTCTTAGGATTAGCAGAGTCAAAGTCAAAACTGACTTCACACTGATCTAGTATTTGCTGGGTATTATGGATCAACTCTAAGTGATCAAGATAACGGCCGATCAAACTGTCCCGATCTAAGAATATATCTCGATTACTGGCATAATCATCAGGAGTAACCTTAGTGTATATCGTATTGAGATCGATCGCTCTGAGCAACTTATGTAGACTATAATCTGTACGATGCCTGAATGTAGCAGCATCCAGTACCACCATCTTAGCCAGAGGGACATGATGTCCTAATTTGATTTTATTAAGTTGGTCACTGCGTACACCCACATACTCGTAAGATCTAAGGCTCCTATCAGGGATATTGGACAGCGGATAGATCACAAAATTATGCTGCCACTCTGGTGCTTCTTCAGGTATAGGATACTTTACCTGAGGAAGATGCTCACTCAAGAACTCGTTCATCTCCTCAAATCCCTCATTATTTCGAGCTATGGCGATATACAGCTGATTGATATCCTCTCTGAAGTCTATACCCACTACAGGGGTAACACCATACTGTGGAGCCAATCGGATAAAGTTGAGACAGCCAGAGGTATTATTGATATCTGTCAGGGCCATACGCTTATAGCCTCGGTCTACCGCTAACTGGAGCAACTCCTCAGGTTTTATCAGGCCATAACGCAGGCTATAACAACTATGTGCGTTGAGATACATGAACTTGGATTATTAAGAAAATCCACATGATGTGGGGATAACTGACCGAAATGAAAGTCTCTCTCAAAACAACACCTACATATCAGATTTACAGTGCTTCAACAAAGACTTACAGAAAAAAGTGTCCGATCGAATTACTACGGCTTATCCCTAAAACAGGGTGCCCTGTCGATCATTAGGCGGCTCCTTATTCTTAGTTTTCTTAGGAGATGTTTCTACTTTCTTACGCTGGCGAGCTTGGGTCATGTCCATACCTTCCAGCTTAAGCTCCTCATAGAGCTCATAATCATACTCTAGATAGATGCGTTCCCCCATAGGTTTTAATAAAAAAGGGTCCTTATTCTTCGGACTCTTAATTCTTGGAGAGATTGGATAGGCATTCATCTCATCGGCGGGATAGGGCTGCAAGAGATCCACAACCTCTCCTAAAAATAGATCCGAGTTCAACCATTCCTGCTCATGCTGCTCTGACAGTATCACCGGAGATCGATGATGCCCTACCTTCTGTAACAGATCATTCGCTACCGTGGTAATGATTGAAAATGACTGCACAAGCTCTCCCGTCTCTTTATTCGTCCAGACATCCCATATCCCCGCTAAGGCGAAAGGGCGCTTACCTTCCCTCATATAGATTAGATAGGGCCTACTCAGTCGATCCTTCTTAGAACCCTCTATGATGCCATCGACAATCACTAAGCATCGCTTATCTCGTATCGAGCTCCTGAACGCAGGCTTACTGATGATGCCCATAGGGCCTCGATACTGTGGATCATCCGCTTTATTATGATCTCCCTCTGATCTGGCATTGAACAGGTACATCTGTTTCTTAGCCCAAAATGGCGTCATCCCAAACTTGAATAACTGCAGCTGATCAGGGAACTCATTAGTTATCACAAGGGCATAATCTCCAATAGACACATTAGGATTAGGTTCAAAAGCTACAGGATCAAACATCCCCTCCGGCAAGGGCTTCGTCCTGAATCTCTTCTGGATAGTTTTAAGCTTTGATATGACTACGTAGCGTCCGCACATGGATCTTAATATCGAATGGTGAGTGACGAGTGGTGAGTATCGAATATCTCAAGCATAATTTTTATTAATTAATTGATTTTATGAGTCCTCTGGTCATCTTAGATATTTCATCTGTTTTTTGCCATAGCTGATTGGCTGTTATAGAATTAAGATAGTCTAATCTTTCTGCTAAGTATAGCATTGACTTGACTTCAGTGGCAGACGCTTTGGCTATATACAAGAATCTAACAAACTCTTTATTCTTATCCCTATCAAAGCCTTCAGCTATATTGTTAGATATTGAGACCGCTGCACGCTGTATTTGATCTTTAAATGAATAATCCTTTAGCTCAGCAAACTGCTTATATATGTCAACTGCTAAATCTTGTGCTTTAGACCAAACTTTTAGCTCTTCAAAATTCTTGATACTCTCCACGACTTTTAATTTACTTATTAACTGATCACTCGCAACTCTTTACTAACATACTCACTACTATCACTGATGCCTATGGGCCAGCAAGGGTGGTGGCTCTCCAGTGAATGGATTGCCTCGACCGATAGTCTTAGCATGCATACCCTCTGCTCGCATGACAGCACGATCACCAAATCGATCTCTGATACGATCCATCGCCTGATACAGGCTAATGATCTCCTCGCTATCCTCAAACAGGTTCATCTGATAGTTGCCTCCAACCAATCCGCTGAATCGTACGCCCACCAACCGCACCAAGAGTCGCCTATTATATAGCTTATGAAAAAGTTCCTTAACCTTAGGGATGATGATATGGTCAGCAGACGAGTATGGAATCCCACTTTGTAGCGTCTGCGTCTGAAAATCAGAATAGCGTAACTTAACGGTGATGACAGAACAAAGCTTCTGCCCTCGACGCAGTTGAAAAGCTAGATTCTCTGCCATAGCAAGTAGGATGGCTTTTAGCTTGGCTACATCGATAGTATCCTTGTCAAAAGTGCGCTCTGTAGAAATTGACTTACGCTCATTGTAAGGGACTACAGGGGTGTTATCAATTCCGTTAGACTTCTTCCATAGGGTAATGCCATTCTTACCAAAGACATTCTCCATCATCTCTATAGGCATTTCCTGTATCGTTCCGATGCGCTTAAGGCCTAAGTGACATAGGGTCTGATAGGTTTTATCCCCTACCATAGGAATCTTACGGACAGAGAGTGGGGCCAGAAAGGGCTTCTCAGTACCTGTCTGTACATTCAACTCATTATTAGGCTTGGCAAGGCCCGTAGCTACCTTAGAGACGGTCTTATTAATAGACATCCCAAAAGATAGCGGTAGGTGAGTCTCCTTAAGGATACGATGGCGCAGCTCGCTAGCATACTTCATACAGCCAAAGTATTTGTCCATACCACTGAGATCCAGATAAAACTCGTCTATAGATGATTTCTCATACACGGGGACGTACTCCTTAATGATCTCTGTCACCATCTGTGAGAACTTGGAGTATGTACCACTATTACCCCTGATAATGACCGCGTCAGGACACAGTTGACGAGCCAGCCGCATCGGCATCGCCGAACGTACCCCAAAGACACGAGCCTCATAGCTGCAAGAGGCTACTACGCCTCTGTCACTGGTACCGCCTATGATCACAGGACGATTCTTGAGACGACTGTCGAGGAGTCGCTCACAAGAGACAAAGAACGTATCTAAGTCTATATGTACTATACTGCGTTGGGTAGTCATGTCTTCTTCTGCGGTCCCTGCGACGCTGCGTGATGTATGTTTCTCGCTAAGGCGCAAAGACGCTACGTCTTTATAGGTTATTTACAATTCTTGTAATACCATCTTTTATAGGTACTTCATTGAAATTGATCAATGACCCAAGTTTTAAATTTGTCAATCTTAAATATGTCAATAATTGCATCGGATGCACTGCCGCTATAGCTTCTACTGATTTGATTTCTATGATTACTTTATTATCAATAATGAGATCAACTCGAAACCCATGCTCCATTTTAACCTCCTTCCAAATGACAGGAATAGGTCTCTGGCGTTCTACTCTTAATTCACGATTAATGAGTTCATAATACAGAATCTCTTCATAAACAGATTCAAATAATCCAGGCCCAAGTGACACATGTATCTGATAGCAACAGTCTATAATAATTTTGGATAGCTCATTTTCAGTCATTCTCTCCTGATTTCTTCTTTGTGACCTTAGCAACTTTGCGTGATACTTATCTCTCGCCAAGGTGCAAAGACACTTTTTTATTTTAGTTCTTGTTCTATTCTCTTTGTGATCTCTGCAGCTCTGGGTGATACATTTCTCGCTAAGGCGCAAGGACTCTAAGCTTGTTACTCAACTCTTCAACTTATCGACATCGGCTTTAAGTTGCATGACCATCTGACTCAACTGCTGTATATCTGATTCCTTCTTCTCAGCCTTACTCGGAAGGCTAAAACTGATATATGCTAAGCTGCGCCATACTTCTACCAATTCGCTCGTAGGCAATCTATAGGGCTCATAGAATACATTATCGGATTTGAGCCAAAGCTGGCTCTCGCTTTCTTTCCATACTCTTTTGTAGACCAATCCTTGAGATTGGGTGATTAGAATATGGCTCTCTCCATCTTTCATAGTATCCCAGTTTTCTATATACTCACAAATCACGTAACTCCCATCTGGAATCGGAAGCATACTATCCCCTTCTATCTGAAAGAGGCGGTAGCTCTTATCAGCATACAACTCAGGGAGTGGCAAGGTAAACTTGGGTAGCTCTCTGATATAATCAGGATCAGCATATCCATGAGTATAGCCAGCACGAGCACTGACAGGCACCACAGATATCTGCTCCTGATCTTCTTGGTCTATTACAATAGGGAGGATTCTCAAGGTTTTTCCCTTGGTATCTACTTGTGGAGCATCAATGCCCTTACTCAAATCTTGGTTAATCAATTGATCCAGTGACAACTCAAAGAGGTAAGCTAACTTTTGGATCGTCTCAATCTTAGGTTCTGCCCGCTGCTCCTCATAAGCTCCAATAATGGATCGGGTCAAACCTATCCGCTCTGCTAAGTCAGACTGAGTAAAACCTCGCTGCTTACGTAAGTACTTAATGTTTTGATTAATGTAACTCATGATAGAAACAAATATATTGCTAAATAAATTAGTATGCTACTTTAGTTAGCATTTTGCTTGTTCTTTACTTTCTTTCTTATAATAGCATCATGATACAACGACAAACCTACCGCCTAAAAGCTGGAAATATCAATCGGTTAAAGATTACAACAGAAGATCTTGTACCTCCAAGTGATCATGAAGTGCAGATAAAAGTCTATGCTATCGGCCTCAATTTTGCTGATGTGTTTGCCATATTAGGTCTATACAGTGCAACGCCTGATGGAGCCTTTATACCAGGACTGGAATACGCAGGTGAAGTAGTCGCTCAAGGAGCTGAGGTAAACGATTATGAGATTGGCGATCGGATCATGGGAGTCACACGATTCGGGGCCTATACGACTCATATCAATATCAATGAATCGTATATCATACCACTCCCTACAGAGTGGAGCTATGCTGAAGGAGCCTCATACTTAGTACAAGTCCTTACTGCTTACTATGGGTTAAAAAATCTTGGCAATCTACAATCTGAGCATACGGTACTCATACACTCTGCCGCTGGTGGTGTAGGCATCTGGGCCAATAAAATCTGTAAGGCACTCGGAGCCTATACGATTGGGACCATCGGAAGCCCTAAAAAAATCAGCCTGCTACAAGAAGAAGGTTATAATGATCATATCGTCCGTAACCCTAAGACATTCAAAGCAGAACTAAATGACAAGCTAAAAGACAGGGGTCTTGATCTTATCATGGAGTGTATAGGTGGCAAGATCATGAAGGTCGGTTTTGATGCATTGGCCCCAATGGGTAGACATGTCGTATACGGCTCTGCGCACTATGGTGACACGGCGAGCTGCCCCAACTACTTTAAACTAATCCCCAAATATCTCACTCGACCTCGACTTGACCCGCAGAATATGATCAAACAAAATAAGTCTGTCATGGCCTTTAATCTGATCTATCTATTTGACAATGTCGATGTGATGCATGAGTTGCTATCCGAACTGAAAGAGCTAAGGTTAGGAAAGCCTATTGTGGGACATGAGTTTAGTTTTGAAGAGTTACCTCAGGCAATTAAAGAGTTTCAGTCAGGCCATACCATCGGTAAAGTGGTGGTTGACTTGAAAACTATCATATAGATCATCTATCTTTATAGAATGAGTGTTTCAGAACTTCTTGAACTTCCATCTGACAAAAAGCTCAAGTTAATTAGTCAGCTCTGTGAAAGCTTATCCGAAATGGATATCAAGTTAAGTGTTCTACAAAAACAAGAATTAGATAATCGTTTAGACCTTGATAGTAAAGGTGCCTTAGAATACAAGAGTTGGGATGAATTTCGCCACCAGCTATGATACAGTATTCGGTCGTAATAAGTAAACCCGCTCAAATCGAAATTCAAGAATCTCTAATGTGGTATGATAAGAAGAGCAATCTTGCTCATCAAAAGCTATTAACTGAAATCGATAATTCCATCAAAGGATTGACTCAAAATCTATTTCTACATTCTGTAAAATACAAGAATGTGCGATCCGTAATGTTGAAGAGATTTCCATATAGTTTTTACTATATAATTAAACAAGCGGAGATCAGAATCATTTCCTTCTTTCATCATAGGCGTAAACCTGTTAACTAACTACAATTATTTTAAATGTCACTTACAGAATCTACTATGCTCCCTCTTGGTACTACAGCTCCAAATTTTCATATCAGAGATGTAGTTAGTAACAATTACTACAGTCTGGATAACCTTAAGTCTGATAAGGCCACGGTGATCATGTTTATCTGTAATCACTGCCCATTCGTCATACATGTGAATCCCGAGTTAGTTCGTATGGCCAATGAGTATAAGAATCAGGGCGTGTCATTCATAGCCATTAGCTCTAACGATGTAGATAATTATCCAGAGGATGCCCCGGATAAGATGAGCATCGTAGCTAAAGTTCTCAAGTATCCGTTCCCTTACCTATATGATAAGTATCAGGAGGTTGCTAAGGCATACGATGCTGCATGCACACCAGACTTTTATGTGTTTGATGGAGATCTCAAGTTGACTTATAGAGGTAGATTAGATCAATCTCGTCCAGGACATAGTGTACCCCTCTCTGGTGAGGATCTACGAAGTGCAATAGATATGACAATCGCTGGAGAGTCTATAAATAATCAATATCCCAGTGCTGGTTGCAATATTAAGTGGAAATGAATGTTGAGTCCCAAGTGCTACGACTTAAGTGCCAAAGAGCGCTTAGGTTATTTTACTTCCTCCTTTTCTCAGATCGGTATACTTCTTTGCCTTGATATATATTTATTAAACATAGACAGGCTCTTATTACATTGGAGCCGTTGATTTATGTGGTGTTATCAATTTTCATTGCGATTAACACCATTTTAACAAGAAGAAATATTAAAGTTTTATATTTAAATGTAGACCTAAACAATAAGGATCTTGATGATATCATTTCATTAATTGATAAATCAAGAAACTGGACTCCCCGTTCGATCGAGGAGAGTTAGCGTGAATTTATTAGCTATTTAAAAAAGTATAGATAGTTCGATTATACCTTGATCAACATCAAGATATTGTCTAATAAAATAGCTATTTCTTGTTTCAATGAGCCCTTACAATTTTCTTGGTGGTTTACATCTGGTGAACGTAGTAGGAACATCAGAGCATTCATTGTAGCACTCTGTTCTGTAAAGAACATCGATACTAAGCAGTTCAAATCCACTCTAACGAGGAATAAATGGAATCTAAAAAATACGATTAAGCGGATCTTTGTTTACCCAATGCATTATCTAATTTTATTTCATGGGTTTCAATTCTATTGGGGGACCATATGGATAGGTTTACCCATTTTTGTGGGCATTATTGGAGGGATTTATATTGTTTATGACTTAAAAGTTCTTCTAAAATAGTTGATGAATTCATATACTACTCGCTCTCTAATATCCCATTTGCCTCAAGCCTAATTCTATTCCTCCTAATTGATCATACCTTGTTATTAGAGAAAAATGTGTGCCAAGTATTCTATTTATAATCTGAACTTTATTGGGTATATGGTTGGGGAGCTATGGCAAGGAATTAGATCCTACAGAGTGTGTGATCCCATTAGCACATGTTGCATTGGGGTTATTTGTAGCGCTACAGATAAAATTCACCATGGTTGGGTTTGCGCTTATGGCTATAGTTATAGGATACTTTAATGGCCATGATATGGGCCTCTATTTATCTTATACCATTCCTTTCTCTTATGTCATGACGCATGTTACCGTTTATGGTATAATAGTCATTGTAATCACAGAAAAGTTGATTACATATATTGCTCATTCTTATGGTCTCAAATTGATTGGGTCAATGGCCTGTATACTTGGAATCTACCTATTTATCTCAAATTGATTGGGTCAGTACCAACCCAATATTAACACGCTTAATTAAAAACTATATTTATGTGCTTAGTCCAGCCTTCAATTTTATCATCAGGAGAGCTATCAGAGCAAAGAATAGCCCCATAATTACATAAGCAGTTGCAGTTATGGATATTATTGATCCACTGTGCTTTAGAGCTATTGCCAAGAATGCCCAAATCACTACTCCCGCATAGGCGATGTCCTTTTTATGATATGCAATATGCCCAGCTATAGCTGACGCAATAGTCATTATTGCTAATGTCCAATTGACTTCTGATATACCCATTCCGCCCCAACCATAAAAAGCTAATGCACTACTAAAATTCAATGCTGTAGCCAAGGTTATCCAAGCAAAATAAATGCTGAATGGAAACTTCTCGAGCCAATAGTTTTGTAACCCTTGATTCGATTGGATCTCAAGCAAGTTTTTATTTATCATAACCAAACTCACCAACATAACTATGATGATAGCAACTGTGATCCATAACCAGTCATAGGAGGCTCCCACCAACCAGAGACCATTACAAACTACATTAAGTGCGTACCAAGTATAAACGTTACTCCAACTATCATGATTAGCTTCCGGAGTTTTAAACCAGTGGTATACAGGAAACACTATTAATCCTATATAAATTACGCCCCATATAGAAAAGGCATAGCCAGCAGGGACTATCAAAGGGTTGGTGTCTGTTCCCGTTGTCCCAACCGGATTAGGCCCTAATAATCCACCGACAGTTAGGCCATATAAGATTACCATAACAATCATAGCGGCTACGGAAACAATTAGTTTATTTCTCATATAATCTAAATAGTCGGGATCTATATTTTGTTTCTACTCAGTAGCATTGGTGAACAGATCATAGAGAGTATTATCTGTCTTTTGACAACCTTGCTCTAACATCTTAAAAAGCTCACTTTGTCTATCGGGATAATAAGACTTAGAGCTCTTATAAATTTTTAAATCACCAGGAGGAAACTGTCTAAATCGTTTGATATCCGCATCATTGGTAAGGTCAATAGATGGGTCATCAGTATCTACGCCAACTAAGAATATTTGATCTTCATCACATTTGAAAGTTTTGATGGAACTCTTGCTGTAATGAGTTAGGTACTCTATCTGACGTAGTATTTTCTCAAAGACTACATCGCTGAAAGAATGGATCAATTGATCTGCCTTGGATTCGTCCTTTTTAAGCTGTTCCCAGTCGTCAGCTGGAATGCCATTAACAACCAAAAACTCTATCAACTCTGGTTCTAAACTTTCTAATTCTTCCAAGGTAAGTTTCCTATATTTTGCCACAATCTTTTATTAATGGTATACAAACTTAGGTGTTTTTAAATCACTCTAAGTAACAAGTCACTTAGTCTGTACGTTTAGCAAATTATGCGATGGACATTATTATTAACCATGTTTTCTTTCTGGGGTTGTAGTGATGCACCAGACTCACTATTCCAGCTAAACGCTGAAGCAGATTTCAATTTAGCTCCTGGACTAAATACTTTTGAAACATTCTATTTTCCCGTACAGCGAGTATCCACTAACTACGACTTGCTCAGCAATGGTACTGATCCGCTACTCATTGGCTCGATCCAGCCCAGCAGGGCCATTATCACCGCCCCTTTCATTGATTTTGACTGGAGCATCGTCCGAGAGGTATCTGTATGGGCTATCTCGATTGGAGACCCTGAGGTCAGAGATGAGATATTTTTTCAAGACCGGATTAACTTCAACGAACAAAATGAATTGAGACTGTTTAGTTCTTTATCTGATGTAAAAGAGATTATGACAGAGGATGCCTTTAATTTAGAGGTCAGATTTAACTTTAGGAATATTACTCCTGCTGAAATACGTTGTAGAATAGAAATGAACTTTTTAGCCAATGGAACAGAATGACATACATCTTAAGCAATATATGGTAGAGTTTGATGTGCCTCAGCTTACGGAGTTTCTGTTACAGATGGTTCCTGATCAACGGGCAACCATAGATGAAATGATGGTGAAAGGAAAAATGATCTCCTATTCACTGTCAATGAATAGAAAAAAAGTGTGGTCGCTTATGGTCGCACAAAATGAATCTGAGCTTATCCAGTTGATTGATGAACTACCGATGACTCCTTATATGAATTTTGACTATAAGGAGCTAATGTTCCATAATACGGTCCACCTGATTCCAGCGATGTCGTTGAATTAATTCAGATATTTAGTTAGGTGCTCTTCTAAATCCCCCCAACAAATAAAGTCTATTTTACACCCTGGGAGCTAGAGTTGTATTCTATTATTGCTGAATCTGATCGTTTTTTCTAATCGCTTGTTTGCCTTATCAGTCCGTAAATCGTCAACCACATAATAGTCCGCCTGTCCCGCATCAGATGTGATTGTGATTATGGTATATCCATGGTCTCTGATGTTAGCATACTTGAGATGTGGATTATCTCTTAGAATGAGTTGTTCCGACATCATAGCCGTATCCTGAGAAGTGTAAGAATCTATATTAGCACTGGATATACTGGTAGTGCCTATCTCGATTGCCACAGCCTCCTGACCGTCATCCTCAATGTTAAAGGCCCATGAGCAATGAGTATCACCTGTTAAGAATACTGTATTATTTATCTCGTTTTCTCTAAGAAAATCTATGATCTCCTCTTTTTCAGATGGATAACCATCCCAGGCATCAAGATTTACTTTAGTCCCATAGACCTTACTGAGATCCATATCAGCAAATATGACTTGGTTCCCAATGATCTTCCATGCTGTCGTTTTATCTTGAAGTTGCTTTTTGAACCATCCAAATTGTTTAGCTCCGAGCATTTTTTGATCATCACTAATCTCTTCATAGGTTTCCGCAGGCTTTGTTCGACCCTCCAATCGCTCATCGAGCATGATCAGCGAAGCTAAATCTCCAAGCTCAAATGAGCGGTAATGCGTCTTAGGCTCATTATCTCGGATGGGCATCCACTCATAGTATACTTGGCGTGCTATCTCTCGACGAGTCATATAATTACCCTCTCCCTCTTGGTGATTCTGAGCACCCTCAGCATAGGCATTATTACTTACCTCGTGGTCATCCCATATCGTTATAAATGGATGCTGCTGATGTACTAATTGTAAGTCTTCATCTGCTCGATACTGACCATATCGATTGCGGTAATCAGGTAAAGTTAATATTTCGTGAGGGGGATAGTGAATTCTACCTATAATAGTATCTCCATATGTGCCTGGACCATATTCATAGATATAATCTCCTAAGTGGAGTACTACGTCTATCTCTTCTGCCGCTAAATGTTCATAAGCGTTGAAGTAACCCCACTCATAGTTGCTACAGCTTACAGCAGCGACTTTGAGCTCTGACACATCTCCTCGACCAAATGTCTTGGTTCGTCCAATACAAGACTTTTTCCCTTCTGCCTGAAATTGATAATAATAGGTCTTACCTGGATCCAAGCCCAGGACATCGACCTTAGCAGTATATCCAGAAATACTATCTGTCATTACTTGTCCATCGAAGAGAGTATTGGACATGTCAGGTTGATCCGATACGGTCCAAACCACATTAACTGACTTATGATATTCGGGGACCGCCTTTGTCCATATGATAACACTCTCCTGAGTAGGATCTCCTGAGGCTACTCCATAGTAAAAGGGAGCTGTCTTCCCACCTAATAATTCCCCAATGCCTGTTGGCCTTTGAGATTCATACTTTTTACAAGAATAAAGAACTATAAGCATTGCAGAAATAATGGAAATATACCTCATCATAAGTAGTTTATATCTCTAAATATAGTAAGCTCTTATTACGATGATGTTAAGTAGGGGTTATATAACTTAGATTTCGATTCATTCAATCCCTACCTCACAACTGTCACCGTACCACTATGATAAATCATGTCACTATCTAATGCATAACGATAACCTATGGCATATGAGTAAACTCCTGTGTTTACATTTGATCCATCCCATGAAAATTCAGGATTATTAGACATATAAATCAGCTCTCCCCAGCGGTCGTAGATCTCTAATCGATAGTCCTGTAGCTCACAGTTACTCACAGGAGCAAATGCAGCATTGCTACGGATACTCGACAACGAGATGGCATTTGGGATATGAGTATGACAGTCAATGGCTGGGATTAAAGGCGGTGAGGTCGGCAACTCACAGTCATCTTCTGCAATCACCTCTATATTATCTCTGACGATACAGCCAGAAACCTTAGCTTCGATAAAATAAAGGCCAATATCATCAACCATAATTGTCGCAGAAGTATATCCAGTGGACCACAAATAGGAGATATCTGAATCATTTTTAAAATTGATATTTACTATTTAGCTTTATTTTTTCATTCTTACAAAACTCTTCATTAAAGTTTATAGAGTAGAATAAATCGACAAATCTTCTTTTTACGATATTCTTGTTGTTCACATTAAAAAGGTACAGATTTCTACCTTCTACTTTCGGAAATGTTTAAAAGTCATTCTTAAAAAAACATCATCTTGATTAGGATTCTTAATCTGGCTCAGATATGATTCAAAATTGTTCCCTAGCAAATAATCTATATTCAAAAGATATAGATCATCATCAGATGATAAAGTGATGGAATTATTGTTATTTCTAACCAAAAATTGATATCATCTGATTAATTCTAAATATAGTTGTAACCTGATGTTATTATGAACAGAGCATCTATTGCGCTTTGGAATTGATAAATCTATCATAGATTCCAGCAAATATTAATACTGATAAGCCTATGAAAATAATCAATCTATAATCGACTTCGGAATATGTATCAGACAACCATGTAATTACTCCAATAACCAATAGGCCCAAAACAATTATAATATTTCTCATATTCAAAATTTACGAAAAAATCCATTTCCCTATTTTCCCTGCTATGTCAGTTGACCCTCCTACTGCACCAGCAACAGCTCACCATGCAGCCGCTTTACCTGATACTGAACCGGTCGTAACTTTTGAACCAATAGCTCCTGCCGCCACACCATAAATGGCCCCCCAACATCAGCTGCTATCAAAGGTGCCACCTTAAATCAACTTACTCCAGATTTATTTGTAATTCAGTATTCTAAAGAATGTTTCGTGGTTTTGAAAACTGCGACAGAAATGTACCCATGAGTTCCTTCACTGTCATAATTTCTGGATTCCCACTCACTAATAGCCAAATCAATTTTATTTTTTAGCTCTAAATCATCTATTTTTTTATACAGTGATGTTTAGAATCTGTAGCCAGCGAACTTAGGAGGTTATATTCATAATCACCAATAGCCTTATCCAACCTCAATTCGTCAAGAGAGTTTAACAATTGAAATCCTTCAATTGACTTTTTATTGTTTAAATACCTATAATTTACTTTTGTATTTACAATGCTCTCAAAGTCCCTTAACATATAAGATATTTGGGTGCAAGCTTCTGTATCTATTTGATATGTTTTGACGAAATCAGCGTTAAAGTCACTAATAATTCTATACTTTTCTTCAATTGAAAGTGAAGGCGAATAATCAGACAGTTCAAAGTTATTCTCAATATTTGCAAGAGCTGAATTATGTACATCCCCATATGCGTCGAATTGTTCGATAGTCATAACTGTTGATTTTGTATCAAGTATTGAATCATTACGGCTTATCAAAATCAATCCAGTTATAATTAAAAATAAAATCAAATTCTTCATTTTTAAAAAATTAAAGGTTTTAACAATTTTCTCCTACTTCTTGATCAGGGAGTTTCGGATGCCTCCCTCGGATATAATATTGGCAGGGAAAAGAAGTAACCTATATATTTGTGACTCCCTATTTTAAGCAATAGATATGGAAGGTCACAGTACAGTACAACTGTTCCTGTTGGCTCTTTTTTTGCCATTTATTTTCCCGACTTGCTTAGATTAATACGTATGAGCCTTTGAATCAATCCATGAAAAAGTATAACCAGATTAAATCAGCTAATCAAATCCCCCCCATAAATTTATATATTCTAGAGAGTTAACATATTATTTACATTGAATCTGTCGTATGTGGCAGATTGCTATACATTATCAAATAGAAAATCGTACATACTATTCTATCTTGTTCCATTGTCTTGTTTATCCCTCTGATTACCTCTAATTTCGCACTCTACTAAACAAATATGTCAACACCACAGACAGTCGCATTCCACACTTTAGGTTGTAAACTCAACTTTTCTGAGACTTCTTTGATTAGGAGAAAGTTTGAAGACTATGGGTTTAGCACCGTGGAGTTCAGCGATATTGCTGATGTATATGTGTTGAATACCTGTTCTGTAACCGACTTCGCTGATCGGAAGTGTCGCTCAGCTGTTAGGAAAGTATTGAGACAATCTCCTGAGGCGAAAGTAGTTGTTATTGGATGCTACGCTCAATTGAAACCTGAAGAAATTGCCGCAATTCCTGGAGTTGATTTAGTTTTAGGTGCAGCAGAGAAGTTCAATATCCTCAACTATATAGATACGCTATCTCAGCAAGTTGGTAAGGGCATGGTGCAAGCTGGCAAGGTAGAACAAGCTAATACATTTGAAGAGGCATTCTCCTATGGAGACAGAACTCGATCTTTCCTCAAAGTTCAGGATGGGTGTAATTACAAGTGCTCCTTTTGTACGATCCCCCAGGCCAGAGGTAATAGTAGAAGTGATACGGTTAAGAATGTCATTAAAAATGCTAAAAAAATTGCTCAGCTCGGTGTCAAAGAAATCGTATTGACCGGTGTAAATCTTGGAGATTTTGGTAATGGAACGGAGGTCATAGAGGGTACTAAACCCAAGAAGGAAGCATTATTCATCGACCTAATCAAAGAATTAGATCAGATAGAGGGCATAGATCGATTTAGAATTTCATCTATTGAACCAAATCTTTTGACTGCGGAGATCATAGAGTTTGTGGCTCACTCAAAACGATTCATGCCCCACTTTCATGCGCCCCTTCAATCTGGCAGTAATAAGATTCTCAAAGCCATGAGACGTCGCTATCAGCGAGAACTATATGCGGAACGGGTTCTAAAGATCAAAGAGGTAATGCCTCATGCCTGTATTGGAGTAGATGTAATTGTCGGATTTCCTGGTGAGACAGATGAGGACTTTAAAGAAACTTTTGATTTCATTAGTGATTTAGATGTGAGCTACTTACATGTATTCACCTATTCTGAACGAGCTAATACTCCAGCTACAGAAATGGATGATGTAGTTCCAGTCAATATTCGCAGACAGCGTAACGAAGCGCTTCGTAACCTCTCATTTAAGAAGAAACAGCAATTCTATCAACGACACCTTGGTACTACTCGCCATGTTCTGTTCGAGAAATCCACGAAAGAAGGTATGATGACTGGATTTACAGATAACTATATCAAGGTTGAATTGCCTTGGGATGCTGATCTGGCAAATCAAATCAGTGAATTTAATTTAGGTAGCATTACTACTGAACTACTTGTTCAATCATAATTGGACCATACAACTGTCCTTCAAACTATTTCCATTAGATTCATCCTATAGCTTACTTTTGTGTGCTATAATAGACTGTTACTATGTATCCTAATCTCTCCTATCTTCTCCACGATCTTTTTGGAACAGCTCGTGATAATGGGTTCTCCGTTATCCAAATGTTCGGTTTATTAATGGGTTGTGGTTTTTTTGCATTAGGGTATATACTCTATATGGAACTTAAGAGAAAAGAAGAAAAGGGAATCATCAGCGCTAGCTTTAAGAAAGAGTGGGTTGGTAAAGGTAGAGATATCAAAGAGATCATTAGCAATGCCATCTTTGGATTCATCTTGGGATTTAAAGTTCCAGAAATGATTATCCATTTCGATGATTTCAAGGAAGATGCAGCAGGATTCGTATTTTCTAGTCGTGGTAATATTCTATTAGGACTTGGTGGTCTGGTAGGGTTTGGGAAATATTATTATTGGAAAGGGCAGCAGAGTAAAACTACACAACCTAAGCAAATCACCCGTGTAATACATCCTCATGATAGAGTTGGAGACATCATAGTTTTATCAGCAATATTTGGCATTTTAGGCGCAAGACTTTTCTCTATACTAGAGAATATGGACTCATTTATGAGGGATCCATTAGGCCAGTTATTCTCTGGTAGTGGATTAACCATTTATGGTGGATTCATATTAGCGACTGCTGCAATCACCTACTATGTCAGAAAAAATGGCATCCCTGCAATCCATGTTGCAGATGCGATTGCTCCAGCATTAATACTCGGTTATGGTATAGGACGAATGGGTTGTCAAATATCTGGTGACGGAGATTGGGGAATCATCAACGAATTAGCTAAGCCTGGATGGTTTTTTCTACCCGATTGGATGTGGGCTTATGATTATCCAAACAATGTATTGAATGAAGGTGTACCCATTGAATGTTGTACTGATAAGTACTGCAGCAAGCTATCCCCTAAGGTCTTTCCAACGCCCATCTATGAAATCATTAGCAGTGGTATCATCTTTATCATATTATGGTTTAATAGAAAGCGCATCAAGAAAGCTGGTATGATGTTTAGCCTATATCTGACTTTGATGAGCTTTGCCAGATTCTTTGTTGAGCAGATTAGAGTTAATCCAAGATATGACGTGGTAGGACTACAATTGTCTCAAGCACAATTGATCTCAATAGGGCTCTGCTGTATTGGGTTAATCGGATTGTACTACTTCAATAAAAAGGATAATAAGATGATCTTTTAGAGGGTCTCTCCTGCTTTCATCTTCTCGGCATTCTCATATACTTGTAGTGCCTCAATTACTGGAGCCACATCACCTTCTATGATCTTGTCCAAACTATATAAGGTCAAGTTTATCCTATGGTCAGTGACTCGATTCTGAGGATAATTATAGGTTCTTATTTTATCTGAGCGGTCCCCAGATCCTACGAGAGTCTTCCGTTTGGCCTTTTGTTCTGAATATACTTTTTGCTCTTGAGCCTCTCTTACCTTTATATACAATCTTGTCAATGCAATCTCTCTATTCTTATGTTGAGATCGGGAATCTGTACTTTCTGATACGATACCAGTAGGTATGTGGGTAAATCTCACTCCCGATTCTGTCTTATTAACGTGCTGACCACCTGCTCCGCTCGCTCTGAAGGTATCAGTTCTAAGCTCGTCCTTACGGATATCAATGTCCTCGGCCTCAAACTTAGGGATTACAGCCACTGTAGCTGCTGAAGTATGTACCCTTCCTTGTGATTCCGTCTTAGGTACTCGCTGTACCCTATGTGCACCTGACTCAAACTTAAGCTTACCAAAAACGCCACTACCTCTAACCTCAAGTACCAACTTATTGAATCCTCCTACTGTACCTTCGTTGACCGATAAGGCTTCTACTTTCCAACCCTGAGTCTCAAAATACTTGCTATACATCCTATAGAGATCTCCAGCAAAAATACTGGCCTCATCACCACCTGTTCCAGACCTAATCTCAAATATTACATCCTTATCATCATCAGGATCCTTAGGTATAAGTAGGATCTTAACTTCTTCTTCAACCTTAGCTTTTTCTTCCTCCAGCTCTACTAATTCCGCTTGAGCCATCTGCCTCATTTCTTCATCTTCGTCGCTAGCCATCTCTTTGGCTGTATCTATATTACCAAGCAGGTTAGTGTATTTATGGTAGTAATCATCAATCTCCTTGAGATCTTTATATTCTTTGCTGAGCTTAGAATACTCCTTTATATCAGAGACTATTGATGGATCTGACAGTTTCTCTTCTACATCTAAATAACGACTATGAATCGCCTCCAATTTATCGAGCATAATTAAAACCTAAATTGATATGAACTTCTATGACTTAAATAAAACTTAGAATTTAATTAGGTATTAGCGTGTCTACTGAAATTCAATAAACTATAATTTATACCATATTATATCTGGAAAGTAGTTAACCTAAGTTACTCTTAATAGACTGTATCAAGTCTGAAGAAGCACAAGGTCTTTTGACATTATTTTTTACGAAGTCTCTGAAGGTCTTCTCTTTCTTGAAAACTTGACTACACTCGTCATCTCTTTGAACAATATCCATAAGATGTTGTGTGCTCTCAGGACTCAGCCTGTTGTCGAGATATAAGTTCACCTGATCTGAGAAAAAACTAAGTAAATTTTCGTGAGCCATAGAGTGGTTATTAATCTCTAATAATGTGGTGTCAAAGCTACTAAAGTTTAGTTAACATAACAAGGGGTCATTCCTCTTCGGTAATTGACTTCTTTTTTTCTTGTTTTTGTCCTCGCATATCAACATAACCTTTCTTCTGGGCATAATTTTTTAATTTGTCTTTAAGCATATTACGAGCTCTAAACAGACGAGACCTTACCGTACCAATAGGAACTTCAATAATCTTAGCGATTTCCTCATAGGTGAAACCTTCTACATCAGATAATAATAAGACAGTCTTAAAATCCAGTGGTAAACTATTGATAGCGATGGTCACTTCATCACCCATCATCTTATTGAATAGTTCCTCTCTGAGGTCCATATAGCCAGGAAGTCGATCATGATCTTGATCGTGATAAGTAGATATCTCCTCATAATCTACCTGGGTAGGTCTTTTACTTTTCTTGCGGTATTCGTTGATGTAAGCATTCTTCATGATTTTGAATAGCCATGCCTTAGCATTTGTGCCTTTATCATACTTATCAATGAACCTGAATGCTTTCATATAGGTCTCTTGCACAAGATCATTAGCGTCAGATTCATTGTAGGAAAGGTGAAATGCAAACGTCTTGAGAGCATCTACATGGGGTAGGAACTCTCTTTCAAATGTGATATAGCCTTCTTTAGTATGATCTGGCAAACCTCCCTTTTTGTGGCAAACTTAGGATTTTATTATTCAACTTGTATAATCTGATCATCAGCTACCACATATACCCTGTCATCCTTAGTAGGATTTACAGGGTGCATCCCCGTGAAACTACCTATGGCAGGTAGAATTCCGCCTCTCAGCCCAAAATAAAAACAAGGTAACCTTAAATATTGCCTACTTCGACCTCTCATCTTGAAACATGGATGAATGTGACCACATAAATTATAGAGAGTTTCATGCTCTACTGGATCATGGGTCAATAGGAATGGACCCATGATCAATTCCTGATCATGAATGATCATATTGTTACGGTTATACTGTGATTGATGAAGGATGTCATGGTTACCTATGATTAGCTCAAACGAGACATGATTATGGCTCAGCATAAATTCATTGAACTGCTCCCAATCATAATTATAAGAGCTGTGAAACAAGTCACCCAAGAATATAACCCTCTGAGGGTTATGCTCTAACAACATCTCTTGAACTATATGATAGTTAGCCTTTCCAGCTGTAGCAGGAACAGCTATTCCAGCTTTCCTAAAGTGTTCAACTTTCCCTAAATGAAGATCTGCAATTAGTAAGGCCTCTTCTTTAGGCCAATAGATAGCCTTATGTGGTAGAAGCTTGAGCTGCTCACCTTTCAGAATGATATCCATACTTGGCAGCTGTGCTATTTACTCTGCCACCTCAATTGCTTTAGGAGTATCTCTATCTGGCATGTAATGATTTAAGATTAGATTAGTGATTTCCTCCGCTACCTCTGGATTGTCTTCTAAGAATTGTTTAGCCGATTCCTTGCCTTGGGCAATCTTAGTATCATTATAACTATACCACGAGCCGCTCTTTCCTATAATATCCAGATTAACACCAAGGTCTATGATCTCCCCAAGTTTAGAGACACCTTTACCAAAAGTGATTTCAAACAATGCAATTCTGAATGGAGGTGCTAATTTGTTTTTAACAACTTTGACTTTAATAGGATTTCCAACGACATTTCCTTCTTTGTCCTTGATTGAGGTGCCTGACTTTCTGATGTCTAAACGGATAGATGCATAAAATTTAAGTGCATTACCTCCTGTTGTTGTTTCTGGGTTACCAAACATGACACCAATCTTTTCTCTAAGTTGATTGATGAAAATGCAGCAACATCCAGTACGACCTATGGTAGCTGTTAACTTTCTTAATGCCTGTGACATCAGCCTAGCCTGAAGACCCATCTTAGAATCTCCCATTTCACCTTCGATCTCACTTCTTGGTGTTAAGGCTGCAACAGAATCCACAACTAATATGTCAATTGCTCCAGATCGAATCAAATTCTCTGTAATTTCAAGGGCTTGCTCACCATTATCTGGCTGTGATATCAGGAGATTTTCAGTATCTACTCCCAGGGCTTCAGCATAAGTTTTATCAAAAGCATGCTCGGCATCAATAAAAGCGGCAATGCCTCCTTTCTTTTGAGCCTCAGCAATGGCGTGTATGGCAAGAGTCGTTTTTCCTGAAGATTCAGGACCATATATCTCCACTACTCTCCCTCTTGGGAATCCTCCTATGCCTAATGCAATATCAAGAGTTAAGGAGCCGGTTGGTATCGTATCAACCTCCACTCTGGGTTTATCTCCCAGTTTCATGATTGTACCTTTACCGTAAGTCTTATCTAATTTATCAAGAGTAAGCTTGAGGGCTTTTAGCTTTGCGTCTTTTTCTTTGGACATAGGTCTATTATTAATCCTTTAGGTTAGTCAATATATGGTTGACAAATGTAATGTATACTCCCCACATTACCTATCCCAGATTAAGGCAAGACTTCCTTTATTTCTTAAGCAGTAGCAGAACTATAATCCAATATGGATTTGATCACCCTGTTCTTTGGATAAAATTGAACCTTTGGTAACTTCTTATGTGCTTTACTCAGCTGTAGGTACTTGTTACGCCACTCCAGGTCGTTTTCTATAGCATACTCTACCTCAATGTAATCGAGAGCCGAAAGCTCATTGTATAGAAATAAAATAATATTGTTTGAAATATAGCAATGCGTCATATAGTCGTGCTGGTCAAAAATAAATGCCTACTTGTAACAATATTTATGTTGAAAATATTGTGCCGTAATGGCTCAACTATAAGGTAGGCAAGAGTTTTGACAGGCTTCAATAAGACTATAGGTAATTATTATATTAAACCTCTATGCAATACTTAGGAATCCGCTCCCCAAAATGCTTGATCAACGTGGCTAACAATTCAGTATCAGAGCGATTCTCAATTCTGCGACCATCAATATGAGTTATTGGGGTTAGTTCTCCCATAGTTCCAGAGCAAAAAACCTGATCGGCATTGTATAATTCTGTCAGTGATATATTCCTTTCTTTAATTCCAATTGACTCCTCTTGACAAATCTGTATGATCATTCCCCGGGTGATGCCATGCAGACAAGCCTCAGCAGTGGGGGTATGAACCATACCATCCTTAACCATAAAAATATTGGTGCCATTAAGCTCTGCTGCAAACCCAGAATAATCTAACATCAATGCGGCATCTACTCCCGCCACATTCGCTTGAATCTTGGCTTGTATATTATTCAGCAAATTGTTGTGATGGATTTTAGAATCAAGGAATGATGGGTTATTTCTTCTGATAGTTGAGGTAATCACTTTAATACCATTATTATTATCATAAACTGGTGGCTTCCACTCTGCTAGTATGATGAGGCAACTTCCCGATTGATTGAGCCTGGGATCCATACCAGAGGTGATTTTAGTGCCTCGAGTTAGGGTCAGCCTAATGTGCGTATCTCGAGTCATATTGTTAGCTCTAAGCGTCTCACCTATGCTATGTTTGATTTCCTCTACACTCGGGATATCAACAAAGGCTAATGCCTTAGCCGACTCATATAATCGATTGAGATGTCTATCTAACAAAAATATTCCCTCAGGATACACCCTTAAGCCTTCCCAAATGGCATCTCCTCCTTGTACTACGCTATCAAATACAGAAACCTTGGCGTCCTCTCGGCTATATAAACCGTCTGCCACCCACACTTTCAGGTCCTTATTTCTCGAATCAAATTTTTGTAACATATTATGCTCTTAGCGATTGTTCTGATAATAAATTATAATATTGATTTGCCTCTTCTAACAGTCCTGACAGTCTCTGAGGAAAGGGTCTACTACTGGTTTTCTGCTTCTTAAAGCAATTGGACTTCCACACATTCTCATACCAATATGGTGCCCAAACCCCATCGTAAGCTTTTTTTCCAGTATCCCAATTAAGCATTGAAACATCAAAATCAATATTCAAGGCATGACATAACTCATGAAGCACTTTAGAAGGATCCAGAAGTATCTCGTTAGAATCCAAAACTACTGTGTCTACACCTTGATTTTTGAGATGACAAAACAGCTCATACTCATGCTTAATTCCAATATCTCTTATTACAGGCTCGTGTATTACTTGAGCAAATGACGCTATCAATTGTTCCGGATGCCGGATAAGGAATATATTCTTTAATCGAGTCAAAAAGCTTAAGTCTTCTATCCCCTCATAATGATGTGCCATTCCTTTGATAAACAGATTTGGTACAGAGATTTCTTGAAAAAAATACTGGTCCAAAACATCCTCCAAACGGCGAGGTAAGGAGCTTAAAATTTCAGATTTACCTGGATGATCTATATCTACATGATCTAAATAATAGGCATACATGGGCTCATCCACAACAGTGGTATCAGGTCTATTTGCAAAAGAGTACATTAAAGCAGTAGAAATATTTCTTGGTCCAGATATGAGATTTATCCTATTATTTGTCACTTGTCCATTTCCTCTGGATGCCAAAATAAGCCTTTGAACGATTTCACCTTATCCTTTACAACAATAACTCCTTCGGATTCTAATAATTCTTGCATCCGAGTAGGAGTACCAAAGTGGACACGACCAGAAAGCTCTCCTTTTCTATTAACTACTCGATGTGCTGGAACATGGCCTATAGAACTCCTATTTGCTTGTGTTAATGCCCAACCGACCATCCTCGCAGAACCTAATGATAAGTAATCCGCTATGGCACCATATGTGGAAATTCTACCTTTGGGTATCTGTTGAGTCACATAATAGACCATCTCATAGTAACTTTGATCACTCAAAAGAGTCAGTTTTAATGGATTTAAAAGTACGAGTTATTGCAAGTAATATCACCAACCTTACTGATGCAAGATACTTCGCAGCCTACGGCATACATTACTTATTGTTTGATCTGAACGAGATTAGCATATCTGCGATTAAGGAAATAGTGGATTGGGTTAGTGGACCAAAGACCCTGATTCTCATCAATAATGCGCATACAGATGATATCGATGAAGCAGTACTTAAACTGGAACCATATGCGATTGGAACTACTGACGATCTCGACTTATCATATCTAAGTGGTCATGTTAAGCTTATGGAGGTAACCGCTGATGATGCCAACCTAACAATAGATCTAGATCATTTGCACTATAGCACACGATATGAACCTACAAAACAATCCAACCTCATTATTAGAGGTAGTCATGAAGATAAAGTTGGATTTAAGAGCTTTGAGGACTTAGATGATATACTGGAATCCCTCGTTATAGAGTTTTAATCAGTGAGCTACACTTCTCTTAATATAACTGATCTCTAAACTGATCGATATAATTGCCAAAAGCACTATTGACTTCATCTGCAGTTAGTCCATAATCTTCGATATTATATATGTGCCTACCGAACTTATTTTTTTTGTGATTTTCACAAAATTCCTCAGCCAATGCAGTATGTTTAGCGGTCCACTCGGTTCCTAAGTGTTCGTAGATCTTTTGTGCTGTAAATATAGGATCCGCTACTAAGTCTTTATAAGCAACGTCATAAAACTTCTCCTCATTCCTGCTTCTATACTCTAAACACTTATCAACTAATCGCACATCTTTTTGTAACCAGTAGCGACCGATCTCATGCGTGTCAGCATGATCTGAGAATAGTTTCCTTCCTGCTACAACCATACTGCAATATGATGCTAAAGTTTTCTCAGGCTCTCTATGTGTATGAATGATTTTAGTATCTGGAAAAACTGACATGAACATATCCATATATTCCATATGGTGTGGGCTCTTGAGCAACAGAAACTTCTCTGCTGGTTCTCTCCATAGTAAGAATTGCAACCACATTTCTAAGTCTTGATAGGCTCTCGTTTGATCTTGTTGCTCTAACCATTGAGCATAATTGGGCACATCTAAAACAGATTGTGTTGCGCTACTTACAAATGCATGATCCATCATTACTACCTCTTCCTCTAGACTGTCATGCCTAACCGAGTGAATTGACTTAAACTCTGGAGATAAATAATTGAGCGCCATATGAGCCAATCGAGCCTCATACGTGCCATAGTAAGTTTTCTTGTCAGATTTAGGAACTGGATTCACAATTTCCCAAGACAATACACCTCTAAACTCTGGAAGGTGCCCTAGCATTCTTTGTAAAAAAGTTGTTCCGGTACGTTGTAAGCCCGTAATCATGACTTTAGGAGGGATTGGCTTCAGAATACTTGGATCTTTCTTAAGCCAATGTTGGGACCACAGTCGATTTACAAGATTAATAATCGCCTTATTCCTTAATAAGAAAGCTCCTAAAGGATGAAAGTTGGTATGCTCATTAACATCCTCCATCAATTTAGTCAGAGGTATAATAAAGAATTCATCCCCAAAATCATTTAATCCAGATCTCTTTCTAGCGGTGTCCAACAAACGATCTACCAAGATGTCCTTATCAGCATATGATTTGAACAAACCATTAAGGATATTTATCCCCGTTGGAAAACTGAATTTCTGGATATTTTTCTTTGATGGTTTCACCATTGTCTCCATTAGAAAGCGAAGGTAATAAGTAATTGAATAATAAAATGTCGCCTAAGGCTAAATCACTATCCTACTTGCTATCAACATTGATATTATTCCAACGAGATATCCTCCATATACATCTGATGGGCGATGAGCCCGAACGATCAATCTACTCGTACCTATTAACCCTGATATCACCAAAACTATCATCATAATCAGGATTGGATGAACCTGCCAAACTTGATCTCCAATTACAAACTCAATAGGTAAATCAAACTTAAAAGATAGTAAGATGACTGTTCCTGCAAGGAATCCTCCGGCCCCTGTCGTATGTAGACTAATTTTCGCAAAATTATTTATAAAAAATAAGAAAGCTAAAGAAATACAGCCTCCTAAAGATATTGCGAGATAAGAATCAGGGAAATCTGGATTGTTATAAACATTTATATAGTGCCACATATAACAAATGATGCAAGCAATGAGTGGCCCTATTCGCTCCTTCGGATCCTCCATTGAAAGGGCCTGAATAAACCCAAGACCTTTCATCATCAATGTGGTGATCAACGGTATAAGCCATAATATGACTACAGTTATGATCATAGTCACCGCTATTTGTTGCTCATTATTAATTCTAAATGAAAAGGGATCCATGGCGTAAGTCAACCATAAAAGGAATACAAATAAGAACAATGGATGAAATATAATTGAAACTGCTTGAGCAATTCTTTTGATCATAATTTTACTTGATATCTAATTCTTAACTCTATTATAAGCTTATTAGCTCATTAATCACGTTATGAACATAGATTCAGATAATGTCTACTTCAAAATTACATATCCTGCTAATACTAATCAGCTCTGTCCAGCTTATTCATGCTCAAGAATACTCTGATACCACCCTCGTGAAACTTCAGAGAACTCAACTCATAGAAGCTTTTCCGGATTCTCTGTTCAAACTCAGAGTCAATGGTCAAGTAGTGAGCGCAACAATCATAAATGGTGATACACTCATTGTTGCAGATATACAAGCGGTCAATATTTCTTCTCTAAGAACTTTTGCTAATCATGAGGACTATCTAAAGTATTTGAGGTATCGCAGATATGCAGCAAAGGTTTATCCCTATGCCGTTGAAGCAATTCGAATTTTTGAAGAGGCCAAGATCGTTACAGAAACCATGAGAAAAAGAAAAAGAAAGAAGTACTTAAAAAAGCTGTCTAAGGATTTGACAAAAGAATTTGAAGAGCCTCTAAAAAAACTATCTAAAACTCAAGGGAAGATAATGGTAGAAATGATAGAGCGCGAGTTAGAGTCCTCACTTTTTGACTTAATCAAAATGACAAGAGGTAAGCTGAATGCCTTTTATTGGAACCAGTCGAGTAAATTGTATGGCTACAGATTAAAAGAAGTCTATACTGTAGGTCAAAATCCTATTTTAGATGTTGTTTTGCAAGACTTCGATATTTCATACCAACCACAAAAAGGCTAAATCTTGAATAACGATCATTACAATATCGATAAGGACACTAATTCCTATAATAATTTAGAAGGACAATTTAGTTGGCGCAGTCCATCAAACATAGCCCTGGTTAAATACTGGGGCAAAAAAGCTGTCCAGCTACCGCTTAACCCTTCAATCAGTTTCACATTAAATCACGCTCATACTACAACGAGCGTAAGCTACCAAAAGCGACCATCATCAAATGACTGGCTTACATTCAGATTTGAAGGAAAAGAAGAAACATTCTTTGGAAAAAGAGTCCAGTCTTTCTTGGAATCACTTACCGATATATTTCCATTCATTGAGTTATTACAGTTTGAGATTGACAGTGAAAACAGCTTTCCTCATTCTTCTGGAATAGCTTCATCTGCGTCTAGCATGAGTGCCATAGCCTTATGTTTATGCTCGATAGAAGAAGTCATAAGCAATCAAAAGCAGAATAAAGAGGAATTCTTGAAGAAAGCCTCCTTTGTTGCAAGACTTGGTAGTGGAAGTGCTTGCCGTTCTGTTTATCCTTCACTTGCGATATGGGGAAATGCAAAGGATATCACCCTTAGTGATGATCATATTGCAATTCCTCATCAAGATTATGCACCAATCTACCAAGATTATCACGATGATATAATAATCATATCTGGAGAAAAAAAATCAGTATCCTCAACAGCAGGACATAAGCTAATGGATTCTAATCCGTTTGCCGATACTCGTTATGAACAGGCAAGGAATAATCTTCAACATTTACTAGTTGCTCTGAAAAACGGAGACCTGGACAAGTTTATAGATACCGTAGAAGAAGAAGCCTTGACACTGCATGCGCTTATGATGTGTTCTCGTCCCTCATATACGCTTATGAAGCCTAATACTTTAGCGGCGATAGAAAGAATTAGAGATTATCGCCTTAGGAAGCATGTACCTATTGCATTTACACTTGATGCGGGACCTAATATTCACGTACTCTATCCACATCAATATGTTTCTGAAGTAAAAGACTTTATTAAGGAAGAATTGATGCCTCTAACCGAATCTAATCAGATAATCGAAGATCAAGTAGGTCCAGGCCCCATTAAACTAAGTTAATATAATGAAGAGAATTCATTTAGTTTTATTTCTATTGTTTGCCCTAAAGACGGCATCTGCTCAGAGCACCCAGAATCAAAGATTCGATAATAGGCTTCAGGAATTACTTGATTTCAGTATTCCCACAATCGATGTAACTAAAGCGTTCGAAAATTCTGCTGAATATGTCTTTCTTGATGCACGTGAATTAGTAGAATATCAGGTCAGTCATATTCCTGGGGCACGCTACATAGGATTCAACCACTTTAGCCCAAAGTATCTCAAAGGAATAGATTTTGATAAAAATATAATCATCTACTGTTCAGTTGGTTACCGTAGTGAAAAGTTGGGTGAGAAATTATCCAGAATGGGATACAAAAACGTGAACAATCTTTATGGCAGCATCTTTGAATGGGTCAATTGTGAGTTGCCTGTAGAAAATGGACAAGGTCTTACTACTGACAGTATTCATACGTACAATAGTCAATGGAGTAAGTGGGTGTCACATCCCAAAATGAATAAAGTTTGGTAAAACTCCTATTCTAAAAAAATATTTAACCTCCCTTTACAGGCAGGAACAAATACAGGTATACTTT
>CACLQQ010000018.1 GCA_902609095.1 uncultured Bacteroidota bacterium | reverse complement strand
CCGAATTACCGATGCAACGCTCGAAAATAATGTAGGCGAGTTAAATTCTTGGGTAGTTAATGATGATAATGGAATCATAGTGAGATTAGTTGATCAACTCATTGATATAAATTTTAACGAACTTGACGAAGGGCAGTACTTTATTTCTCATGTTTCATATTTAGATACTAATACAGTTATTTCAGAAGGTTTAAATAGAGCGACTATTCAAGGCTGTTTTGATTTTTCTAATTCGATAATTGTCAATGTATCATCTCCTGATGGTGGTGCCCTCAGTGCTCCGGATTTCCTATTTTGTTTAGATGATAATGACGATTTTGTCTCTGGTATTTCGTTTACTAATAACTCGGTCAGTAGTAATCAATGGATAGTAACTGATCAAAATGGCCTTATTCTCAACTTGCCAGATGATATAGAACAATATAACTTCGATGATGGAGTCGAGGGAATCAATTTAATTTGGAGTTTGGGTTTCTTAGATCAAATAGATCAACTTTCTCCTGGGAATACTATAGGCGACCTGTCTGGTTGTTTTGATCTCAGTGATTCTATTGTAGTGAGAAAAGAGATTGTAAATGGTGGAGTATTGAGTGGAGGCCCACTCTCAATATGCATAGATAGTGAACCGGATTTTATCATTCCTAATTTAGCAAATAACTCCGGACAATTTTCGCAGTGGATTATTACCGATGGTGTCTCTCGTATTATTGCATTGCCAGATGATATTTCGACTTATGATTTCGATGATGGGACCTTAGATATTGTAAGCATATGGCATTTGAGCTACGGTGATTCTACCTTGAATATAGAAGTTGATATGACACTTGCGCAAATAAGTGGTTGCGTGGATTTATCCAATTTTTTAATAGTTCAAAAGAGAAATGATGGTACCGGATGTAATGATGGTGAGGGAGCTGCAATAATTAATGAAATAGTTGGTGGAGGACTCGTTGAGCTTCGAAATGTCGGTGATGGACCTATAGATATTTCTGATTTTTATTTATGTCAATTCCCTGAGTATGAAAGGATAGGTGATCTTTCTATAGATTGTGGAGGCAATGATTTTATTCTTAATTCAGGTGAGTTAATAACAATGGAATTTGATAATATTAACATAGACGGTATTGATGGGGAGCTTGGGCTCTATCGAATTGACTCATTTGGGTCAGCTAATGCTATAATAGATTATGTCGAGTGGGGGACAACAGGACATATGAGATCATCAGTGGCGGTCGCTGCTGGAATCTGGTCTAATGGTAGTGTCGCAGAGACATTCACTGAAAATCAAAGTTTGGTTTATGATGGAAACGGAGATACACCGTCAGATTGGTCAGCTATTTTTCCAAGCCCATGTGAGCGTAATGCTATAGGAGGCATTATTGATGATTGGAAAATTGTAGGTAATCCAACCACACAATTTATCACAGTTATAATCAATTCCTTAACAGATCGAAATACGATTGATATTGAAGTTAGAAGTATCCATGGAGATTTAGTGCAAAGAGTTAAAAAGCCTCTCAATAAATCAATAAACCAAGTCCAGATCGATGTTACTGATCTTCCTGGAGGTATGTATTTGGTTGTTATTAATGGACAATCCACTAAACGAATAGACAAATTCATAAAGCAATAATATTGAAGAGCTACAATTATGGGACATTATTGAGTCCTCATCATTGTAGTTTATTGTTAATCTTCTTATCTTTTCTAATTTGTAAGAAGATTAGTTTTTGATACGGCAGCAGTTCATATTTAAAATTAGATCAACTTTTATAAAAGCTTGGGATTTGAGTTGATTGACATCGATTCTGTTCAATTTGCTTAGGATCAATCTTTTGTTGTCAGGATAAGTCATAATACTGCTGATAAACGTAGAATATCTTTTTTTAGCGAAAAATGGTGGACCAAGTCTATCGAATCCAATAACGATATTTCTATCATACAGTCCTGGGAACGGCAACTTGTTAGTAAAACAACAGGAAATTATATTTACCTTGAATAAGGGACTATCAATATACCTTTGGCAGCAAGCAATTTAATTTTAAGGAATTATGCAGGTGTTAGTATCGAGGCTACAGACTTTAAGGGCTAAATAAGTGTTTAGAAGACCTTAGGTTTTACAATTGACAATGGAGGTATAGATAAAAGGCAGGTTTCTATGTCCGTAGACGACTTCGATACTGTCAGTATTATGAAAACGGACTCATGTCCGCATATCTTTAGTAATCAGGGTCTGACCCATTTTAATAGCGAAGGAAAACTTAGATATAATAGAAGGGGCAAGGAATTCAGGTGTCAATTGCTGAATAGTTAACAGTATTCAACAAAAAAGGATACTATTATTCTGCAAGAACCAGGTGGGCTAACCTTTTTTATTTTATATGATTAATAGTAGTTGAAGCCATAAGGCATAAAAAAAGCTGCTAAGAAGCAGCTTTTACTATTTGTTCGAATGTCTGTGGATGATTCATCGCCATATCGGCAAGTACCTTTCGATTTAAATTTATATTTTTTTCCGATAGACCATGCATCAATTTAGAGTAAGTAGTGCCATGCATTCTAGCTCCTGCGTTAATACGCTGAATCCATAAGCTTCTGAATTCTCTCTTCTTTGCTTTTCTATCTCTGTAAGAATATTGTAGACCTTTTTCTACAGCGTTTTTAGCAACTGTGTAAACTTTACTTCTTGCACCAAAGTATCCTTTAGCTTGCTTAAGTATTTTCTTTCTTCTCGCCCTTGAGGCTACTGCATTTACTGACCGTGGCATTTACTTTGATTTTTTAGTTTATACCTAATAAAGCTTTGATGCGCTTTTCATCAGCTTTACTTACTAATGTGCTATCCCTAAGATTTAACTTGGCTTTCTTTGTTTTCTTTCTCATTAAATGAGAAGTTCTTGCTTGAAATCTTTTTATTTTTCCAGAGCCGGTTATTTTAAACCTCTTTTTAGCGCTTGAATGAGTTTTTACTTTAGGCATAACAATACTTTCTTAAAATGGAGCGCAAAGGTATTAATTATCATACCATTTCAGCAAGTATATTTGTAAAAGAATAATACAATAAGGTTAAACCTCCATTACGCGGAGTCTTTATATGATAATAAACTCTTTAGATAGAATCATCACGCAAGATTTTAGCGGCTTCTTTTTGATCGCAGGACCTTGTGCTGTAGAGAATAAGGAGGTTTGTATGGAGGTAGCTGTAGAATGTAACCGTATAGCGCAGTCATTGAATATTCCATTCATCTACAAGTCTTCATTTATTAAAGCTAACCGTACAAAGAAAAAATCATTTAGAACTATTGGGGTGGAATCAGCCATTGAAATACTTAGAAATCTAAAGACAGAATTGAAGATTAATGTAACTACTGATGTTCATGAAACTCAGGATGTTGAGCTTGTATCTTCGTTCGTTGATTTGATTCAAATTCCTGCTTTTCTTTCTCGTCAATCAGAACTAATTGAGAGTGCTGCTAGAACTGGTTTGCCTATAAATATCAAAAAAGGACAATTTATGAATGCTGCAGGTATGAAACATGCGGTGCATAAAGCCGAATTTGCTGGAGCTTCACATGTATTTCTTACAGAACGAGGCAATTCATTTGGCTATAATCATTTAGTGGTTGACATGCCTAATATTAATCATATGTCTAAGTTCTCTGAGGCTATAATTATGGACTGTACCCATGCAACACAAAAGCCTAATGAGCAATCTGGCGTAACTGGTGGCGATCCTGAGAACACAGAACTCCTAGCGAGGGCTGCATTAAGTGTCGGCGCTAAAGGTCTTTTTATTGAGACGCATCCAGATCCAAGACAAGCCTTGTCCGATGGTTCAAATATGATTCCTTTAGTAGAAATGGAAGGGTTGATAAAGAGACTGGATCGATTTTCAAAAGCTATAAATTCAGTTAGATGGGTCATGTAGTTGAAATAAGAATCACCCCAAATCTTCTTAATAATCAGGATCGTATAAAATTGATCTGTGCTAAAGAGTTGAATTTAGAACCTGACGACATAGTTAAGATTAAGATATTAAAACGATCTATTGACAGTCGCGGGCGACGTCCGAAGTATGTCTTACGGTTAGAGGTGCTACTAAGAAAGGGTGAAGTTCTGGGAAATGAGCCTACATATAGTTTTCATATCTCCGAGAAGACTAGGCGAGTAATAATAATAGGAGCGGGACCTGCGGGGTACTTTGCTGCGTTACAGTGCTTGGAATTAGGTATGCAACCTGTAATATATGATCGAGGTAAAGATGTTCAACAAAGACGTCGTGATTTAAGAGCAATACAGCAATTTGATAAGGTTAATCCTGAGTCAAATTATTGTTTCGGAGAGGGAGGGGCAGGAACCTATTCTGATGGTAAGCTTTACACTCGAGCGAATAAGAGAGGGAGTATTCAAAAGGTATTGGATATTTTAGTACGACATGGTGCTAAACAAGATATATTAATAGATGCACATCCTCATATTGGATCTAATAAACTTCCTATAATCATATCAGCGATTAGGCACACTATTATTGAGAATGGGGGAGAGGTTCATTTTGAACATAAACTCGAGGATATATTAATAAATGGCCGACAAGAAATAGAAGTATGCATCTTATCCACGGGACAACGAGTGTCCGCAGATGCTTATATCTTGGCTACAGGGCATTCAGCTCGTGATATCTATGAGATGTGCTCAAAAAGAGGGGTAGATATTGAATTTAAGCCATTTGCTATTGGTGTGAGGGTAGAGCATCCACAAGAACTGATAGATGAAATACAGTATAACCAAAGACGTAGAGAGGATAACCTACCAGCTGCATCATACAAATTAGTTTGTCAAGTCGGAGGTAGAGGAGTGTTCTCATTTTGTATGTGTCCAGGAGGACTTATCGTTCCAGCCGCCACGGCACCTGGAGAATTGGTAGTTAATGGTATGTCTTTATCTAAGCGAGATTCTCCTTATGCCAATTCTGGAACAGTTGTGACTATTGATCATAATCCTGATGAAGGCAATGTGTTTGGCGGGTTGAACTATCAGAAGGAATTGGAACAAAAGATGTTCAATTATGGTGATGGATCACAGAAGGCACCTGCTCAAACACTCACTGATTTTGTAAATAAAAGGCTCAGTGGTGATTTGAACGAGACATCTTATATTCCTGGAATTTATACCGCGCCGATGCATGAAATACTCCCTGATTGGATTTATACTTCGTTAAGTCAAGCAGTGCAGGTCTTTGGAAAGAAAATGAAAGGATATTATACTTCCGAGGCACAAGTAATTGGTTTAGAAAGTAGGACAAGTGCTCCGATCAGAATTAAAAGAACTACAGATACGCTTATGAGCACATCGATTAAGCATCTCTATCCTTGTGGCGAGGGTGCTGGTTTTGCGGGGGGGATATTGTCTGCAGCATTAGATGGTCAACGAGTCAGCCTGAAGATTGCTGATAACCTTAAGGTTAAGCACACAATAGATTCTTAATTATTTGCTTTTCTTTGTTAGTGATGAAAAACTACTTTGATCTTCTTGCTCGCATCTGTATCTCCTTCATTTTCCTATATGAGGCGTATGATTCGATAGTCTTTTTTCAGTCCACTAAGGAAACAATGACTGAATATGGAATCACGTGGCAACAAGATATTTTACTCTCTGGTGTTATATTTTTATTGGTGGCAGGGAGTATACTCGTTTTGATAGGCTACTATGCAAGTATCGGAGCCTTAATGATTCTACTGTATTGGCTTCCTTTTACCTTGATTGTTCATTCCTTTTGGAACGATCCACTTGAAGTGAGACGAGTTTCATCACTTAATTTTATGCATAATATTGGGACTATGGCTGCACTGTTACTGTTGATGAGCCATGGAGCTAGAGATTTTAGCGTTAAGAGAATTTTGCATGTGTTAAGATTACCCGAAGAATAATGAGATTAGTTTACGGTCAATTATTTGAAGTAGATATCCTTGCTATAGGTGTCCATCCTGATGATATTGAACTTTCTTGTGCTGGCACTTTATTAAGTCATAAGGCCAAAGGTATGACCGTAGGAGTGGCTGATTTGACTCAAGGGGAATTAGGTAGTAGAGGAAGTGCGCATATCAGACTTAAAGAGTCAGCTAAAGCTGCTGAAATTCTTGGATTAGATTTTAGGGTAAATTTGAGAATGAAGGATGGATATTTTAAGAATGATGAACGACATATGCTCAGAGTAGCTAAGTTGATTCGTCAGTGTAAGCCCAAAATCATTTTAGCCAATGCAATTGATGATAGGCATCCTGATCACGGAAGGGCATCAGAATTAGTACGTCAAGCATTTTTTTATTCTGGGCTTAGGAGAATCAATATTGATGGTACAGCACCATATAGGGCCAAGGCGTTATATCATTATATACAAGACAAGCATCTTACCCCAGATTTTTGCATCGATGTTGGCGGATATGTGGATACTAAGTTTAAAGCTATAAAAGCATTTGATACACAGTTTAATGTAGATGAAAACGAAAGCGTTCATACTCCGGTCTCATCAAAGTCTTTTATAGATTTTATAGATTCTAAAATGCGTGTCTTCGGCCGCTCAATTGGAGTTGATTATGCTGAAGGCTTTAATGCTCACCGAACCATAGGTACTGATAATCTGACTAACTTGCTATAGTTCTAAACTGAATTACTGATTCACGGCAATTAAGTTTCTTTTCTATTGTTTGATACCAGAGAACGTACAAATTTCAGTGACTGGAATAATGATAGTTGTTCCAACTGCCAAAGTAGCATCGAGTAAATCATTATCTATTTCAGCAGTGCCAGAGAAAGTAATATCGACAATTAAAGTGTCACTTGATACTGCTGGGCTCGGGATAGGTATGCTTTGCAAAACCTTATCAACAAATACGATTTCATTTCCATCTACATCTCCTTCTAAAGACAACGGAATACCAGAAACACTTGCAGAAACGGTAACCTTCTCCTTTTCATTATCATCGGCTGGTGGAGTAATGTCAAATATTACTACATCTTGATTAATAACAGAGAATGCTCCTCCACAATTGAATGAGCCTTCATAACTTCCAAAGAACTTATCATTTGGAAACACACAGGTGCCATTGTCAGTAGTAGCATTATCATTATAATTCTCTGCTCTGGTATCAGTACATCCAGCTACATCTGATGCCTCGTCGTCACCCCCACAGCTAATTAGAAATAATGAAGCAATTGATAAAAGAACTATTAATATTTTATTTGATTTCATGGTTTACTTGTTTGAAGATTGCTAAAGTAATCTATATGGCTGAAGTTTTTACCTTCTATTTTATTTACATAGTCAAGATTGCCTATCCTCACTCTCAATGGAATTTTAGATATTTTTTGAATTTGGTTTTCTATTTCGCAAAATAGTGCCTTCTCTCTATTCATTAAAATTCGAGGCCTAATAGTACGAGAACTTTTTTTTTGTTTGAATATTTTTTTTGCTATTTCTGAATTATGAACGATAGTCAAAGATTTATAGTCGACAGAATCGAAAGTTACAGACTCTTGTCTGAATTGTGATATCCCCTGAGAGTAAAACACCGGTATAAATAGTACAAACAATATAATCTTAAGGGTTATCACTTAATAAAAGTATATGGAAATGTCCCAGGGTAACGTTCATAAAATCCAATCATAGTGATTTTTTCCGTATTTGACCTTATAATGTCCATAAACTGTTGAGCACTTTCGATTTTTATGTCGTTGATATATTCAACAATAAATCCTGGTTCCATATTGGTCTTAGCGACTTTACTGCCTTGGGATATACTTATAACCATTATGCCCGTAGTTTTCACTCGGTTTTTTTCGATTGAATTTAGATCTCTTATTTCGATTCCTATATCTCTTAATTCTTTATCGGTCCGAACCGAGATATAGTCTGTCGTGTTAAGATGATTACGAAGGGTTACTGGTATTTGTAGGATGCTTCCACGCCTAAATATCTCAACAACCAGTTCGTCTCCAGGCCGGTATTGATTTATTTGTTCATAAAACTCTGAAGTATTGTTAATCCCCTGCTGATCGATTGATAGTATGATGTCTGTCCTTCTCAGTTTAGACTGTGCTGCAGCACTGTTAAGATTTACAGAAGATATTTGAACACCTCTTATTACTGTTAGGCCATATCGATTAGCAATATCAGCATTAACATCCGATACTGTAATGCCGAGTTTGCCTCTCTGTACTGAGCCAAATTGCTTGAGATCTATAATTACTTTTCTGGCGAGGTTAGAAGGAATGGCAAAAGATAAACCTTCATAATTACCTGAAGATGATAATATAGCTGTGCAAATACCCATGAGCAATCCATCAGAGTTGACCAATGCGCCACCACTACTTCCAGGATTAATCACAGCATCAGATTGGATAAATGATTCTATATCATCTTTACTAAGTGCATCTATATTTCTTGCTTTGGCACTTACAATACCAGCTGTTACAGTTGATTGAAGTCCAAATGGGTTTCCTACAGCTAATATCCATTCGCCAACTTTTAGTGAATCTGAGTTTGCAAACACTATAAAGGGTAGATTCGATGCTTCTATTTTTATAAGAGCAAGGTCTGTGGATTCATCTGTTCCAATGACTTCAGCAACGAATTCTCTTTTGTCTTGCAATGTAATTTCGATAAAGTCCGCATTATTAATCACGTGGTTGTTAGTGACTATATATCCATCGTCACTGATTATCACTCCTGATCCTTTTTCTCTTGTGTAGCCTTCAGAAAAAAAGGAACCTTTGGCCTTGTCATATGCAATAATGTATACTACAGAATTAGTGCTTTTTTTTGCAGCTCGTATGAAGTTGTTTGGGGCGTATGTTAAACGATTAATAAACCCATGTGAAACTTTAACATAATCAAGCTCAAAAGAACTTTTATCGTTGAAGCTATGCTTGACTCGTGAATTATGGTAAATAACAATAGTTGAGAAGCATACAATACAACTCAAGAAAAAATTAAGGATTATAGATTTTGAATTCATAGTCATCAACTCAATTGCTGATGAAAGTAATAACGCATAATAGAGGGTCATTAATGTTCAAGATATCAATGAACTTGCAGTTAACCACCCGTTTCCGCTCTGAGTTTTTTGATTAGTTCGTTCCAGTAAAGAGTTTGTTCATCTATCTCATCATCATTACAGAAATCAGAAATCTCAAGTATAGTTTCATTAGTCACGTCACTCTTATACATTCTATATTCTAAATATTCTCCTGGATCACAATCTTCCCACTCAAAACGAATTCTTTCTTCTTCTATATCATCAACCATTTCAGCAATCTCCTCTGAGCCTTCCCAATCATAGGTGTATACGTCTTCTTGTATGTCCACACCATCACAAAACCATCTAACTAAACACTCAGGTGTTGTAATAAAGCGGTATAAAATTGCTGGTGATGCTCTGAACAAATATTCTAAATTAATTTTGACCCTACTCATGAGCTCTATAACTATAGCTATTATGAAAAGCGGTAATAAAGAATAATTATCTCACAAAATCAAAATTCAAAGACGATTTTTTATACACATGTGAAATCACCCAATAAATATCATGTAAGCATCATTATGCATTATAATATATATTTGCTCAGATTACTTTCACAAAAAATTAACCTTAGCGGAATATGAGGCAGCTGAAGATTACTAAATCGATCACGAACAGAGAAAGCCAATCATTAGAAAAATATTTACAAGAAATCGGGAAAGTTGATCTCCTTACTCCTGAAGAAGAAGTTGATTTGGCAAAGAAAATAAAAGAAGGCGATCAAGAATCTTTAGAGCGTTTAACTAAGGCTAATTTGAGGTTTGTTGTTTCTGTCGCTAAGCAATATCAAAACCAAGGTTTGTCTTTGAGTGATTTGATCAATGAAGGAAACTTAGGTTTGATCAAAGCTGCTCAGCGTTTCGATGAAACAAGAGGATTTAAGTTCATATCGTATGCCGTTTGGTGGATTAGACAATCGATTTTACAGGCACTCGCTGAGCAATCAAGAATTGTTAGGTTGCCACTTAATAAAGTGGGATCTCTAAATAAAATCAACAGAGCATTTAGTGAATTAGAACAAGAGTTCGAGAGGGAGCCATCATCAAGTGAATTAGCAGAATTGTTAGAGATTACTTCTGATGAAGTAGAAACTACCCTAGGTGTAGCTGCGAGGCATGTATCTATGGATGCACCATTTGTTGACGGAGAAGATAATTCTTTATTAGATGTTCTTGAAAATAACAAAACACCAGGAACAGATGCTTCTTTATCTCATGGGCAATCATTGAGAACCGAGATAGAGCGATCATTAGGGACCCTGACAGAAAGACAATGCGATGTAATAAAACTTTATTTTGGTATCGGTGTGGAACATCCAATTTCCTTAGAAGATATAGGTGAGAGATTTGGATTAACTCGAGAGAGGGTAAGACAGATTAAAGATAAAGCAATAAATAAGTTAAGATCATCGTCACGCAGTAAGTTGTTGAAGCACTATTTAGGAGCTTAATCAGAGAGGTAGAAGTAGAAAATAATAGAGCTCATTCATCAAAGTTAATGAGCTTTTTTTACTTAGATGACTTTAGGAGGCCTTTCTATAGACTCTTCTAATGAAATAAATGTTTCAGTTCTCTGGATACCTTCTATTTTTTGAATCGCTCCAGACAATATATCTCTAAGATGGTTTGTGTCAAAACAAATAATGGTTGCGAAAATACTATAGTTTCCAGTAGTGTAATGTGCTGATATTACCTCTGGGATTTTTTTTAGTTCAGTTATTACATCATAATAATATTGACTTTTTTCAAGGTAAATTCCTAAAAAAGCCTTTATGTCGTATCCTAGTTTGGTAAAGTCTACTTTCAATTTTGATCCCGTAATAATTCCGAGCTCATTGAGTTTCTTCAGTCTGACATGTACAGTACCTCCTGAAATGAATAATCTTGCTCCAATATCAGCATATGATGTTTTAGCATCTTCCAGCATTATTGAAATTATATTCAAATCAATGTCATCTAATTCGTTCTTGGGTTTCATGTTATGTAAATTCGAAAAGGTTATACATATTTATATTTAATGACCACAGAGATCATCGATATGTCGACGCAGTGAATCTTTCTGGTAACTCATATACTAATGATGAAATGGTCAGGGCACCAACGGAGACACAAGGATAAAAATAACGTTTCTTTTTTTTAAAGAGTCTATAAGTTTTTATAATCTTATTCAATTAAAGTTAAATCAGTTTACCCCTTTTCATATGAGGCAAAAACTCTTGCCGTTATTGTTTTCACTTGCTGCGGCCATAGGAATGTTCTTTGGTTACAAGTTGCAAAAATCCGGCCCTGATGAACTCGTTTCCTCTCATTATTCAGATCAGCTTGGTTTGATTAGTGAGGTTCATAATTTAGTGCGAACCAATTATTTTGGAGACTTGGATACCAGCCAATATGTAGAATCGGTTATTTCGCAACTTACAAGTGATTTAGACGCTTATAGCGGTTATATAAGGCCTATTAATGTTGGTGGATTTAGGCATGCGATAGAAGGTAATTATCGAGGATTGGGATTTGATTTTATAACCATGGACGACAGTTTAGTTGTCATTGAAGTAATATCTAATAGTCCAGCTGAAAAAGCTGGCCTGCAAAGAGGCGATATAATTTTAGAGCTTAAAAATCCAATTAACATTTATACGGGAAATAAAGAAATGTTGAATCAAATAATGCTTGTTGATTCAGCAGCCTTAAGGATTTATCGTTCTTTCTCAAAAAATGAATTTCAAGTAAACATTAAAAAGGGACAAATTAATAACTCTCCGATAGAATCTAAAATTTTGGAAAATGGCTCCATAGTCTATGTCAAAATAAGCAGATTCTCTGATGACGTATTCTTGGCCTTTATGGAGGAGTTGGAACATTATAAAAGGAATGGGCTTGAATTCGGCAAACTTATTATTGATCTTAGGAGTAACCCAGGAGGTTTATTGGATGAGACTATAAAAATTTTGAATCAGCTCATACCAGAATCAAATAAAACTATCCTTTCTACTATCAACAGTAATGGCAAAAAGAAAGAATATAAGTCTAATGGTAGGTCTTTTTTTAAAATTACGGAAATTGCAGTCTTAATCGATGGCTTCAGTGCTTCTGCTAGTGAGATTTTAGCGGGCTCTCTCCAAGATTTGGAATTAGCAACTGTTGTTGGATCTAATTCATTTGGGAAAGGAAGAATTCAGCAATATTTTGAGCTTTCTAATGGAGGTACAGTTAACCTAACTGTCAGTGAATATATATTGCCTTCGGGCCGTCGAATCAAGTCTGCGACTCATGATTCTATAGTTCAGGGGATTACTCCAGATATTATTGTAGAACAAGATTGCCATAGTGATCAAAAGCGTTTTCATGGACAATATGCTTACCTTGTTGAACAAGGATTGATTCACAACAAAGTCTTATCTACTCAGCAACTACTAAATATTATATCGTCTTATGAGGCGGAGGTGAACTCTTATAACCCCAATGAGACGAATTGTTTATTACAGAATATGTCTATTCTGTTGTGGCATGAATTTCAATCAGAACTGAATCTGAATGCAGAGCTGATTCAACAAGATGTTGCTTTGAGTAGAGCTATTGATCATCTAAAATAGCAGATCAAAAAGTTATTTTCTGACAAACTCTAAGGCACCCTTGTGATTATAGCGAGCTAAAATAGAGGGTAAGCCCGCAGTTTTGATTGACTTTAAATCTACAATATAGTCAACTTCCTTTTTAATTGTTTTAGGTATATCTTCATGCTTAGCTGTTAAGACATTCTTGTCAGTAAGACATGCCGTGGTTGATATTAGAGCTTTATCTAAATACGATATTAGTTTACTTGAAAAGGAATCTTTTACAATTCTGATTGCGATAGTACCTTTGTCATTTACAAGGTAGTCTTGCATGTCATTTGGCGCATCATATATTATACTTAGAGGCTTGTCGTGATAGAGTAATAAGGTTTCAATTCTTGGGTGTATGGAAACGATATATCTTTTTAACATATCTATGCTGTCAACAGTGAGAATGAGATTACCCTTGACATCATCTTGTTTAATCTTTTTTATTCGCTCCACTGCCGCCTGGTTATCAATATCACAAGTCATTGCCCACAAAGTATCTGCAGGATAGAGCAATACTTGCCCTCTTTTTATATAATCTGCGGCTTTCTCAACCTCTTCATCAATTCTTGTAGATGACATTTATTATAATTTCATATTGATTTGGCTGTTACAAAACGTTACTTTGAGAATTACGTTAATAATACCAACCAATGCATCGCTTTCATGAAAAATTGTGTCAAAAGTCTGATTTCTTTTAGAGATATATTCTTTTTATTGATGTGTATTGGTTTTTTGTCTGAGCTTAATGCCAAGCATATCATTGGAGGAGATGTCTTTTATGAGTGTTTGGAAATTGATACAATCGATAATCAGGTGCAGTTGCATTTCGAGTTTCAGATGTATCGTGACAATAGGTGTATTACAAGAGGAGAGGAGTGTGCTTTTTTTGATGGAGATCCTCGTGATCCAAACATGACAAGAGGGGCTCAATTTGGAGTTTATCGTTTTGATGGACTTAATTGGAGATTTGTACAAGTCACCGGATTTGTTACTCCAATATCCATAGAGAAGGTGCCACCTAACGAACCTCCGTGCTTAATTGCTCCACCCGCTGCAGATGTGGAACGAGGCGTCTACGAGTTTGATCTGACTTTGGATATCATTGATAAGAACTATATGATTGCTTACCAGAGATGTTGCCGCAGTGAGAGCATCACTAATCTTGTTAACCCTGGTTCATTTGGTGCTGTATTTTCTGTAGAGATCACTCCAGAGGCTATTAAGACATGTAATAATAGCCCAGTATTTAATGAGTTTCCACCATTAGTAGTTTGTGCAGGATTCGAATTGGAGTATGATCATGGCGCTTCAGATGTAGAGGGAGATCAAGTTGTTTATGAGTTTTGTACACCTTTGTCATCTGGAGGTACTAATGGTCGAGCAGAAAGGTCATCATGCAATGAAACTCCTGTTCCTGAACCGAGTGCTTGTACTCCCGATGGGTTTAGGTTTGTTAGATTTTTGTCTCCGACATTTATAAGTACGGCACCAATGGGTGGTAATCCTGTAGTGTCAATTGATGCCAATAATGGAATGCTAGCAGGTGTTCCCGAAATAGTCGGTGAGCATGTTCTAGCTGTATGTGCCAATGAATACAGAGATGGTGTTTTGCTGTCTACCATAAGGCGAGATTTTCAATTTATAGTGTCTGCTTGTGAGAAAGCGGTGAATGCTGAAATTGCCAGTGATCAAAGTGATGGGATGAATTTTGATGTCATCAGTTGTGGTGATTTTGATGTTCAGTTTGAGAATCTAAGTACGAGAGAACGAGATATTATACAATATCAATGGGAATTTGACTTTGGTGATGAAACATTAACCTCGTTAAGTAGGGATCCATTAATCACATTCCCAGACTTAGGGACATATGACGCAAAAATGATACTAAACCCTGGTATTCCTAATTGTACAGATAGTGCTTTCATAACTATTGAAATATTCCCAGGTCTGAATTCGGAATTCAACTTTAGATATGATACGTGCGAGGCAGGCCCTGTGACTTTTATTGACTTGAGTACAACCGAGGACGACAACTTTATAACTGATTGGACCTGGAATTATAATGACGGGAATTCTCGCAATGGTCTCAATAGGAATCCACTCCATACTTATGAAGTTCCGGGCACATTTGATGTAAGTCTTACCATAATCGATAATAATGGCTGTACAGATGAATTAGTTCAAGAGTTAATATATGCTCCTGCGCCTAATTTGATTATCGTAGAACCTTCTCAATTTATTGGTTGTGAGCCGGCAGAAGTCTTTTTTAATAATTTGACTTTCCCAATTGATGATACATATGATATAACATGGGATTTTGGAGATGGGAGTAACGATGATAATATTTTTGATATTAGTCCAAAACATATTTACCAACAAGATGGTATTTATTCTGTGAGTGTAGATATAGTTTCTCCACTTGGTTGTTTAGCAACTCGTTCATTCCCAAATTGGATAAATGTACAAAGAAGTCCAGATGCCGATTTTTCTATTTCGCCTAATGCCGAGCTTATCAGTATAAATAATAATACAGTTTCCTTTCTTAATCAAACAATTGGAGCGATTGAGTATTACTGGGATTTTGGTGATGGCAATTTTAGTTTCACAGAGAGCCCTACTCATGCTTTTCAAGATACAGGAGTTTATGACGTTCTACTGTTAGCGACGAGTTCAAATGGTTGTACTGACACTATCATTCGAAAGGTGGATGTAGTTCCTATAGCAAGTATGCAGTTTCCAAATGCATTTACTCCGAACGGAGATGGCAAGAATGATCTATTTCGAGGGAAGGGAAGTACCAGTCTAATCAACAACTTTGAAATGGTCATTTATGATAGATGGGGTAAAATAGTCTATAGCAGTAATGAACCAACTGCAGGTTGGAATGGAAAACTTAATAATATAGGAGCAAATCTACCACCTGGGGTTTATATGTTTAGTGCTAAATGGCGTGAACCTCGAGGAGATGAAGATTCTGCCGAAGGAGCAGCAACTTTGATTAGATAAACAAAGATTTTAATTAAAAATATATATAGATTTGCAGCCGTTTTAAAAATTTGGAACAATGGACTTTGTTAAATTGGTAGAAGAGAAATTAGTTAAGTCTAATGATTTCGTAAAGTTCTCACCTGGTGATAATATTTCAGTGAGCTACAAGATCGTAGAAGGAAGTAAAGAACGAGTTCAGATTTTCAAAGGAGATGTTATTAAAATGAGAGGTGCTGGCACGAACAAAATGTTCACAGTTCGTAAAATGTCTGGAAACTACGGTGTAGAGCGTATTTTTCCTTACAACTCTCCCAGTATAGTTGATATTAAGTTGAACAAGAGGGGTAAAGTAAGAAGGGCCAAATTGTACTATTTAAGAGAATTGGTTGGTAAGAAGGCGAAGATTAAAGAAAAGAACCAGGGCTCTAAATAAGTTTTTCTCTATGGCATATAGAATAGCTTGTCAAGGATCATTTATGGCTATTCCATCTCTTATATGTCTTCTATTAAGTTGGAGCTGTTTTCAATCATCTTGTAAGAAACAAGATTCAATACGGTCTGATATCAAGGGCTATTGGGCGTTAGTAGAGGCCCAACGCAATGGTAAGCCTACTCTAACCTTAGAAAATGCTTTCATAAATTTCATCCAAGATTCAGTTTTAGAAACTAACCTACTTAGGAAGACAGTACAATCATCCTTTGTACAGTTTGATAAGAGAATAATTCAAGATTATCCAGAACGCATAGAGTATGAAATCCAATTACGGTCTAACGATTCACTTTATTTGCAGACTGAGATAAGAGGATATGAATTTAATTTTACACTAGTCTACGTTGATTCCTTATCCACGCGGAATTTATCTTCCATTAATTGAATTTAAAATAATACGTACTTTTGACCTTTTAATCCTCCTTACCACTTTGTGGTGCATGGGGGTATGGTTTAACCAAATAAATTAACAATATGCCTGTAAAAATTAGATTGGCTCGTAGAGGCCGACGTAAACAACCTTATTATCATATTATCGTAGCTGACTCGAGAGCGCCGAGAGATGGTAAGTTCATCGAGAAAATTGGAAGTTATAATCCTATGACTAAGCCGGCGACTATCGAATTAGATAGAGAACGAGCTTATGATTGGTTAACTAAAGGTGCTCAACCGACAGATACCGCCAGAGCTATCCTTAGATTCAAAGGTGTAATGTACAAGAAGCATCTCCAAAGAGGTGTGAAGAAAGGAGCTATAACGCAAGAAGAAGCAGATAAGAAGTATCAAGAGTTTATTGATGCCAAAGAGGCGAAAGTAGCAGCGAGATTTGAACAAAACAGAGCAGAGATTGAAGTTCATCACAAGTTGGTCTTTGGTTCACCTAAAAAAGTTGCTCAACAGCATGAAGGGGATTCAGAAGCACTGGCTGAATTCCAGCAAGGTGCTGCTGATGAAGAAGAATAAATAGTATTTATTTAGAGAGCTGATGCTATGGCATCAGCTCTTATTTATTTGTTTATTATTATCCTGTCTAAGCTCGAAAAGACCAAGTCATGATTAATTTAGAGAAAAAATATATAGATAAATTAAACTCTATCGAAGAGGGAATTCAGAATAGTGAATTTCTATCTCAATACTTAGATGAAGAAGATGAGCAGTTTTATAATCAGCTAAAAGAGGCTTTTGAAGGCCAAATAGATGAACTTCATAATGAAGTAGCCCAGAATGATCCATTGCAACTTGTTTCTTTAGAAGAGAAGATTTGTAATCCTATGTTAGAAGGATTGTTCCTACCAAGAATATTAGGTTATGCTGTTTTAAGAGGAGCTCTGAATGATCAAATCAAGTATATCAGGCCACAAGAGCATTTCAAGAATGTATTACTGGCTATATGCAACTCTTCGAATTTTGAATTGTTATGTCAAAGAATAGGTCAAACCGTAGAAATAGGGTTTGCTTTGAGTAGTGACATTTGGATCACTAATCTAATCGCAGAAATATCAAACAAGCTTGTAAAAACCTTCTTACAAGATCTCAAACTGATCAAATATCGAGATATTAGATCGCGTAAGTTAGGCTTTGAGCGATATAGTAAGCAGTTTATAAAATTCAATTACTTAACAGCTGAGAAACCGATGTCATCAGCAGATTTAAAGATTGAGATTCAGTCTATTCTTAATTTTTTGAATTATCGTGCAACTCTGGGTAGTGATGCCGGTAAGAGTGTTTACAAGTATATTTCTGAAATATTAACTCATGGCTCATTAGGAAATAGCGACGAGCATTTAGGTGTTGTACTATTAATTTCTTCATATTTTGAACTGAGCGATTCAGAAAAGAAGTTAGCGGCGGAAAGATTAAATAGTTATGTTGCTGAGGGAAAAGAAGAAGAGAACCTCTTTAATGCGGTTAAAAAACTTCAGTTAGGGTCTCAAGGGTTGAAAGAGTATGATTACAGTAGATTAGAATCTATTGTCGGAAAAACAGATTCAAAAGATCTCAAAGAATTTTTAGGATGTATTACTCAGATTGATGGTATTGGTTATATCAATTCTGATGCTATAGAGATCGCCCGTAATTATTATAATAAGAATAAAGGTTTGTCTCGCCAGAATGAGTGCATGAGAAACAACGTAGGATTTAAGTTTAAGAGATTTATAGCTGCATTAAACCCTAAGGATTTTCAAGATTATATTGAGTTGAATAAGACATTCACTATTTATATGAATATCTTTTCTAATGAAAAGTTTAATCAGGGAATTAAAGAGATTAGTATGAAGTATGTAAGGACATTATTACGTACCTATACTGAAAAGCGAAGTAAAGACTATCAGGATATTAAAAAATTTGTACAAGCTACATTCTCTGATTTAGGATTCTTGAATGATAAAGAGCTCAAAGAGTTGTTTAAAACTAAGAGAGCTAAGCCAGCTAAGTAAGCTCATTGATCTTATTTATATTTGTTTAAGTCTATATGATTTTGATTATAGACGCATGTTTTTGACCTTGTGAATAAAGAAAGTAATTCATTCATGTATTCAATCACAAGATCTTTTCATCACTACAGACATGCCTATTCTTATATCAAGACAATAGGTGGACTGAAATACTTTGTTTAATCAGGAGCTCGAGGTTTATTGATTTACTTTTTTATGATAACTGTAGTAAGAAATTACTACAATTATTGTCAGATTATCTCTTGAGCTTTATATCAATTGATATTAATGTTCTTGGTACAATAACTGATTTTATATCAGGAGTATTTATGGGTTTTATCTTCTTCATTTTATTTAAGTATATCGTTTTAATTATAACCGCTCCGTTGAGGAGCAGACTGTCAGAAGACTTAGAAAGGCATTATAGTGACTCTACAGTTGAAAGAGGTCATTTCATAAAGGATTTGCTGCGAAGTCTCCGTATTACAGTGAGAAATGTATTTAGAGAAATATTTTTATCTATAATGATCTTTTTCGTATCGTTCTTTCCTGTCTTAGGCGGGGTTAGTTCTCCTTTCCTTTTTTTGATTCAAGGCTTTTATGCCGGGTTTGGTAATTACGATTTATGGGCTGAACGCCACTTTACGTATTGAGGAATCATAGACTTAGTCAGAGATAACAAGGTTAGAGTATCGTCTAATGGTATGGTATTCTTGTTAATGCTAGCCATTCCATTATTAGGTACAATTATCGCACCTCCGTTAGCTACAGCCGCATTAACTATGCATGCATTAGAACCAGAAGATATGACAAAAGAGTTTGTGTAATGCCTGATGCTCAGGTGACGAGCATATAACCTACACCTCTGATAGTTTTGAGCTCTACTGAACTCTCCGTGTCCTTATCCAAAAATTTTCTAATATTAGAGACATAGTTATCTATAGTTCTTGGATTGCTATTTTTAGTTGAGCCCCATAAATGAATGATAAGGTCTTGTCGAGGAACAGCAGTGTTCTTATGGTCAATTAAATACTCTAATAATTGTGCCTCTTTCAAAGAAAGATATAATACATCATTCTCATAATTGAGTGTATAACTATTTCGATTATACGATATCGCTCCTATATTATCATTATTGACATTTTCAATTTTTAAATCAGATTGATAGAGTTTAAGAAGTTTGTGAACTTTTAATAATAGTTCTTCGAGGTTGAATGGTTTTGGCATGTAGTCATCAGCTCCTGCTTTTAATCCTCTTATTCTATCTGAAGACTGACCCAATGCACTAAGCATGAGAACAGGTACATTCTGGTACTTTGCTTTGATTCTTTTACATAATGAGTTTCCATCTAAATCAGGAAGCATAACATCCAACAAAACAAGTTGAGGCCTTGCACTTACGATTTGATTCCATGCTTCTTCTCCTGTATCTGCAGTTATAGTTTGGTAATCGTCAATCTGTAAATTAACACCTAATAAGTGTGCTATATGAGGCTCATCTTCGACTATTAATATGTAATCATCATTGTTAATCACGTATTGGAAGTTTTACTCCAATAATGATTCCTTTTGGTAGATTGTCTGAAATGCTTAAAGAACCATTTAATTTATCAGATAGTCGTTTGACAATATATAATCCAAGGCCAGCACCTTTTTGTTTACGAACATTTTTATTATCTCCTCGGTAAAAACGATCTATAACCTTGAATTTATCTTTTTCACTTATTCCGATTCCTAAATCCTCCACCTGTATATTTAATTCTGAACCAGTCTCATAAAGCTTTACGTCAATTCTTTCATTTGGTTCACTATACTTAACTGCATTCTCCAATAGGTTATCGACTATAATCCTGATAATGGACTCATCTGTTAGATATAGGTTCTTAGTAAGATCATTAGTCAGATAAATATCTCTGAGGGATAGTTGTTGATGTTCTCTGATTATTTTGGATATAACCTCTACCAGTTCGATTTGCTCAATAAATACTTGAAAACTGCTATTATCAAAATTTGCTGTGATTAAAACGTTTTCTATCATTTTTTCTAATCGGTCAGAATCTAATATCGCCCGATCCAGAAGTAATTCTTTCTGTTCGATCTTTAGTTCTTTTCGCTTCAAGGTTTGAATGGCAAGCTTAATGGCAGCGATGGGTGATTTGAGTTCATGTGATATGCTTAGAAGAAAATTGTTTTGATTATTAACCGAGGTGATTTCTCTGTTTATACTCCTGTTTATTAACCAAAGGCCGAGTAGAACCGATGCAGCAAGAACAATGCCTTCACTAACGATCATTGTAGATTGATCTTTCTTTTCTTCTAAGATTGTCTTAATCTCACTCGCTTGGATTTCTTGACTTATTAATACCTCATAATACTTATCATTCTTAATATATAACAGGTATCCCCACCAGCTAATAGCCAGTAGGATATAGCTCATGATTAAGACTGATATCCAGCGATTCATGAATAGGTTATGACATGATTTGATTCGTCCCTTTCTGCAATACTTCTATGGCAAAATCTAAGTCAGCGTATGTGTGTGCCGCTGAAACAAAACCTACTTCATAGCCTGATGGGCCTAAATAGATATTATGATCAAGCAAGAAGGAATGTAGCTTTTTAAAATATTCCATTTTACTTGCTTCTATCTGGTCTGAAGTGATGATGCGTTCATCAGAAAAAGCAATCCAAAATATCGAGCCAATATGATTCATATGGATTTCGTAACCTTGCTCCTCAAAATACTCATTCATATTATTGACTAAGTAAGCAGCCTTTTCGTGCAGGGATTCATAAAACCCTAACTCTAAGCATTTCTCTAAGCTAGCTTGACCTGCAGTCATAGCTACCGGATTAGCGCTAAGTGTACCAGCTTGATATACTGGCCCATCCGGGGAAACATGAGCCATAATATCCTGTCTCCCACCAAAAGCACCTACCGGGAAACCCCCTCCTATGATTTTGCCAAATGTCAATAAGTCTGGTTGTATGGTATAATGCCCAGCAGCTCCTTCAAAGCCTACTCTGAAACCAGATATTACTTCATCAAAGATAAGTAAGACGTTATAATCATCACAAAGCTTTCTCAACCAAACTAAATAGTTTGTGTCTTGGATTAGAAGACCATTGTTAGCTGGAATCGGTTCTATTATAACGCATGCGATCTGTGTTCCATAATTCTTGAGGGTTTCCTCAAATCCTGCTAAATCATTTAGGTCTAGAACTAAAGTTTCTTTAGCGAAGGATTCAGGGATTCCTGCTGAAGACGATACTCCAAAGGTAGCTAAGCCAGAGCCAGCATTAACTAATAATGAATCTACATGACCGTGATAACAGCCGTTAAATTTGATGATCTTATCTTTACCGGTATAACCACGAGCTAAGCGTATAGCGGACATTACAGCTTCTGTGCCACTACTTACAAATCTTATTTTATCAATGTATCTGTGATTACTGATTATTAGTTTTCCTAATTCATTACCATGTCTTGTTGGCGTGCCGAAAGACATCCCATTGGACATGGTTTCTATCACCGCATTTTTGATGAAATGTGCATTATGCCCATGGATCAAAGGACCCCACGAACAGCAGAAATCCAAATATTCGTTATCATCCTCGTCATAAAATTTAGAACCGTTTCCATTTTTAATAAAGAGGGGAGGACCATATACTGATTTAAATGCTCTTACCGGCGAGTTAACTCCTCCTGGGAACAATTCTTTAGCTTCATTAAAAAGGGCTTGTGATTTCGCTCTCTTGATCATATCTTTTTATTAAACTGTTCTATCCTTTGCTACAAATATCAATACAAAAACTAACTTCAATTGTTTTTAGGTAGTTGAAGCATAATTTAAATCAATGCAACATAAGACTATCAAACTGAATCGATGGAATCTGTGAAAATTAACAGTCGAGATCATCTTAAACCAAAGCAAACTCACTATTTACCCTCAATAGAGTTAGAAAAGTTATTTCCTATTAAACAGGAAGTAGTTCTCGAAGAAAATAAGGATAGAGTTAGAAAAGCATACAGGCCTAAGAAATCGAATAGTAGCATTATATGGTTGTGGGTATTAGGGGTGATGAGTATCATGGTGATTTTTGGATGGTACTGGACTTTTTACAGTAAAGTGCCCCAAGATCTATCTGACGTATTGCAATATAGTGAGGCGACTGTTGCAGATACAAGTAAAACCACCAATGAAACTATGGAGGTTTCAAAGATTGAGTCCGCTGATTTAATTGATGGGTGTGTTGTGATTACAGGAACTTTTAGTAATGATCATTATGCGAAGGATATGCTTTATAAGATATCGAATAAAGGATATAATACCTTTGAATCTCAGCATAATGGTTTGCTAAGAGTAGGTTTGAGAATTGATTGCCAAAATCTCAACTTAGATTCATTATTATTTGCCCTGAAATCTGAGTTTTCGGAAAGAGTATGGTTTCTTGTCCCAGATTACAACCCTGAAATTTAGAACTTAAGATTATTGACAGCCTAAATCTAATCGTGAAACTGGGTCATTATTTGGAAAACAGTTTCCAGATAATACAAAGTTTGGTTCATATCTCTGAAGATCAGGATCACGCAATGACACTTTTAAAAACGTAATTAAGTTAGATCTTTCTTCAGCTGTTAGTTCTAAAGGAAGAAACTTTTCTGACAATGACTCAGAAGTAACGTTTGGATTTTCAGCTTCTGCAAGAATTTTGTAATCGACAACTTCTTCGACTGTATTCTTGCTGCTACCATGGAAATAAAATGAATCGTCTACTAAATTATATATTGTGGGAACTTTGAACTTATAATAATCTTCTTCCTCTAATGTGAATCCACCACGACCAAGATTCCTCCTATCAGATTGATCTGTACTGAACGATGGTCTTTGATATAAATCCTTCACCCCTAAACGATGGAATTCATCAGATCCTAAGTTCTTTTGATAGTGACAATTAGTACATCTTGCTTTGCCGAAGAAAACTTGTGCCCCTAATTTTTCTTCCATAGACATGGCCTCTGATTCACCTCTCAACCAATTTTGAAAAGGCGCTTGACTTGATGTTATTGATCTAATATACGCTGATAGTGCCAATGAAGTAGCAAAATTAGAATATCGTAAATCTTCATCTAACTCAGGAAATACCTCATCATATAACTCAGTATATCCAAATTGATCCAGTAATCTCTTATTGGTGGAAATTCTATGAGTTTCCACTCCTTCAAAATTCTGAGTTTCTATCGCCTCGTATCCTAAGAAGTTTCCCTCTAATTCTTCGAGTTCATCCCAGAGCTCTTCGGTTCCAGTATTTGCCCCTTTGCTTCCGAATTGTCCATTCCAGAAGGTATTAGTGACAAAAGCAACATTGATTAAACTTAATGGGCGAGCACTTTGAACATCTAATTCATCTTCTGTGTAATCAGCATTTTTTACACGATCCTCTCCTTGCAAACCAAAACCCATTCCTCCATCTGCCACACCTTGAGGCGCACCAGGTTTAAACGCTGCGCTTGGTAAATGGCATGTCGCACATGAATAAGTTCCCATACCTGAATTATATCTTGCATTCATGGCTAAACCAGTTTCGAAAAACAACATTTTGCCCAAATCCACTTTTTCTTTAGTTAGTGGATTTCTTAAATCTTGAGGTATTTGATCCAATTGTTCTTCTGTAGGGACTATATAGTACACATAGCTACGTTCTGGAGCTACGTTAGATATAAGACGTTTGAGTGTTTCGTCCATTTGGATTTCTTCAGACGTCGTATCTTGTGTGCAACCACTGATCAACAGAAGAACAAATAAAATAGCAAAACAAACAATATCATTTATAAACACTATGTTCTTCAAAATCTTATATTTGATAATTATGTTTAATATTAGCCAGCACTGTCGTTGAAGGATAGATTTTGTTTAGCTACAAAAATACATGTCAAATGAAAACTTTCCCAACAATAAATTGACTTTTATTTGTAGGCCTCTTTACAACTTGGGATCCTTTTGAGATGATTCGCACAGTATTTTAAAACTAAATGCTCATGATTAAACCCACCTTATTAGTGTTAGCTGCAGGAATGGGTAGCCGGTATGGTGGCTTAAAGCAAATGGACGCTTTCGGTCCAAATGGTGAAACCATCTTGGATTACTCAGTTTTTGATGCAATTAAAGAAAATTTTGGAAAGGTAGTTTTTATAATAAGAGAGAGCTTTAGCAAAGATTTTCAGGCTTGTTTTGCTGGCAAGTTTGACGATAAAATAGAAATATCATATGTTTTTCAAGATTTGAAAATGGTTCCTAATAACTATAAGTTTGATTCACAAAGGTCTAAGCCATGGGGGACAGCACATGCCGTTTGGGTGGCCAAGAATGAGATCGATGGCCCATTTGCTGTTATAAATGCAGATGATTTTTATGGAAGAGATTCTTATAGAGCGTTAGCAGAGTATTTTAACAATCCGAAGTCACAGGGAAGGTATGCACTAGTTGGATATGAACTGGAGAAGACCTTATCTAATCATGGAACTGTAAATCGTGGAGTATGTGGAACTCATGATGATAATACATTGGAAACTATAATTGAGACTTTGAAAATTGGTTATGATAAAGAGAGGAGAATATTTTATAGTGATGAATCAGGTGAGAAGTCATATTTGGAAGCTGACACACCAGTATCAATGAATATGTGGGCATTTTATCCGGACTATTTTGACTATTGCGAAGCGTCATTCACTAAATTTCTAAAAGAGCGAGGTCAAGAATTGAAGTCAGAGTTTTTTATTCCATTACTTATTGATGAGTTGATTGTCAAAGGAGAGAAAAAAGTTGACGTCTTGAGTTGCTCAGAGGAGTGGTTTGGTGTTACCTACCGAGATGATAAACCATTTGTAATAGAGAGATTGAATCAATTAATTGCTAAAGGTGTTTATCCAGATAATCTGTGGGCGAGTTAAGGTTGCCAGATGTATTTTACGATAGAAATGATAAGGAAAGTGGTTTTTAATAAAGGAGCTCACTTCACAAATGAGCTCCTCAACCGAAAAGTATAAAAAAACTATCTAACTATATTTGTAATTGAAAGCGAAATTTCTTTGTTGTTTCTAAATGACAATTCACTAATTGAAGATATACATTTTACAGATCATATGCAATATTATTTTAATATGATTTTTGAGCACTTATAATTTAATATGAATATTGGACCTGTAGAGTTTGATGAATTTCCTTTGTTTTTAGCACCGATGGAAGATGTAAGTGACCCACCATTTCGGGCACTGTGCAAGGAGCAGGGGTGTGATATGATGTATACTGAGTTTATATCTGTAGAAGGATTGATAAGAGATGCTACTAAAAGTGTTCAAAAGCTTGATATCTATGAAGAAGAACGTCCAGTTGGGATACAAATATTTGGAGCTAAAATAGACTCCATGAAAAGAGCGGTAGAAATAGTCGAAGAGGCCCAGCCTGAAGTTCTTGATATAAACTATGGTTGTCCAGTGAAAAAAGTAGTTTGTAAAATGGCAGGTGCTGGAATTCTGCAAGATATTCCTCGAATGGTTAAGTTGACAGAGGAGATTGTTAAGTCTACGAAGCTACCAGTAACTGTAAAAACAAGATTAGGTTGGGATCAAAATTCTATCAAGATTGTTGAGGTCGCCGAAAGATTACAGGATGTTGGAATCCAATCTATTGCTATACATGGCAGAACTCGTAAACAGATGTACAAGGGGGTAGCAGATTGGACTCATATTAGAGAAGTCAAAGAGAATCCAAGGCTACATATTCCTGTCATAGGAAATGGCGATATAGATAGCCCAGAGAAAGCTCTTCAGTATAAAAAAGAATATTGTGCTGATGGCTTAATGATTGGTAGAGCGAGCATTGGGAATCCTTGGATATTTAGTCAAATTAAGCATTACGTAAATACAGGAGAGCATTTACCAAATCCATCATTTGAAGAAAAGCTCAGAGCAGTTAGAAAGCATCTATCCGATAGTATATTGTGGAAAGGGGAGCGGCTAGGAATTTTAGAAATGCGCAGACATTATTGCAACTATTTCCGTGGTTTACGTGAAATCAAGAAATATAGAAGTCGTCTTGTAACTACTTATGAGCCTAATGAGTTGTTTGATGTTTTGTCTGAAATGGAGTTGCATTATTCTCAAGACAGAGAAATGGCATTTAGCTAAAACTGGCAACTGTGAACGTAAGTTTACCTGAAGAGGATCTCATTTTGATTCAGACGATCTCTGAAATTGTAAAAGTAAATGATATTCAGAGTTATCTTATTGGAGGATATGTTAGAGACATACTACTCAATAGATCCTGTAAGGACATAGATATAGCTTGTGTAGGAGATGGCATTGATTTAGCTCAAAATGTCGCGAGAGAATTGAAGGTAAGACCCCCTAAAATATTCAAGCGCTTTAGAACTGCCATGTTAAGATACGGTAAGACTGAAATTGAGTTTGTCGGAGCAAGAAAAGAGTCTTACAGTTCTGATTCCAGAAATCCAGTTGTATTACCAGGCACGTTAGAAGATGATTTAAATAGGAGAGATTTTACGATTAATGCACTGGCCATAGATCTTAAAAATCTTAAAAATCAACTTGACGTTATAGATCCATTCAACGGTATAAGAGACTTAGAAAATAAGACGATTCGTACTCCACTCGATCCAGATCGTACTTTTACTGATGATCCACTTAGGATGATGAGAGCTATCAGGTTCGCATCGCAATTAGGGTTCACAATAGAGCCTTCAACTTTTGAAGGCATTAAAAGAAATGTAGACAGAATTGAGATCGTGTCCCAAGAACGAATCACAACAGAACTAAACAAGATTGTACTTTCTAATAAACCATCAGTTGGTTTTACATTACTAGAACAGAGTGGATTGATCGATTTGATTTTCCCTAAAATGGCTCAATTGAGAGGAGTTGACTTTGTGGATGGACATGGGCATAAGGATAATTATTATCATACTACTCAAGTATTAGACAATGTCGCTGAAGTAAGCAACGATTTATGGCTAAGGTGGGCAGCAATTATGCACGATATTGGAAAACCTAGAACCAAGCGATATAGTAAAAAATCAGGATGGACTTTTCATGGTCATGATGCAGTAGGAGCTAATATGACTCCGAAAATATTTAAGCAGTTGAAGCTGCCGCTGGATCATAAGATGAAATATGTACAAAAATTAGTTAGACTACATCTTAGACCAATATCCTTGTCTAAGGAGAATATTACGGACTCGGCCATTAGGAGACTTTTATTTGATGCAGGAGAGGATATAGATGACTTGATGACGCTTTGCTCAGCCGATATCACAACTAAAAATCATAATAAGCAGAAACGTTATTTAGCCAATTATCAAATTATCAAATCGAAGATGGTTGAAATTGAAGCTAAAGATCAACTAAGAAACTGGCAACCTCCTATAACTGGTCAGGACATTATGAAGGCCTTCAATATGTCACCGTCTAAAGATGTAGGGGTGATTAAAACTGCAATACGAGAGGCTATTCTCGACGGAAAAATCCGGAATGATGTAAAAGCAGCTCAAGAATATATGTTAACTAAAGGAGCTGAACTGGGTTATAAACCATCTAACTAATCAAACAAACTGCTATAGTCAGAGTCGCGAGATATTTTTCCCTTTTCTACTTGATATTCATTGAGGTCCAGAGTTTCTGCGTCATACTTCTCTTCTCCCCCTAAGAGTAGAATCGAACTTTTCTTCTCATATTCTTCAAGCATTTTCATGCCTTGCTCCTCAAAAATTCCATTTTGGAGATCTACCGAATCCATGAAATTGGCTGATAATTCCATGAACTGTTCCATTTCTCCTACTTTGTTAGCTACGTCATCAGCTATTACTTCCATTGCTTGATCGAACATTGCTCGTCTATCAGAGTTACCAGAGATAATGTTCATGGCGGACTTCATAGCCGAATGGGACATTCTGATTAATTTTCTCTCTTGTTCCTTTACTTTGACTTGATCTTTAGTATCCTCAAGGAGAATCTCAGAATTTGAGTACATTTTAGTTAACACCTTATACAGCAAGCTCATTTTACTATGAAGTTTCTCATACTTCTCATTGCTATTACGTAGTCTTGCAGCCTTACGAGAAGAAAGCATCAATTGCTTCTCGTTACCCATTTGCTTGGCTTTCTTAGCAATCATGAGATTTTGCTCGATATCCTTGGTGTTATCAAGCATCATGGTTTTTAGCTTTCGCATTTGGCCTCTAAGGTTGCCTATCTGCTTGCCCATCTTCTTAAGGTTGTCAGAGAGATCATCAATATAGTTTTTTAGAATTCCTATTGGATCTATCGTTACGAAGATTCCAGTGATCTTTCTCATAATGCTCTTATACATATATCCGACAAGTGCTCTCATCTTAGGGTCTAAAACCATATAAATTATTGCTCCTAATGCCAACACTGTAACTACTAAGCCAAGAAGAGAAGATGTAAAGGCTACAATAGCCCCCAAACTGGTGAAAAGTAAAAACCCGATGGCCCCAACTATGGCAGCCAAGAAGATTGTACCTGTAACTCCCTCCGGTCTGCTCCAAAACGATTTAGGTTTAGTACTCATGTTATCAACGCTCGAAAAATCAGTCATAACTTAGTTGTAATGTAATTTGTATTGATAAGCTAAAAATGCCCAATAGTCATTAAATATTGAAATTATATAGACATGTCTTTAGTCATAGACGATAAAAATAAAGATTACGTCAATTGATCCAAATCTGTTGAAAGATCTAATTCTAATTTGTCGATATTAGGAACGGCGGCTCCTGCTATTCCTTTTATGCTCCCATACATATCGATTGTGTTCGATATTATTATCTCCAATTGCTTTTCGCGATTTTTCCAAATCTTACGCATTGCCATTTTTTCTTTATCCAAATCTGACTTCATAGTAGTAAAGCCATCCACAATACCACTGATTTGAAGTCTGAACTCTTGACTTGTCAAGAATGTATAGAGTAACTCCATTTTATCTCCTTTGTTGTTCTGTGCAGCGTGAGCGGCAGATGCTCTAAGAATAATTTCTCTAAGGACAAAAGAAAGTCCTTTGAAGTCTTCATAGTTACAAATCCAGATCCCGTCTTTTTGTCCGAAGCGCTCCATGTCTTTAGGGAAAACCTGTGTAACTAAAACAGCTATATCTGCTTGTGCCTTTCTTTGATCCGATTTTAATTTAGGAATCCAATCTTTACTGAACAACTTAGTGCGTTTGGACTCATAGACAATTTTGCCACAATCTCTTTGCATCTCATCTACAACTATCTGAATGCTATCGGCTCCAATAGCTCCTTTCTTAACCTCCTCTATTTTATCGTACTTAAAGGTGTGACGTAAGTATTCTTCAATGGCCAGTTCTTGTACCTCACCTTGTAGTTGCATAGATCCTTGCTCAGATTTGCGTTTGAGTTCTTTTATTAGTTTATTCTGTTGTTGAAGGAGCGTATCTTTTTCTTTTAATCTGAGTTCTAGTTCTTCTGACAATGATTTCTTTAACTGACTTTGTATCTGCTCTCGTTCTTTTCCTAACCTTCTCTGTAATTCTAACTCCTTATTCTGTAATTGTTCATCCATTCTTCTTTGCGTCTGGAGCAGCTCAATTTCTTTTTGCTGATATCCTCTTAGCTTCTCTTGAAATTCCGATAAAGTTTTACTCTGACTTTGGAGTTGGACATTGTAATCTTCACGAACTTGTTTTTTTATAAGTTCTATTTGATCCTGCTTGGCTTTGTTTAGTCTTTCAGTAAATATTTCGTTCTCTCTTTTTTTCTTTCCCTCAAACTCAATCTTTTGTTGATTTAATTCTTCTTCGATCTTTTTTCGCTCATCAATTATCGATTTTCTTTCTGACTTGAGTTCATCCTTTAATTGTGCTCTAATATCTTTAGCTAATACTCCCTCGATATCAAACTTATGAGAACAGTTAGGACATTTTATTTTTTCCATGATACCTTAATTTATAAAATCTACATCCTTAGAAACTGGATACTTCATGAGATAATGGATGCTGCGATCAACATCTTGTCCTTCGTAAATAATTCTAGAAATCAAAGATGTGATAGGTGCAAGTATCTTATGCTTTTTAATCAGCGCATTGGCTACTTTAAGTGATCGTAAACCTTCAATTTGTTCAGATGAGGTAGCGATAATATGGTTTACATCTTCTCCTTGAGCTATGCGGACGCCACAGGTATAATTCCGGGATAGGGGAGATGTCGCAGTAGCAATTAAGTCACCTACGCCCGCAGTTCCTAAAAACGCTTTATAATCTACACCTACTAGAGATGCCATTTTGATTATTTCGCTCAGACCTCTGGTAATTAACATAGCTTCAGCATTTTTACCTAAGTTTCTTCCTCCTATTATTCCAGATGCGATGGCTATTACATTTTTAAGAGCCCCAGCAATTTCTGCTCCTTTGATATCATAGGAGTTGAATACATAAAATTTAGATCCGGATAACTGCTGAGTTGCTATCTCAATAACCTCATCAAACGGGCTTGCGATAACAGTGGCAGTAGGCAGATCGTCGAGGATTTCTTTAGCCAAATTTGGGCCGCACAGTGCTCCAACTCTTTTGACATCAGTTTCAGCTAATATGACCTGACTCATAGTGTAAACCTGATCAATGTCTATGTTGTCATACTCTACCTCATTTTCATATATATGAAAGCCTTTTGTCCCATGAATTAGTATATGTCTTGGAGTCAGATGAGTGGCGGCAGATTTAATCATATCACAGAAAAACTCAGAAGGAGTTACAGGATATATGACATCACAGGCTTCACAAAGATTTTTAAGATCAGTAGTGGCACTCAATCTCCGAGGAATAGTGTAGCCTTGGTACTCTTCCTTATGATTGATGGTGTCAATTAATTCTTGACGACGACTATGAAGTAAGACATTATTGTTAGTAGATAATAGCTTAGCTAATGCTAATCCAAATCTTCCTCCTCCAATAATCCCTGTCGGTTTAATGCTCATACATTTAAGATACTGCCGAGAAGCCTTTGGGGGTCGCTTTAATACACAGAATCAATTACTTTTTCTTTTTCTTAGCCTGCTGCTGTTTTTGCTCTTGGATTTTTCGTTGTTGTTCCATGGCGCCAGCGAATCTTGCTTGAAATCCAGTTTTCTTTTTAGGCTGACTCTTTTTGACATTTAATTCTACCAGTATTTTCTCGTGATCAAAAACATACTTTTTCGTGAGTATTGTTTGCGAAATAGTAATTAACTGACTGAAAAACATGTAGCAAGTCAATCCTGAAGCATAATTGTTAAAGAAGACAAAGAACATTAATGGCATCAAATACTGGACATACTTCATCGCAGGATTAGCCGTCATATCCATATGCTTCATATTATAATATGTATAAACAACTGTAGCCAAAGCCCATAGAATGGTAAATAGACTTAAATGGCCACCAAATCCAGGAATAGTAAATGGTAGTTGTATGATATCGTCATAGGATGAAAGATCAGACGCCCATAGAAATGACTCTTGTCTGAATGTGATTGATGCAGGGAAGAATCTAAAAAGCGCATACCATATAGGCATCTGTATAAACATGGGGAGACATCCACCCATTGGATTTACACCATATTCACGATAGACTTTCATTGTCTCCATCTGCTGCTTTTGCGCATCATCCTTGAATTTGTCTTTCATCTTTGTTAACTCTGGCTTAAGAGCCCCCATTTTTGCTTGAGAATGGAGCATCTTATAAGTCAGCGGATATAGGGCCATCTTAATTATAAAGATGATTAGGACGATTACAACGCCTTTGCTACCAATGAAACCCGAAAGCAGATTGAAGAATGGTCTAATAAAATGGCGATTTATACTCCCGAATATACTTCTGCCGTAAGGAATGATTTCTTCTAACTGAGGTGCTGCGGCTTTCAATTGGTCATATTCATTTGGACCAATATAGATATCCATTGCATAATTGGTCTCACTTCCAGATAGGGGAATGTTGGCCACCACACTTGTTTTCTTTAAGTCAGGATTAGTGTCCTCCAAAACTTCTACACTGGCTATGATACCGTCAAGCTTTCTCCCTTTAGTTATATAAGATGTGTTAAAAAACTGATTGGAGAAAGAGAACCAGTCTATTTTTTTATTGGTCAGATCCTCTACATCATCTCCTCTACAATTACAATAATCACTTCCTTCATCTGACTCTTTGTAATAAACAGTCGATACAGTTTTTTCAAAAGTGTAATTCTCTTCTAATCTGTCCAGATAATTAGTGATTTCTAATTGGGTGCTATTAATTGTAGCGGTCATTCCTTGAGTAGAAAGCTCATGCTCAAGCACGTATGAATCATCTAACAATTTATAGTTCTGAACAATGAGTTCTCCATTATTGCCAGTAACTATATAAGATATTTGATTGCCATTTACTTTTGGTGTAGCAAATAAGTCGCGAGTATTGACAATTTCACCATTGAGACTTAAACGATAATTTATATTATTTTTTTCATCTTCTAATAGATTGACAAGGCTTTTGGCTTCTTGATCTCCTTCGGATTGTATCTTGTAGTGATCTTTTATCTCCACAGACTTAATTCGTCCTCCTTTATTAGAGAAGGTTACTTTGATCTTATTATTCTCAATAGTTGAAGTTCTTTCTGTACCGAGAGATGACTTACCAAAAGTTCCTGATGTATTTACGGCATTAGTGATGGTTGAGTTGTTAATTGAGCCTTGAATGATTGTAGGAGTTCCCGAGCCTCCTGTGTTTTTTGTTGCAGTACTAATCTGCTCAGTGGCATCAACTATTCGATTATCTTCTTGGATGGGCTTATTAAGAACGCTCCAAGCCATTATAATTACAAAAATTAGGGCGAAACCTATAATTTGATTTTTTTCCATATATCTATTCTCGTATGAATCCTAAAAGTGGCGCAAAAGTACGATTAATGATTGTCCTTTAGATTAAAAAGCTTATCTATTAGATCGATGGCAGCATAATTGTACATATATAATATGGAGTGCTACGGATAGTTATTTTTGCAGAACTATTATTGGCTCATAGGAATAATATCAGTTTTGAGTAATTCTTAATGATATAAAATAATCATGATACAGTATTTCAGAAAGGTGGGGACTGAATTGAAGCAAGTCTCTTCATATGAAGCAGATTGGATACATGTCTATGCCCCATTGGATAATTCTCAATTAGAACTGTTAGCAGAGCAAGAGAATATTCCTTTAGATTTCTTAATTGATTCCTTAGATATAGATGAGAGGTCTCGTTACGAGAAAGAGGATGGGATTAAGCTGATTGTAATTAATACACCAGTGCTGAATCAAGATGCGAAGGAAAGTGATGCTTTATATATAACTGCCCCAATAGGGGTCATTATGGCACACGAACGGATTATCACAATATCGTCAGTTGAAAATCCAATATTAACAAAGTTTATAAGAGGGAGAGTTAAGAACTTCAATCCAAGAGACAATGAGTTGTATGTATTGAAATTATTTGAGCAAACAGTTTTTCAATTTTTAGATGGGTTGAAGAAACTTAATCTCAAACGAAATGTCATAGAAAAGGAACTTTATAATTCAAGTCGAAATAAAGAACTTCAAGAATTATTGAAGATTGAAAAGAGTTTGGTATATCTGATGAACTCATTAAGTGATAATGACTTGCTGAAGCAAAAAATGAGAAGAACAGATTTCCTGGGTATCAGAGGTAAAGATGACTATGAGGATTTGTTTGAAGATATTATTATTGATAATAGTCAGGCGTTAGAAATGGCTAATGTTCACACTAATATATTAAGTGGTACTATGGAGGCTTATGCTTCTATTATTTCTAATAACTTAAATATTGTTATACATAGGTTGACTATGATTACTATTATTTTGATGGTGCCGACTCTTGTAGCTAGTTTTTATGGCATGAATCTTAACAATTTGCCATTAAAAGATCATCCGGCAGCCTTCTACATTATTATTTTGATTTCTATCATATTAGGGTTCTTACTCATAATGATTTTCAGGAGAAATAGAGCTTAAGCTTTTATATATTACAATTCTACATAACGCATTATCGGCACGTTATCAACATTTTATGAAGATTGTCCACACCGGCAGAATGATGCGCAATACGTATATCGCTGATTTATAATATGTTAGGTTTTTTACTAACATGATGTTGATAACTATGAAGCGCCAAGAAGGACACATTATTACTTTTTTGCATTTATTTGTTTTGTCATTGATAGCCAAACAGAATAAGAGTTCATTTTCTTCTCGAGGACCCTTTTCATGTAATGTAATAACGTACAGGATTAACCAAAAAAAGAACTAAACGTCACAACATTTCTAGGGGATTATTGACATAATTTGTAACAAAGAAAATAAGTAAATAATATGACTCAAGCCGTAGAGCCAATACTAAAAGAAAATCCAAATAGGTTTGTCTTATTTCCAATTGAACATGATGATATTTGGGCTTTTTATAAAAAATCTGAAGCAAGTTTTTGGACAGCTGAAGAAATAGATCTCCACCAGGATCTCTCTGATTGGGCTAATAAATTAAATGATGACGAAAGATTCTTCGTCAAGCATGTTTTGGCATTTTTTGCGGCAAGTGACGGTATAGTTAACGAAAATCTTGCTGAAAACATGGTAAGCGAGGTTCAATATACAGAAGCTAAATTCTTTTATGGATTTCAAATCATGATGGAAAACATTCATTCTGAAACCTATTCTTTACTCATAGACACCTACATAAAAGACGGAAATGAGAAAGACTATCTTCTCAATGCAATTGAAAACCTTGATTGTGTAAAGAAAAAAGCAGAGTGGGCTTTCAAATGGATAGAGAATGGAAGTTTCGCCGAGAGGTTGATTGCATTTGCATCAGTCGAGGGGATATTCTTTTCTGGTTCTTTTTGTTCTATATTTTGGTTGAAGAAGCGTGGATTAATGCCAGGACTTTCCTTTAGTAACGAATTAATATCAAGAGATGAGGGAATGCATTGTGACTTCGCATGTTTGTTATATAATCAGCATATACAGAATAAATTACCAAAGGAGACTATTGAGAAACTCATAGTCAGCGCTGTAGATATAGAGAAAGAGTTTGTGAGTGATGCGCTACCAGTTAATCTAATTGGAATGAACTCTGATTTAATGTGCCAGTATATAGAGTTTGTCGCTGATCGTCTATTAGTTTCATTAGGGAATCAGAAAGTTTACAACGCAGAGAATCCATTCCCATGGATGGATCTAATTTCTCTACAAGGAAAAACCAATTTCTTTGAAAAAAGAGTAGGTGACTACCAAAAATCAGGCGTGATGGCCGATAAGGATAAGCAAGTATTCTCATTAAACGAGGATTTTTAAAAAAGTCCAAAACAGTAAATAAATAAATTAATCAAAGGATAGAACGGACAGTCCAAGCCAACCTAAACCAAATCTGATCCCTACATCCGCGTAAATTTTAATCTTAAAAAATCATGGAAGTACTAAAACGAAGTGGTAAGAAAGAAAACGTTTCTTTTGACAAAATTACCGCTCGAATAAAAAAGTTATGCTACGGCTTGGACTCAATACATGTGGATTCAATAGAGATTGCTAAAAAAGTAATTCAAGGTCTATATGATGGTGTCTCTACGACAGAATTAGACAATTTAGCCTCAGAGACTGCTGCTTCTATGGCAGCATATCACCCAGACTACGCTAAGCTCGCAGCAAGAATAGCTGTTTCTAATCTTCATAAAGGAACAGATAAGTCATTTGTTAAGACGATGGCTGCAATCCATAAGTACATAGACCCAAAGACAGGAGCTAAAGCGGGACTTATAGGTGATGAAACTATTTCAATTATAAAGGCTAATAGAGATGTTCTTGACTCAGCTATAATTTATGATAGAGATTATAGTTTCGACTATTTCGGATTCAAAACTTTAGAACGTTCTTATCTCCTTAGAATGGATGGTAAAGTAGTAGAGCGTCCTCAACATATGCTAATGAGAGCAGCTGTTGGAATTCATGGTAAGGATATCGAAGCTGCAATCGAGACATATAATTTAATGTCAGAGAAGTGGTTCATTCATGCCACTCCTACCTTATTCAATGCAGGAACACCTAAACCCCAATTGAGCTCTTGTTTTTTACTTTCAGCAACTGAGGATAGTATACCTGGAATTTTCGAAACCTTATCAAGGTGTGCGAAAATATCACAATCGGCTGGTGGAATCGGTCTAAGTATACATAATGTCAGAGCAAAAGGATCCTATATCAAAGGTACTGGAGGAACCTCTAATGGTGTTATACCTATGCTAAAAGTATTTAACGATACTGCAAGATATGTTGATCAAGGAGGGGGTAAGCGTAAGGGGGCTTTTGCAATATATTTAGAACCTTGGCATGCCGATGTATTTGAATTCTTAGAGTTGAAAAAGAATCATGGAAAAGAAGAAATGCGTGCCAGAGATCTTTTCTATGCTCTTTGGATTCCTGATTTATTCATGAAGAGGGTGAAGGAAGATGGTGAATGGTCTTTGTTTTGTCCTAATGAAGCTCCTGGTTTATATGATTGTTTTGGTTCTAAGTTTCAAGATCTCTATCATCAATATGAACAAGAGGGTAAAGCACGTAAAACGATTAAAGCTCAAGACCTCTGGTTTGCTATACTTGAATCTCAAATTGAAACTGGTAACCCTTATATCTTATACAAAGATGCCTGTAATGAGAAATCAAATCAAAAGAACCTAGGAACTATACGGTCAAGTAATCTATGTACAGAGATTGTTGAATATACAGCTCCAGATGAAGTAGCTGTATGTAATCTTGCGTCTATTTCGCTTCCTAAGTTTGTCTCGGAGGATGGCACTTATGATTTTCAGAAACTCCATGATATTACTAGAGTTATTACCCGTAATCTCAATAAAATAATTAATATTAATTATTATCCTATTCCAGAAGCTGAGAATTCAAACTTTAGGCATCGACCTATTGGTATTGGAGTCCAGGGTTTAGCTGACGCCTTCATCTTAGCAGGACATCCTTTTGATAGTGAAGGGGCTCGAAAACTTAATCAAAATATTTTCGAAACGATTTATCATGCTTCTGTGATGGAGTCCAACCTCATCGCTCAAAAAGAAGGACCTTACCAAACCTTCGAAGGCAGCCCTGCTAGTCAAGGAGTTCTTCAATTTGATATGTGGGGAGTTACTCCTACGGATAGATACAATTGGGGTGAATTGAAGGCTGAGGTTCAAAAAACCGGAATGAGAAATAGTTTACTATTGGCACCGATGCCAACCGCATCGACTTCTCAGATCTTAGGAAATAATGAGTGTATAGAACCATATACTTCCAATATTTATACAAGACGAACTCTATCAGGTGAATATATTATTGTTAACAAGCACTTATTAAAGGATTTAATATCCGAAGGTCTTTGGAATGATGAGATGCGTGAACGATTGATGGCTAGTAATGGTTCCATTCAGGATTTCCCTGAAGTGCCACAAAAACTTAAAGATTTGTATAAAACTGTTTGGGAAATTAGCCAGAAGGCGATAATTGACCTAGCAGCAGATAGAGGTGCTTTCGTTTGTCAATCTCAAAGTCTTAATCTCTTTGTTGAAAATCCAAACTTTGGAAAATTAACATCAATGCATTTTTATGCTTGGCAAAAGGGCTTAAAAACGGGTATGTATTACTTGAGATCAAAGGCCGCTGTAGATCCAATCAAATTCACATTGAGCGAGGAGCATCAGAAAAAATATGTGAATCAAGAGCAACAGCAGCCAGAAGAAGTAATGGCAGAAGGAGAAGTTTGTACTATGGAAGAAGGCTGCCTAATGTGCGGAAGTTAAACTCATAGAGTAGATACAAACATATTAAATGCGATATAGGTTCTTAAGAGTTTCTATCGCATTTTTAGTTTCTAAAGTTGCTGGCCCTTTAAATATTTTTAACCTATTACGGAGACTCAGTTCGTAATTTACATTTGGATCAGGGTCAATATAAAATATATGAGTATCAACAGGGGCATAAGCCGTTAAGCTCGCAGCAGGATAAACTTGCATGGATGTTCCTATTATCATGATAGCATCACATTTTGTAATTTCTTTTATGGCCGCAGATAGCATTCGAACCTCTTCTCCAAACCATACTATAAATGGTCTCATTTGAAAGCCTTGAGGGCACTGATCTTTCGGGGTTATATCCCGATTGCATTCAATAATATAGTTCTCATCTCCGCAACTTACGGCTTTAGTGAGTTCTCCGTGCAAATGAATGATATTTTTTGATCCAGCTATTTAATGCAGATCATCAACATTTTGAGTGATTATGGTTACATCAAACTCTGCTTCCATTCTTGCTATTTCATGATGAGCAGTGTTAGGTTTGACTTCTTTTAATTGACTCCTTCTCTGATTATAGAAATCTAACACCAAGTTTGGATTCTTATTAAACCCAATAGGACTCGCAACTTCCATGATATCATGACCCTCCCATAGACCATCTGCATCACGAAAAGTCTTAATGCCGCTTTCAGCACTTATTCCCGCTCCAGTAAGCACACAGATTTTTCTTTTAGGAATCTTAAAGTTCTTTTAGAATATTCTGAATATTATCTATTACACCAGAAGGAGTCAAACTTAACATATCGTACTATTCAACATAACAGTCCGCTGCTCTGCCGTGAATATATACGCCAAGATAGGCGGCTTGAATCGGGCTATAACCTTGAGCTAAAAAAGTCCCTATAATGCCTGTCAGCACATCGCCGCTCCCACCCGTTGCTAAACCAGCGTTACCTGTTATGTTATAGTAAACCATACCATTAGGAGTAGTTATAGTTGTGAAGTGATCTTTTAGTACTATGATTACATTGTGTTGTTTTGACTTTTCTACCTGTCGCAGTAATCTCTCATGTGGGTTTGAGGTATTTCCGAATAATCTCGAAAACTCCTTAGGATGAGGGGTTAATATTGAATTAGTCGATAATTTATCCAATAAATTCTTGTTACGTGATATGTAGTTTAGAGCTCCAGCATCTATTACCACCGGGCTTTTTGAATTTATTATATCCTCTAGGACATTTTTGAAATTCTCATCCCGTTCAATTCCTGGGCCTATCAGATATTGTATATTATTATCGTGCCTGTATTCAGTTATATTAATGAACAATGATTCTGGTAATTTAGCTTGAAGTATTATCCTATTATCCTTACAACCAAACATGGTCATTAAACCGACACCTGTTCTAGGACAAGATCTGCCACATAGTATTGCTGCTCCCGCCATGCCATATTCACCCGCAATTATACCCACATTCCCATAGGAAGCTTTATGACTAAATTTCTCCCGTTTTTTGAGCGTTTAATTTACAAGCTTGTAGTCAATAAGTCTATGGTTCGATTTTATCTTGTGAATTTCTAATTGATCTATATCGATTGATTTAAAACACCACTCTCCTAAAGAAGATTGATTCTCTTTCTGAAAAAATGAGAGTTTAGGAAATTCAAAACTGCAGGTAGCATTAGCCTTTATAGTTGGACTGTCTGTTACCCCTTCACCATATAGACCACTTGGGATGTCGACACTATATATAGGTGCTCTACTTAAGTTGATTTGATCGACCATTTTTTTGTACACCCCGCTCAATGCTCTATTCACTCCTATTCCAAATAGTGCATGAATTACTATTTCACTTGAGTTGCTTATTGGAGCAAATTGAGTAAAGGAACAAAGAGTAAGGCCTTTTATGTTTTTTATTCTCTCTAAATGATTTACGAAAAGTTCACTGACGCTATTTGATTCAATGTTACTGTATATTATTACATTATAGCCTTGTATTGCAAGTTTCTCTGCTATCAGTATTCCGTCTGCTCCATTGTTTCCATGCCGTACACAGACATGAATCGTATGTACTTCATGTAGCTTATTACTCAGCCAACTTATGAATACTCGGACGGCTGAATACATAAGTTCTTTATTTCTCCCAACCTTGGAGCTTGTGTCGTTTTGTTCTATCGTTTGGATCTGAGAGGTTGTCAATAGTTTCAAATCGAAGATTTATATTGAAATAAATTATATAAATTAATAAAGGCATTTGTAAATTACATTATACTGATCAAGTTATTCAAGGTAACTTTATCAGTGATTAAGGGGTTAAAGAGTAGGAAAACTTAGAAGGGTTTACCACTTTTTTCGACTATAAATAAAATAAGCACGCTTTTTGTAGTTATACTTTGCATTTTGATTTGATAATATGAACAAACCTACATAACCTAGAATGAAAAGGCTTATAGTACTTTTTCTTTTCTCTGCTTTTGTTGAAGCTATTGTGGCTCAGGATATACATTATTCTCAATTCTATAATTCCCCTCTCAACATTAATCCGGCAAAAACAGGGATATTTAACGGCGACAAGAGATTGAATCTTAGCTATAGGAATCAATGGACTTCAATTGTTCCTTGGACAACATTTAGTGGATCTTACGATATGAAATTTTATCCCCAAAAGGATAGGAAGTATTTCTTCTCTGGAGGTTTGCTATTTAATTATGACAGTCAGGACAGACTTGCTAATCTAAATTTATTTAATCTGAATCTTACAGGCTCTTATACTTATATCATTAATAAGCAAAATCTATTTACAGGGGGATTACTGTTGGGCTTTGCTAATCGAGCAGTTGATATAAACTCATTAACATGGGATTCACAATGGAACGGTAGAAATTTCGATGCAAGTCTCGATCCGCGAGAATTGCTTAATACTCAAAGTAAGTCTTTTATTGAATCTGGTTTAGGACTTAATTATAGATGGCAGAAGTCTAAAAGAACAAAGCTTGATTTAGGTATGGGTATTTATCACTTATTTGAACCCAATGTCGCATTTAGAGATGATCTCGAGGAAGTGGCATTGCCTCGGAGGTTTGCATTTACAGCGGTAGGTAGTTTTCAATTAGCAGATAAATTGGATTTACAGTTGAATGCGATGAGCCAATTCCAAGGTGATTATAATGAGGCACAGATAGGAGGTTTAGCTAAAATTTATGTTAATCAAGCAAGAGGAAAGGAAACGGAAGTACATGTTGGTTTAGGGTATAGAACGAGTGGTAGCCTTTGGCCCATAATGGCACTGCAGTACAAGAATTTTTATGTTTCGGCTAATTATGATATTGACGTATCAGGTTTCAATGACTTAGGAAGTCAATTTCCTAATGCCAACCTACAGAATCCAAGTACTATAGAATTGCACTTCACCTATATCATTACCAACGTCAAACCATTTAAAAAGGTGAAAGTATGTCCGATATTCTAAGAGTGACAAGTATGAATAAGACAAGCATAAATGTTCTTATAGTCTTTTTTTGTATTGTCGGTACAATAACAGCTCAAAACAGAAGCCAGTTTCTTACCGCAGGTGATAAGTCTTTTATGGAAAAAGACTATTACAGTTCTTTGTCATACTATTTGGAGGCAATTCAGTTTGATACGAGTGATTTAAATGTAATGTACAAGATTGCCGAGTCAGCTAGATTGTTTGACTCTTACAATCTTTCAAAAGAATATTATACCAAAGTTGTTGAGAAGGATGATAGTAATAGTTATCCATTAGCACCTTTTTATTTAGGTGAAATGGCTCAAACAGTGGGAGATTATAATGCTGCAACAACGTATTATAATATGTATCTGTCTGAGCAAGACGGTGAGAATGAATACCTTTCTGCTAAAGCAGCTAAAGAACTGAGTTCCGTGCAGTGGGCAAAAAAAATTATTCAAAATCCTCAACAAAATATTGAGATAAACCGATTAGGAGACAATATAAACACTGAGTATTCAGAATTTGGGGCTGTAATTGAATCAGAAGGGATAACCTATAGTTCATTGGCCTTTCAAACAGAGCAAAAGAAAAATATTCCTACCGGAGTTATTTCAAAAATATTGAATTCAGGTGATGTGTCTGGTGTGCCGATTGAAGGAGATTTGAATAGAGATAATCTGCACACGGCTCATACTGCCTATAATACCAATAGGTCAAGGTTTTATTATACTATTTGTGACTATGATAATTTCAGCGAAATCAGGTGTGACTTATACAGTAGAGCGATTTTAGGTGATGGATCATTTGGGCCCGAAACTAAACTTCCTGATCATATTAATGGAAATAGCCATACATCTACACAGCCCAGTTTAGGATTTGATAGGAGTAGTGGCAAAGAAGTTCTTTACTTCAGCTCTAATAGAAATGGAGGAGAGGGTAAAATGGATATATGGTATGTTACTTTAGAAGGTCTTGATCAATATTCAGAGCCAATAAATATATCCTTAATTAATACTGCTGA
>CACLQQ010000017.1 GCA_902609095.1 uncultured Bacteroidota bacterium | reverse complement strand
TTAGACGACCTGGAATATCATCTGCAGGAGGATGAATGCCTCCCCAAATACGAGATAGGCTGGTTTGATCTGAAGCATCCCTATACGTTGCCCATTGTAGAGTTATATCTTGGCTTGGTCCATCTTCAAAAACTAAGAACTCGTTCATCGGAGCGATAAATTCTCCTACTCCTCCTGGGAAAAAGTCAGAGCCTGTAATCTTAGTGAGCACTTCTGCAGCTGCTCTGGAATAGGTAGAGTGCCCAGATACAAAACCTGCAAAAGGTGGAGATACAAAACTTGGCCGCTGGTATGGCCACCAGTCTTTAGCCAGAATCCATCCTACACCTGCCATGTCTATGCGTGGGTTAGATATAAAGTCAGGGCCTCGCCAGCTATATATCTTTACTTCATCTATATTTTCGCCATCATCACCAGCTAATGAATCACCTTCTGTTACCAATTCTGAAAAACCTTCTATTAATGGTAGGCCCATCTTATGATAGTTAGGGAGTAAGGTATCAGTAGATTGTCCCATCTCTGCCATAAATCTGATCGCTGATACAGGACGTAGGTAATCGTAATAGCCTTTAATCCCCCAGGTGCTTATTGCTGCATCATGCATAGCTCCACCTAAAATAAAATAGCACTTAACATCCCACTCTAATACATCTAATGTGTCAGTCTGAGCTCTGTAACTACGTACCAATTCTGGTTGGTCATTGACATAGTTTAATATGGTAAACCAATGGCCTGGTGGTGTCTCAGAATCTGGGCCATCTGCCCAAAACTCTGCTAAAATTCTGGTGTAATCACCTCTTGGAACAATATTAGGCTTGTAGGGCTCGCCGGTAACTGGGTTTTTTTCATGCCCCATACTATTATCTCCGCCCTTGATAGCGTCATAAAAATCTCGCATCTCAGCATAGCTTGTCGGGAGGTTTCCCTCAGGAATATTACCTAATGATGCTGGAGATATATCCCACATTACACTATCAGTAGGATCTAAGTGACTTGACCATTGAGATACTAACATAAAACCCCACTGATAATCTTGTAATTCTACAGTGGACATGGAGTCAATGAGAGGTGGTGGACCTGGATCATGATAGATTTTATATTTATCACTTCCTGATTCATATGTAGTGAGGTCATCTTCTTTAAGCGCAAATGGTGTAACGTTGCCCCACTCAGGACTCAAGAATTCTGGAGTATCAAAGGGAATGATATTACCTGCCTGGTCTATGAAAACGTCTAATGTTAGTGGTTGCCAACGATTCGGATCTGAAATGTCAGCATTGCCGCTGTATGTCATTACTAATGGTTCGTTAACGGGCTCATAATATAAATTGCTGTAGTCATTAATCTCATTAGAACCATCTTGTAGTCCAAACTCAATGACTTGTTCTGCAATATAATTACCTAATGCTCTACCATCGCCATTGGCATAGTCAGTTGAGTTGTAGTTTTTATCATAGCCTAATGAGTCCATATGAGCATCTAACCGATTCAGCGTGTTAAACCCGTCTGGTGCAAACTTAAATCTGTATTTAATAAGCCGATATGCGGCATAACTGACAGCGGCTTCTTTTTCCGCCTCTACTTCTCCTGTGGGTTCAAAACCATCGAACGAAGATGTGAAAGCACCTATAGTATTTCCCAATAGAAAGGGATCAGCCAGCGTATCAAAGACTGCCCAAGCATCATACATGGCTGTTGATACATGAAATAAATTACGAGCATGAACAGTAGGGCGTGCAAAATCTCCTCTGATTGCCTCTAATAGTTGTTCATTCCATGTGCGAGCAACCGAGTGATCTTGAGCAGAACTCTGTTCTAAAAAGCTTACTGTTAAGATTGAAACACTTAGAAATACGAATATTACTTTTTTCATAGTGATTTGACTTCTATCTATGGACACATATTATTTCCGTGTAGCCCTAATTTTTTGTCATATTACAATATAAATGTATGTGTTTTCTTCTATATGACCCGTTCAATTATCTGTACTTATGCGTTTTTTCTTCTTTTCGTTCTTAACATAACTTACTAATTATGGAAATGTTTGAAATTTTAATTGCAGCATTGGCTTTATTCTTACTTGGCTTTGCTTGGTATACTGCTCTATTTGGCAAGGCATGGCAAATAGAAACTGGAGTAATAGATGAAAAAGCTCAATCTGGTATGCTGATAAATCATGGATTATCCTTTCTAATTATGTGTACTATTGCATGTGGAATTAATATCATCGTTAATTTATACGCACCAGAAGAGCCAACGTTTATTTACGGAGTCTTCCATGGTTTAATGTTTGCCGTGTTTTATGCCGTTCTTGCTATGGTTATCCATTAGCTCTATCAGAATAAATCATATAAGCTTATTCTTATCGATGGTGGATACCTACTATTATTTTTCGCTTTAATCGGTGACGTTTGAGGTGCTTTATCACTGTAGCATTTTGAGTACAGAATATAGAGAGTAAGGCAATATTTGTGCTTCAAGGTTAATCTTTATTGCAATATGCTTCAGAATAGTCAATAAATCATACCACCTTTAGAGAGCAATGTTACTTTGCTCTCTATGATCAATTATCCCAAAGTTCTTTATACTCGTCAATTCGTGATTCTGTGCACGAGTTTTGGACTTTTTGGAGGGAGCTTTAACATGATCATTCCAGAGTTGCCAGCATATCTCTCAGATATGGGAGGTGCTGAATATAAAGGACTTATTATTTCCTTATTTACATTAACCGCTGGATTGTCCAGACCTATTAGTGGTAAGTTGACTGATATTATAGGGCGTATGCCGGTGATAGGGTTTGGCTCGGTGGTATGCATTATATGTAGTTTCCTTTATCCTTTGCTAACAACGGTGTCACTTTTTCTCTTTTTAAGATTGGCTCATGGATTCTCCACTGGATTTACACCGACAGCCATATCTGCTTATGTCGCAGACATAGCACCAATCGAAAGAAGGGGAGAGGCGATGGGGATAATCGGAGTAAGTATCAATATTGGTTCATCTCTTACACCTCCCATTGGAAGTTGGATTGCAAGTAATTACTCATTGAATATCATGTTTTTTGCGAGTTCATTTACTGCTTTGATTTCGGTGCTATTGCTGTTGCGAATGAGAGAAACACTCAAGAATCCAGTTAAATTAAGATTGACTCATCTGAGGATAAGGAGAAATGAGATGATAGATCCTGTTTCTATTATTCCTGCTATCATATGTGGTTTAACATACCTCGGTCTTGGTGCATTACTTACAGTTGTTGCTGATCAGGCTAATTATGTGGGTATGGAAAATAAAGGCTTGTTTTTCACGAGCTTTACGATGTGCTCTGTCTTATCCCGCCTTGTGGCGGGACAAGTATCAGATAGGTTCGGTCGTAAGGCAGTGATTACCGTGGCAACAGTGATGATAGCTTTATCCTATTGGCTTTTAGGTTCAGCAGATTCGGCTAATGATATATTGATAGCTACAGGCGCTATAGGCTTTTCTATAGGAGTTGCCGCACCATCAGTATTCGCATGGACGATTGATCGTTCTGAGGAATCACGTAGAGGTATTGCATTAGCAACAGTGTATCTTGGTTTGGAACTGTTCATAGGCAGTGGAGCTCTCCTCTCAGCGTACTTATATGCTAATGATCCTTCCAACTTTGATAATGTATTTTATTTCACAGCCATACTCACACTCGTATCTCTTATTTTCTTACAACTGTCAGATAAAGAGGAAGTCATTCAGCCGATTGAGTCAGAATAGATCCTCAATTTCGTCTTCTGGCTTTACTTCACTCCACACTTCTTCTTTTGAATGAAGCTCTACATCGCCAAAAGGCTCAACTTGATTAATGTCCTCATCGACTATTGCTTCTTCGATTACTACATCATTATCGGATGATTGATTACTGTAATAAAAGACTATAGTTACAGTAAGAATAACTAAGGAGCTAAAGGTAATTATTGATCTTTTCATTTTTTCTCAATTAGACTCCGGTCCTCTGCATTAGTTTAGATTGACAAAAGGATTTATTGAAGCAATACAATTTTTGCATTGACTATATCAACGAACTTATGCAGATATTTTGGTGTATTATTAGGACTCTGAACAATGAAGAATTTCATGTCAGCTTCAGAGTTTGATGAGTCGAATAACTCAATATAAACTCCACCTTGATCGGCGCAATCTGGACTACCGAAGGTTTGTCCGTTTACTTCCCTTAATTCTTGTGGTATATGATTTATTATGTCCAATACTTGTTCGTAGAGTTTGTCGGATAGTTTTATAAAATTGAAGTTGTTTCTGGAGTAGTCATCATCGAAGTCCTTATACAACTTTCCATTTTATACTTTATAGTTTTCAATGCAGGTTTCTAAAAAAGAGCGTCCATAATAATGACCAAAAATGATTGGCTCGACGACTTCATTTTCATCAGTTGTGGATTCAGAGCATGCCCAAAATCCCATTGTTAGAATTAGTAAGAGTCTCATATCCCTTGTTATGACTTTAATCTGTGAAACATATTTCGCTATAACCGATATATTGTGAAACTATGGCTAAAATAGATTATTACGCTAAAACTGATTTTTATGCTTATAGGGTCAAACATTATTCTGAGCTCGCCGATCACTATCATCAGCTCTCTATACGCTTGAGCTTTATGAGATTAGGCATAATAGCATTACTGATCGTTGGGTCCTACTTTCTGCTATAAGCGACCCTTTATTTGATCATAGCCTGGGTGATTTTTTCAATTATTATGTTCTTATACGTCGTGATCCGTCACCGAAGAAGTGATTTATTGAAGCAAAAAGTACAGATCTTATCTAAGATTAATCAGAATGAATTAGATATCCTTAATGGGGGGTAAAATCTATATCGGAATGGAGCAAGTTATTCGACTCAGGCTCATTCCTATGCCCATGATTTAGATGCAATTGGACCATTTTCATTATTTCATACGCTCAATCGAACAACCACATATCATGGAGGTCAAGAGCTCGCGGACTATGTTTTAGCCTCATCCGACTATGAAACTATCTTGACCCGTAAGGAAGCTGTCCGAGAGCTCACGGGGCAAATTGAATTTCGACAGGAATTGGGATTTCGATTGTTCGAGGTTACCACTAATAACGCTAACCTGATCGATGATATTAAGCGACTATTATCTCATGATTTAATTTTCGTTAATCAATTGATACTGAAAGCGTAATATACAAGCCTTCCACTGATTTGGCTCTTATTAGCTTTAGGATACCCTTTCGGCCCATATTATGCTCAAACTTTTGCAGGCTGGATAGCAGGAATAAATTTGTTAATAGCTATCTATCATGGTAAGAAAGTTGATCAGATTCAATCTGATATCTCATCAGCACTCAGGTTGTTGGGCCCTATCAATCAAGCGATCAAAAATATTTTCTCTAATTATTACAGCGCTGCTTATTTGAATGATATGATAAGCAATCTTAGGAATAGAGATAATCAGTCTAAGGTAGGCTCGCTCCATAAACTCAAGAAAATTATAGATTTTTTAGATTATCGGTTGAATCTTGTTGGTACTAGACTGAATATTACGTTCCTCTAGAATTAGAGAATACTCAAAATGTTATCAGACTTGAAGAAGAACAATAATCATTCAATCGAGGGAATATTTCTAACTCTTGGTAGGGTGGAGGCTGTATCGAGCTTATCTAATTGGTCATATAACAATGATCAGTTTGCCTATGCTGAAATTAAATTAGATTCATTTGTTGTAAATGCTCGAGAATTGCATCATCCCTTATAATCAGTGGGAATAGTATTTATAATAGTATCTCTGTAAATCAGCAGAAGCACGTAACTATAGTTACGTGCTTGAATATGGCAGGTAAGAGTACCTTTTTAAGAACGATCGGAGCGAACATGGTCTGAGCTCATGCGGGGACTAGAGTCATCGGTAAATCTCTCAATCTGAGTATTGTCAAGTTGATTACCTATATGAGAATAAAAGATAATTTAGAAGAATGTGTCAGTACATTTAAAGCTGAATTGAACAGAGTTTCTATGATTTTAGAGGAGTTAGGTAAAGAGCAAGACTGTTTTGTCTTGATAGATGAAATGTTACCCGGTACCAACTCTGTGGATAAGTTGACCGGATCGATCGCTTTAACCAAAAAACTAATTGAGTGTGAGACTCATGCAATAATTACCACCCATGATATACAGTTGGCTCAATTAGAACGCACCTTTCCCACAGAAACTCAAAATTACTATTTTGACGTAGCCCTGACTAACAATGAATTGGAATTTGACTACAAGTTGAAACAATGTATTTACGATACATTTAATGCTAGCTATCTACTGCGAGTGTTGTATCTCGATGTTCCGGATCACGACAATAGCTTGTCAACAAAATAGTTGAGCAATTCAATCAATTGACTGTTTGAATTGTCAGAGTCTTTTATATCAGTTAGTCTCAGCAGTTGTTCTGCGAAATAAATCTGGTTATTAGCCATCTCAAATAAGTTACTGGCGAGACTATTTTTTAAGGGAACTTAGGATTAATTTCTTCGATTATACCTGCTATTGTTTTGACAACATTTTTATATCCCGAAAATATTCCTATGTCATTTTCTTGATCAGCTTTGTGTGTATGATAGGCTTTGGACCCTTCATTAATGATGATTCGATGTAATAGATTCTAATTGATATATTCAGGAATCGTATTCTCAGATGATTCTATCACTAACTGATCTATCGCAATCCTTAATTTGCTCTTAGGGTCTTCTATATTCTTACGGTTGATTTGTATGAGATAATGCGCCCCCACTCCCAATACCAACAAGTAATAAACAGCAATAGAGAGTGCTTATTATCGAAATATCTGTAGATAGATGCCTAATTCGAACCAATCTTAGTTGATAATTTTTTGAAGGTGAAAAATTCAAAGCCTAACTCGTCTGTCAGCTGTATTCTGTGCTGGAAGATGTTCAGCCCATCCTTAGTGTCTTGAGGGTTTCTATTATAAGAAAACTGACTTTAAACTAAATTTTGAACCTAAGATCACAGTGCATAAACAAAAGTAACCAAACATTGTTTAACAATTTTGTTTTATTATATGAAAGAACGACTATTATTTTGACAAGTCTTATTTCTATTGAGGTTCGTAAAAATGACGGTAATACTCCTACGTCTCTTTGTGATGTTTTTTTCGTTCGAGGTCTCCTTACCTCTCTATGCAGATACGTTTGCAAAAATGAAAATCGAGTACAATGAAATAGAGACTGAGTCTAAGTTTGTTTCCGAAGAAGAATTTGAAAAAGAAAACAGGAAGATTGAAAAGAATCTTAACGCGATAAATCCAAATATACAGGATGTAGATAACAATACTCCTTTTTTCGATCTATTCAGGATATTGGAAAATGAGTTTTTTGATTTATATGAGTTACCCCCAGAGTGTTAACCATTACTACAGCTGTTCACATTTATCCATCAGTCATTTTATCATTAATTAAATTAAATCATTATGGAAAATAAGCTTCCATTTAACCCTCTCAGCAATATAAAAAGTGATGCTCCAGCAAGTATCATCGTATTTCTGGTTGCAGTACCACTTTGCCTAGGGATCGCACTCGCCTCTGGTGCTCCACTTTTCTCAGGAATTATAGCAGGAATAGTAGGAGGTATAGTAGTCGGAGCGTTAAGTGGATCTCAACTAGGTGTGAGTGGTCCGGCAGCAGGACTTGCTGTTATAGTTTTAACCGCCATCGATCAGTTGGGAGCATTTGAAATCTTTCTACTTGCAGTGGTAATTGGAGGAGTATTTCAGCTCATTTTGGGCTTCTTACAGGCAGGTATTATAGGTTATTATTTTCCATCTTCTGTTATAAACGGTATGTTATCTGGGATTGGAATTATTATAGTCCTCAAGCAGATACCTCATGCCTTTGGATACGATAAGGATAACGAAGGGAGCTTATCTCTCAACCAGTCAGATGGTCAAAATACCTTCTCTGAGTTAACTAATATGCTTGATTATATTAGCCCAGGGGCTGTAATTATTACTGCGCTTTCTATGGGTATCCTTATATTATGGGAACAAGGATTTATGAAAAAGATCAAGTTGTTCCAGTTGGTACAAGGACCTTTAGTAGTTGTAGCACTTGGGATCATATTAAATTTGGTTTTTGCCAATACTTCTTATGCACTGAAAATTAATCAAATTGTATCTATTCCTATAGCTGAGAGTTTCAGTGATTTTGTTAATCTTTTTACTTTCCCTGATTTTTCTCATATCGGAAATCCACAAATATGGATAACGGGTATCACAATAGCCGTGGTCGCCAGTTTAGAGACATTATTATGTTTAGAGGCCACCGATAAATTAGATCCTCAAAAGAGAGTTACTCCTGCTAATCAAGAATTGAAGGCTCAGGGAGTAGGTAACATAGCCTCAGGATTGATTGGCGGGTTACCAGTAACGCAAGTAATTGTTCGGAGTTCCGTAAACATCCAATCGGGTGGAAAGACTAAGGTGTCAGCAATACTGCATGGATTCATTTTATTGTTCTGCGCTATGCTTATTCCAGCAGTATTGAATCTTATCCCTCTGGCGAGTTTAGCAGCAATACTATTTATGGTAGGTTATAAGCTTGCTAAGCCAGAGAAGTTTAAAAAAATGTTCAACTTAGGTTGGAGTTCATTCATTCCTTTTATGGCAACCATATTGGGAATTGTATTCACTGATTTGCTTATAGGAATAGGAATCGGATTGGCGGTTGCCATAGTGTATCTGTTGTATAATAATTATAAGGTGCCATTCCAGTTTGAATTGGAGGATCACACTGATCCAAATAGTGAAATTAAAATCGAGCTTTCAGAAGAGGTAACGTTCTTGAATAAAGCCAATATTCAAAGAGCGCTGGCAAGTATTCCAAATGGATCCAAAGTTGTTATTGATGCATCTAAGTCGATTCATATTGATCCAGATGTAATCGAGATTATTAAAAAATTCGAAATACACGCTAAACAATCTGGTATAGACTTGGATATCATAGAACGCAAGCGAAAAGGAATGCGTCATTCACCCAATAAGACATTGGAAGACTTTGTTCATGTTGCCTAATGAAATCAAATTGTCTAATAATTCTATTAAACTAAATATAAATGGACTTAACAGTTGGAATGACTCATTCGAAGGCTTCACAAGATTTGATTTCGCCATTTGTTGCGGTAGAGTTATTAAAAGAAGGAAATAAAAGGTTTCTAAATAAATCTTTTGCAAATAGAGATTTTAATGCTCAAGTTGATGCTACCAGTACTGGTCAATATCCTTTTGCCAGTGTTGTAAGTTGCATTGATTCCCGTATCCCAACTGAGATAATTTTTGATCAGGGTATTGGAGACATTTTCAATGCACGGATAGCAGGAAATTTTGTAAATCCTGATATTCTTGGAAGCTTAGAGTTTGCTTGTAAGTTAGCTGGATCTAAGGTTATTGTGATTATGGGACATACCTCATGCGGGGCAGTGAAAGGAGCCTGTGATCATGCTAAGTTGGGTAACTTAACTCAGATGTTGGACAAGATAATGCCAGCTGTAGTTAGTACGACTACGGGAGAAGGCGAAGAGCGCTCTTCAGCGAATCTTGATTTCGTCAACCGTGTATCCGAGGCTAATGTTAAAATGACTATAGAAAAAGTCAAAATTGATAGCCCCGTGTTAAAAGAAATGTATGATACGGGTGAAATTGATATCGTCGGAGCGATGTACGATGTAAAAAGTGGTTCAGTGACCTTTTACTAATCACTGATCCGTACATAAAATGATATGAGGGCCTCTTAAAAGGCCCTCATATCATTTTATGTATTGAGAGTTTCAATAACTTTCCAATATTCATCCATAGTTTCTTCAATTATCTGACTAACTGGCTTTATAGACTCAATACGACCTGTCACGTGACCTGGTAAGGCAATACTGGCATTTATATCTCCCTCCCTCAATACCTTCTATTATGAGTCCATCTACACCCGTTTCTATTGCTTTCATGGCAGCACCCACCAAAGCTGGGCATTACGTAAAGTACAGTTAATCCCACTTCCTTTAGTTGTCCGACGATTTTGGCGGGATTCCCGGTAGAGGTGGTAACAAACTTAACTCCTTGATATATCACAAATGCAGTTATGCTTGGGTCTTGGACAAAAGCTAATGCGATATTTACTCAGAATGGTTTATCGGTAAAAGATTTCATCATTTTAATTTCCTCCTTGAGCACATCTAATTTACCAGAAGAAGTCTTAATGATACCCATACCACCTGCATTAGATACGGCTGAGGCCAACTGAGAACGAGCTATCCAACCCATTGGGGTTTAAATAATTGGATAATCGATCTCTAATAACTCTATCAAAGAATTCTGAATAACCTTCATAGTAGTTCTATATTATCTATTAAATATAATACGATGCGCTAAATGGATGACTTGAATAATTGTCCAAACAGGTAAGTAAGAAATTAATATAGGCGTTCATCTAACCAGAGTAAGCCTACGCCTATTATTAATGTCAAGAATCCATATATGGGAGACATTACTTTTCTAGTGCTATAGGTATTCTCAATCACTACTTCTGGCATGTATTCTTGAGCTGTTTGTAATTCGTTTAGTTTGACCAAAGGGTATACTTGAGGCCGATGTGCAAAGAATGATAATCGTTGTCCATTGAAAGAAAGAGTATTATATCCTTCAATTGGCCAAAGTGTGAGATGATAGGTATTGCTTATTACTGGATCTTTGATAGCGCTTAGTTGGACTGAATCATTGAGCAGAATGCCGCGATCAATCGGCATTTTACTTAACAAGGTTATGTTTGTTTTTTCATTCGCCCAAACCCATTTTTTAGTAATCAATTTAGATTCGGTCTGGTACTGATTATATGCCGCCCCTAAAATGGTATTCCATATGGCATCGTACTGATTTGATTGGTTGGATAGGACATAACTAAATGTTTGAGCTTTAGACAAAATAATTCTTGTGCCAAGACCATAGTCTTGATATCGCCCGATCTCCACATCGTTCGCATTGAGCCTTCGCCATCCTTTAGATAAGCTGTAGTATGAATTAGATTCTTCTCCGTCATCATAGGCCAAAATACTTGGGTGATTAATGTCCATAGCTCGTTGGCCTACTTCATTAGGTAGTATGATCATTCCCATACCGCTTGAAGCTATTTTTCTGTTGATTCTATTCCGTTCAGCTTGTTTTAATCGATTCCAAGACGATATATCCAACAGAACAAAATCGAACTTACTCAATAGAGCATTGCTGATTTCTGATATACTTTGAACGCTTGAATTGATTGATGTTTCTCGATAACGACCAGTGGTTACCGCTGTTCTCCAAAAGAAACCGTTGCCTTGTTTGGTCCAATAATTTTTAAACGTATTGATCTCATAAGTAGGGTAGCTGGTTAAAGCAAGAACTTGCCATGGGTCATTAGATTGGATTTCTATTGGAATTGAATAGGTTAAAGTGTCATAGTCTGCATTGGTGGACCTTAATTCATATAGATACCTTCCTGCTATTGGAGCTTTGAGATCTATTTTAAAACTGTCTTCATTACTCTCAGTTGATGCATACTCATCAGTGACGGGATCTTTGATAGCGATTATCGAGGTGTTCTGAGTCTCTCCCTTCATGCTCCATATCTCCTCTTCTACTATTCTATTAGGAAGAATCAAGTCTCTTAGTCCCCAAATGTTGCTATCCATATGTGCCGTGAGGTGTATATTTTCTACCAGTTCTAAATCCTCTATAGTTAAGGCAGTAGGGTTATATAATATACTGTCATAAATTATAGTAGGTCGTGAAATCAGTTGGTGTATTGATGGAATATGATCAGAATTGTCATCTTTTAGATAACTCATTAATCCTTGAATCTTGTCCTTCTCGATCAAATAAGAAGGTTTAAGCATGAGCATACCTAATCCTACAACTGAAATTAGAATAAATACTGTTCTACGTAGTCGCTGCTGCCAAGAGACCTTTTGCTTCGATTGGTAGTATCGGATCATAACCATAATACTTACACAGATTGCTGTATAGGAGATCAGGTCTATATTAGTATAGTTCAGAATCATTCAGCAGGCAGCAGTTTAGCCACGTTGATAGATAACTCATGACTCTTTATAGGTGCTGTATTGACTTTTTTGTCACCAACTGGTATGACCTTCAATAGATCAAATTTTAGTTCTTCTAAGTCTTTTTCTGTAGGTAGCCCCACGTTCTGTATTTTGCTTAATAAGGGTAATATCTCCGATCTTTCTATCGCTAATTGACTGAGGATCATTTGTATTGATTTGATTTGGGTAGCAAAGCTTTCAGGCCCATCAAGTGACTTCGTAAATTCGATTAGCTTAGCATATAGGTCATCGTTTTTAATGGTTTCTGATACTTTAGAATCTGCTATTTCATCTAGATCGCCGGACAAACGCTTCTCCTGCTCCTTAATTACAGGTGGATCAAAGCCGATTCGATGAACATAGATTCTCGCATGATTTTTAATTTCTTGGAGCAGCTTAAGACTACGATATTGATAGGGTAGTGAGTTTCCTGGTTTTAATAATCTGAGGTGTAACTCCGAATCCCACATTTCAGACATTGCTGCTCTCAATTTTGATTTGATAGATACGTTGTGAAATGTGGCTTCTTCCATGTTATCGTGATTATGCGAAAGTTCTTGAACCCATGAGGGCTTTACCACTTCTTCTTTTTTTGCCTTCTTACTTGTCATTATTTGTTCTCCCAGATCTTTATGATCGTGACTATCACTATTATCATGATCGTGCATATAACTGCTCAATAATTCTCTTACACGAGATGGTAAAGTGATCTCGTCATGTTCATGGCCATCATGATCGTGATCATATTCTTCTTCTCCAAGATCTATTTCATTTTGAATGGCAATACCGCTTTCACTTTCTTCTCCCATGAATTGACCATATTTTAGTCTAAGCATCTTTTGGTCATAACCCAATTCGTTACTCATTCGATTGAAAGAGTCTTTGGAGATCTGATTTTTAATACTGAGGAGATGCTCGCTGTCAATAATGATCTGTCGCTGACTCCTAAAAAAGTCCAGCATAAGATCCACTTGCATCGATTCATCGTCCAGGTACTCGTATGAACTTGTGTCTTCGATTGCAATAAAATAGGTTGCACTCTTAGTGTATTGATTGCGGTAAGGGCAGTTGTCCTGGCTTAATACATGAAAGTATAACTCATCACCAGGTTCCATAGCGAGATCCTGAGTAGAGAATTGATAAGAAGTATTGAACTCCCTGACACCTGGCTTAAACTCTGTTAGTTCTACTTCTTTTTCTCTAAATTTTACTGATTCTCCCTGTCCTTTGGCAATTGTTGTGATAATCTTGCTATCAGCGACTCCATAATCATCTACTATGTCAATATCAAAATTGATATTATGATTAGGCGCACACTTTAGGCGAGTATATTCCTCTAAACCTGTAATCTCAATAGTTGGAACTTGATCTTTAATAACGTTTATCGGATAATAATCAGATACCAATTGCTGTTTTGCATATCTAAATCCATATCTGTAATTATCAGATTGGTTAAACGATTGTTTATAGTATCCTTTAGAGCTTAGAGGAAAGGTATCACCAGAGCTGAACAGAACAAATGCGCGATCTGGAATTCCAGAAAATTTCATTTTCCATTGAATACTACTCCCTTCAGGTATCTCAATATCTTTCTGAGAGCTGTATCGATTTGATAATTTGGTATATAGGGGATAACTTAACAACATTTCTAAACTCGTTATACTCAATGTATCGACGGTGGTTATGTACGATGACTCTTTTAGGTCGGCTGAAGATGTTTGAGATGTTATTTCTGTCGATCGACTTGACTTAGGGAACACAACCAATATCGTAAGAGGCAAAAGCAAAACTAATAGGGGCAGCAGACCGAATCTGATTGGAAGATATATTTGATAATTTGTCTTGGTAAATCTCTGATTAATCTGTTCTTTTTGAATTTCTTCTAAACTATTTAATGGATCTCGATAGAGCAACTGGCCACTATATTCCAGATTAGCATTTTGCTCATTAACTATTTGAGATAGGTCTTGTAAGTGAGGAGTGGTTTTAAACCAATGCATTGCAGTTAAGCCAGTTGAAAACAGATAGAATATCATGGCAATTAGGATAGAAATATTAAGTGTCAAAATACAATAGGCCAATAGAGATGAAAGTATTATGACCATTGTTATATAGCACAACAGTCTTTGTTGCTTCCATTTCTTTAGTAAGTCATGTATGTTATTGGCTCTCATTATGACTCAGTTAAATTATATAAGTGGCGTTCTATCCAGAAGATAGGAAGTATCATTAACCACCAATATGCTGATATCGGATTTCTTATAGAAGCTGAATGCCCATCAGATTTAGTATCAATGTCAATAGGTAATGGTCGATTATCGATATGTTCTAAGTCCAAGGATGATTTTATCAGCTCTGTACCAATTGATATTGCAATATCACTAGTGAGGATTTCTTTTTGATTAACGGCTCCCTCAATCTTGAGTAAGTTGGAATTGCTATTAATAATTTTCAATGGGTCATCGCTCTCTTTCCAAATGATAGCCTTTTTGTTTGTAGGAATTTCGAGGTCATCAGAGCTTATGATATAGTCATAATTGATAGAATCATATACAAGATCAATTCCTATCTCCTTAGAAATGATATTGATCAGATCCACCAATGGTTCTGTCGTTTTGTCAACTTGAAAGAGATTCACAAAAATGTAAGGTGTACTTTCATCAGGTTTCGAATTCTCATCTAAGCTCGTGATTTGATACTTTTCTCTTTTTTTATATTCCATGTTCCCAATGTTAAGAGGGACATCATCGTCTATTCGCGGGATCGGAACAAACTGTACATGCCCCTTTAGATTTATAGCGCTACCCTTAAAATGCTTCAATCTATTAAACGAAAGAATCACGACACTATCCTCTTCTGTATTAGCAGCGGCGATCATAGTCCAAAGTGACGGGTATTGTGTGATAGATGAATCACCTCCATTAACATCAAATACTTGTTCATCATAATCATTATGATACAAGGAAAGGACCTCTTGATAATTTGGGTCGTTATAGATCTCTTGTTCTATCCATACTTGTTTTTCAATATTAGACTTTGTCCAATTCGGTTCAGCAATTAAGACAACTATGAGACTCAGTAAACTACACCGGACCAATAGCAACAACAGATCAGAAAGTGCAATAGATTTGGGTTTAGATGTTTTCTCCTCTTCTAAAAACATGGTACTCCCAAAAAGAATTTCTTTGCTCTCTCTGTTACTAAATAGGTGAATGATAATTGGGATTGATAAACCAAGGAGCCCCCATAACATGTTTACGTTGCTTATATTCATCATCCTCTTAATATGTTGATCTGCCTTATAATAGTTCTTAACGTTTGTTCTACGGGATTATCAATATAGACCTTAATCATTGGTACTCGGTAGGTCAAGCACAGATCTTTGATAGAGCGATGATGAGATGATAGTTTAGCCTTGTAGGTATTGCGATAAGATTCCGTATTGAGGTCTATGCGCTCCCCAGTTTCTAAGTCTTGAAAGTTTGTAGATTTTTCAAATGATAACTCTTCTTCTTTCTTACCGATAAGATTGACTAGGACAAACTCTGTTCCTTTGCGTCCATTGAGGCTCAAATTCGTTTTGATACGATCTATGTTCATGTACAAGTCAGTAAACCATATTACTTTTCCCCTATAAATCCGATGTTCGTTAACCATACCTTGTTCTAAACTACTTATTCGGAACAGTTCAATAATAGATATTTGCCATTTCTTATGGCCACTGGATTTCTGCATGACTTTAGGATCCGCCTCCCATGAGAAGGTATCTCCTTGATAAACTGATATGTAGGATAGCGCTGCACACAGGACTTTAGCTAATTCTAATTTAGAGTAGGATTCTTCTCGATAATTCATAGACGCACTATTATCAACCACCTGATGAAGATGATTTTGTGCGGTGATAGGAGATTGACGTATGAAGTATTTACTTGATTTAGCGTATAGCTTCCAATCTAATTGCCTCAGGTCATCCCCCTGTATATATGGCCGATACTGTTCGAATTCGAGACCCGTATCTATTTGTCTTGAGTCATGCTTACCATAGAGATACTGTTGAGACAGTTTACGCGATAGCCACTCTAACTGCTTCGCATTCTCAATCAGGGATTCAGGAAGGACATTTCTCGATATACCCATATCATCCAATCTTATAGTTTTTTATGAGATGTCTAGTCACTATCTCTGGAGTAATCCCTTCTGAGCTCGCTCTGAAATTTAATGCTATTCTGTGCCTCAGGGTAGGTAATGTCATAGTTCTGATATCTTCAGGAATAACACTATATCTATTACGCATCAAGGCACGAGCTTTGGATACAAGTATAAGTGCTTGACCTGCTCTTGGCCCCGCTCCCCAATCTACATAGTTCGTAACGAATTGATCAGAACCATTGCTCGGTCGAGTTGAACGAATCATGGTGCTGATGTCTCTTATTAACTGATCATCTATGTGAACCTCTCGACATAGTTGTTGGATGCTGATGATATCCTGAGCTGTAAGAACTTCCTGAATGTTATGATTATAAATACCAGTCGTCAATTTGAGAATATCAACTTCTTCCTGTACAGTAGGGTAGTCCACACATACATGTATCAAGAATCTATCAACTTGTGCTTCGGGTAAGGGAAATGTTCCAGATTGCTCTATAGGGTTTTGAGTACCTAATAGAAAGAATGGTTTTGGGAGATCATATCGTTTTCCAGCATAAGTGAGCCCATATTCTTGCATAAGCTCAAGTAATGCGGATTGAGTCTTTGGCGGTGTACGATTGATTTCATCTGCTAACAGGATATTGGTAAAAACTGGACCTTTAGAAAAGCTGAAAATTCGTTTTCCTTGATCATCCTCTTGGAGTATCTCAGTGCCAAGGATATCTGATGGCATCAAGTCTGGAGTGAATTGTATCCTATTGAAATCCATTGATAATGCCTGGGACAAGGTTTTTATAATCAGAGTTTTAGCTAACCCAGGTACTCCTTCGAGGAGTACGTGGCCACCAGCGATAAGCCCAACCATCAATTGATCAATAACCTCGTGCTGTCCAACGACATTCTTGGCAATCTCTCTTTTTAGTGGAGCTATCTTAGCTATTAACTGTTCAATATCCTCTTTGGTCATACATATATTTTATCGAATCGATATTTTCAGTACTGATGGAATCCTTGTGAAACAAAATCTAAAACTTTGGGAAGTGAGCTTCGCCAATATGTCCAATTATGTGCTCCATCTCTCACTCTATATTCATGAGGAATATCCTTCTTCTTCATAGCAATATGTACCAAGCTATTTCCTTCATAGAGGAAATCATCATCTCCACAATCGATGAACCATCTGACAGATTTGATGTCGTCAGCATTTCCATTATTGATGAGATGCAGAGCATTATTGGTATTAAAGTATTCCCGGAGCTCAGATTCTGGAATTTCTTTTTCTTCATCATTTAAAAGCCACTTACCAGCTTCCAAATTGAGGGCACCAACATAGGCACTCAGAGGACAAGCTGATGAAAATAAATCAGGACGATGTAATGCATATATAAAGCTTCCACCACCACCCATAGATAATCCGGCAACTGCCCGATATCTTTTTTGAGCTTTTATGCGAAACTTCTTTTCTACGAAAGGCATTAATTCAGCAAAGAAGAAATCTTCGTAGCGCCATGTGTTTCTAACTGTATTATAGTATCCTCTGCGTCCTGTATCTGCGTCAGGCATAATAATTACCATTGGTGTAGCTTTACCTGTCTTGATTGCCTCATCAGCGATTCGTCTTACTTCTCCAAATTGTACCCAACCTGTTTGATCGTCTCCAGCACCATGCAAAAGATATAGTACAGGGTAGCTTCTCTTGGAACTATCGTAGTCAGGGGGGAGATAAACTGCATACTTTCTGTCTGCTTGTAGGATTTCGCTATAAATAGTTTCTTCATCAGAGATCGTTCCATATTGCCCCGTTAGTTCTAGAGCGAAGGCCATTAAACTGACTATAAAGAGTATCTTTTTCATAATTCTGTGATTTAAGAGGTCAATGCATGCATGACTATATTAACACCAAATCTGGTGTTGTCATTTTTATACCATCGCTTATTTCTGAAATCAAAATCCCATTCGCACCCGTAGTCTTTATTCGAATACAAAACAGCGATACGCCCATCAATAGTTATAGCTTTAAGGTAATCATGTACAAGATCATCCCCCCAGCCATTGAGTTCTTGAGAGGTAGTAGGTGGTCCATCAAATTCAAAGAAGGAATTGTAGAGCGAATGATCATTTGGGATCTTTTGAAGTGCATACTCTCCAAAAAGCTCAGACATCTGTGCCTCAAAGGATTTAGCGAATAATCCGTCTATATCGTGATTGCAATCATCAGCAAAGACGAACCCTCCTCTTTCTACATAATTCTTGAAGTTCTTTGCCTCTGAATTAGTAAACTGAACTAATCTATGTCCTGATATATAGCAAAATGGTGATCGAAAAATACTGTCATTTGAGAGAGGGATAATTTTTTCCTCAGTATCTATAGGAAGGGTAGTGTACTCCACTAAGGAGTTGAGCAGATTAGAAGGCATCCGCTGATCGACATCCCAATCTCCAGATTCATACATCAAACGTGTAAAGAAAAACTTGGAACCCATACAAGTAAAATAAAAAAGATTTAGAAGAAGTTTTCTTAATCCTTTTATTAATCGATTATAATGTAGGACTACACCGCATCAGACAAACTGGTGAATGTGAAATCTCTAATTTTCATGGAAGGTATTAAGTTGCCATCAATTCTAACTTGCTGACCTAATGTCTCCAAATTATTCAACATGATAATTGGACTTTCATTAAATCGGAAGTTCTTGATCGGATGTTTCAACTTACCATTTTCGATATAGAACGTTCCATCTCTGGTCAAGCCTGTATATAGCAAGGTCTGAGGATCAACTGTTCTGATATACCACATTCTAGTGACAAGGATACCTTTTTTTGTATCCCTAATTAAGTCCTCCAACGATGCATCTCCCCCATCCATGATGCCATTTGCTGGGAATGGGATTGGAGCAACACCTTTTTGATTGGCCCAATACCTGCCATATGCCAGGTTTTTCACAACACCATTCTCTAACCAAACTGTTTTCTCTCTCGGCATACCTTCACCAGTCCATGTAGAAGCAGGTACTAATGGGTGTAAAGGATCAGAGTATAAGTTGATTCTCTCATCAACAATCTTTTCTCCGATCTTATTTCCACCATCTTCCTTAGACATGAAACTACGCCCTTCATCTGCACTTCTGGCATTGAAAGAGAATATCATATTTTGGAGCAGTCCCATAGACGCAGCAGGTTCTAATATTACCGTATATTTACCCGGTTCAATTGCCTTAGCTTCTCTGGATTGTAATGCTTTGTCGATTGCAATTTGTGAGGCCATTTCTGCATCAAAGCGTCCAACGTCATTATAGTCTCTGGTTACCCATCCAGAACCTGAACCGTCGTCACTACGCATAGTCACCGTAAACTCTAAGCCTGTAGATTGTTCATAAGCATACAACCCGCTAGAGTTCATCATTGATGAGAAATTCGCAGAGTCCTCAAAAAAACCTGCTGCAGTGACCCCTTTAGCTTTAGCGGGCTCTATACTTGTCGCCGCTACAGCAGCTCTATATTCGGGATCTATCTTTGCCGTGCTCTCATGGTACTGATTAGACTCCGCTATTTCTTGCGGCCCAAGAGGAGGCATAAACTCCTCTGATTCTGGTGATAATTGTGCAAGCTCCTCGGCTCGACGTACTACCTTCTCTATTGAAGCATCATCAAACTCTTCTATCGTTGCTGTCCCTACTTTTTTGCCATAGTTGGCTTGTACAGCTAATGTTTGATTAGATTGTGCCCCAGCAGTAGACACCGTATTGCGAGCATATCTGATGTTGCCTGAGTTGCTACCGTATAGATTTACTTCACAACTGTCAGCCTTGCTAAACTCTAAGGCTTTTGACATGATAGCTTTTGTTTCTTCTTTTGTATATATTGCCATTTTCTTGCTTTAGAGTTATTAAATATTTCTACCGGTATTGATGACATTGATACCATCAAATCTAGTAGTAGAGCACCCATGAGACACTGCACTTACTTGACTTGGTTGCCCCTTCCCATCAAAGAAAGACCCGAAAATTCTATAATCATTGGTATCACAGATTTTGGATGTACTATTCCAAAACTGTTGTGTGTTAGATTGATAAGCGGCATCATTGATCATGCCTTTTATCTCTCCATTTTCGATTTCGTATGTTAATGTTCCACCGAACTGGAAGTTATATCGCTGTTGATCAATGGAGTACGAACCACGCCCTACTAAGTAGATTCCTTTTTCAACGTCTTTAATCATATCATTAATAGAATATGGTTCTTTACCTGGCTCTAAGGATACATTCGGCATTCTCTGGAATTGAACATCATTCCAACTCTGGGAGTAACAACATCCATGTGATTCAGACTGATCAATCATATGAACCTGATCTCTGATCGCTTGATAATTCACTAATATGCCATTTCTAATTAAATCCCACTGCTTACACTTAACTCCTTCGTCATCATATCCGACTGCACCTAAAGATCCTGGAGTAGTTTTATCTGCAACGAGGTTTACTAATTCATTACCGTAGTTAAACTCTTTAGTTTTCCACTTATCCAGAGTGGCGAAGCTGGTTCCTGCATAATTAGCTTCATACCCCAGTACTCTATCTAATTCTAATGGGTGACCAACAGATTCGTGTATGGTCAATCCTAGGTGATTAGGTTCAAGAACCAAGTCATACTTACCTGGTTCTACTGATGGAGCTTTAAGCATTTCTTTGGCTTGCTTGGCGCCATCAAGGGCATCTTGGATCAGATTATATCTGTTTCTATATAATGTAACACCTCCAGCCCCTTTTACTTCCTCGTTAGTATCTGGAATCATATACTCATATCCTAATCCCATTGGAGCACCAAGCCCTTGTCTGTTTTTGAATTTACCTGTGGACTTATCAACAGCAGTGATATTCATAAATGGCCATATCCTATGGATATCTTGATCGATATAGGATCCCTCTGTTGATGCAAAGTATTTTTGCTCATTTACTGAGAATAGTGCAGTCGTGATATAATCAGCACCATTTTCCATAGCTTTATTATTAGCCTCTAACAAGAGATTTACTTTTTCAGATACAGGCACGTCCATTGAACTTTTAATTATGGGTGTTTTCCAACTGACATCTCCATGTCCACTGACTGGCGCTAATACTACCTCCTCAGTTTGAATTTTGCTATTTGCCTTGGCTATTGCTACGGCAAGTTCAGTGGCTTTTTTAATACCATCTGGGGTAACATCATTAGTTGACGAGAATCCCCATGTACCATTGGCTATAACTCTAATTCCTATTCCAAAAGATTCGGTATTTACCGTATTCTGAACTTTATCTTCTCTGGTGAACAAATATTGGTTGAGGTATCGACCGATCCGTGCATCTGCATAAGTAGCTCCTAAGCTTCGTGCAACATTAAGTGCAACATCAGCAAGACCTTTCTTTTGAGCAGGTGCCATGCCTGGATTAATGAGTTCTTGGGCATGAATTGATTTACCCAAGATCGGTATAGGTGTGGCTAACATGCCTGCGCCGGCACCAGCCACATAAATGAAATCTCGTCTTCTCATAATGTGATTTTGATTCTTTTTACGATGATCATAAATATTTTGACTCTTAAGAGTTTTTTTAAAGTAAAAGGTTATCCACAATCCAAAGAGGGACTCTATCTTTTTTAGAGGAATTTTAAGATTTGATAGATGAAAGTATCTTTGAGTGTTTTAACTCAGTTCTTTAAAGAAATCTCACTAAATACTTTTATGTCGTCAAATAGCTTAAAGCAGCTGGGATAAGTGCTTTTTATAATATTTGGCACTTGTCGCTGCACTCGTAATCGCATCCACTGTAAAATTCCCTCCTTGTTCTATATAAGAGTACTGCAGTCCTGATTTAACAGGATCAGGTAGTATTTGGGTATAGTCTATTGAGCCATTTCCTAATTCTGTGTAATCCCTTGTTACCTTGTCCATATCCTTGATATGCCACATTACATATCTACAAGGTTGTCGTTCGACAAGTTCTTTGGGTGTGGTATTCGACGAATGCATCACCCAATACATATCCATCTGTAGTTTGACTAAATTAGGATCGGTCTCCGCAAGAATGAGTTCATACCCGTTAGTGTCATTCCGATCTTCAAATTCAAATCCATGATTATGATAGGCAAATCCAACTCCCGCATCCTTACACCATTCACCTATTTTGTTCAACATGGGAACCATCATGTTGAACCCATCCATATCTCTTAGTTTAGGGTCTAACCAGGGCCAAGTGATGTATGGCGTATTGAGTGCTAAAGCTCCTTGTATACATTTCTCGGTGAACCTTTTCATATCATCTTCACTTGATTGGAGATGCTCACTAAACCCATAATGCCCACTGGTTGCAGTAATTCCCATATCATCCATGATGCCTTTTAGCTCTTTGGCAGGGTAGCCGTAATAAGTAATCTTTAAAGGATCAAAACCATAGATTTCGAAATCTTCATAACCCATTTTGATTAATGCCTTGAGGGTGGCTATTGGATCATTGTTCATGTCTTGATTGACACTAAAGAGTTGATAGCCTAATTTATATTTAGACGATTCATTACAAGACATATATCCCATTGCGGTCATGACACTCAACATACTGGTGTGTTCTATAAATGTTCTTCTTTCCATTTGATATACAAATTCATTCTTAATAAGAAATCTAAAATAGAAATCTAAATATTAAGAATAGCAGAATACATTATTAGTATCAAAATTCATTAGATAATTAAATAAAACTTTAGCTCTTACTATTAATAGTTGAGGGATTAGTAAATTGACCGAGCAAGATGTAAAATGGAGATTTAGATGAAACAAGTATTGAATAATCAACGTTTGATCAAGCGATTGTCAGAAATATCTAAAAAAACAGGAGCAGATTACGAGTAGGTTTAGGCTAAAGCTGAAAAGTACCTTAAAGAATTGCACACTGAGTAGAATCCTTTTGCCAGTGCATTAAGCTCTCAAACCATAGAAAGAATCATGGGTATGGTCTACGAGCGGACAATAGACGTGAATCCAAAAGAGATTAAAGACTTAGCTAAGATTATGAGGAGGCATCTTGTAGCTTTTGTGATGACAAACAAAAGCTATATTGATATGTTTGCCTTAGGTATTGCCCTGATTCGACATGGGCTACCATGGCCAATGATATTTGCTGGTGTGAATCTGAGCTTTCCAGGTTTCGCACAATTAGGTAGGAAGATTGGAATAATCTTTATACGCAGATCATTCAGAGATAACCTGATCTATAAAGCAACTTTGAAGCATTATATAGCGGCCTTAGTTGATCATAGACTACATTTTATGTGGGCTATCGAAGGGACGAGGTCGAGGATAGTTAAGCTTGTCTGGCCTAAGATGGTCTTACTCAAGTATATAGCGGATGCAGAGGAAGAGTTTAAAGAAGAAGTCAAGTATATACCGGTATCTGTGGTATATGATTTAATATCTGATGTTCAGGATATGACCGAGGAAGGACGCGGTAAGGAGAAGAAAGCAGAGAACTTTACGTGGATGATGAATTACTTCCGCAAGCTCAATAATAACTATGGTAAAATTTCCTTACGATTTGGGCCTCCAGTAGAAAAAGATGACGAAGCCATTACTACTATTCCAAATCTTGAAACTTTGGCTGGTCACAAAGAATATACATTACCAAGGTTTGCATTTGAATTAGTACATGCTATTAATCGGATTACACCAGTAACCACAGCCTCTCTGATTTGTACTATACTGTTGTCTAAGTTCGCTTTGACTAAAACTCAGATATGTAATGATATCGTGGCTCTGATGGAGTTGATCGAAAATCATAAACCAGATGCCTTAGTCGACAGGGGAGCGCCTATTGGAGAGAGCGTTCAGAATTCGAATAATCTATTGAAAAGATCCAATCTGATCAAGCAAATAGGAGATGGCGTAAAAGCGAAATATTCAATTGTAACTTCCAGTTATTTACCTGCTACATATTACTCTAATATGTCTTTGCATTATCTATATCACAGGGCATTCATAGAGCTGACATTATTGAAGGTAAGGGATAATAAACCTGAAGACCAGACGATTGCTTTCTGGCAAGAGATAATGTCCCTTAGAAATGTGTTTAAGTTTTAATTCTTTTATTCTAATTAGGCACATTTCAGTGATGAGATAGAAGCTGATTTAGCGTTTTACATCCTTATTGGCAATCACTCTTATCGGGTCCAGCTGAGGATATTCAAGTCTTGCTTAATAAGCAAAAGATTTTCGTATCCCATGTCTTGCTCTTTAAGTATGTAGAAGCATATCGAGTGGTCCTGCACAATATCTATCAGTGGAATGATCAAAAGTACTACACTTAGGGAAGATTTTTAGATCAGTGTATTTTCCGAGGCGAAGAAATGCATTGGCAGGGTAGGATACATAGAGTAGAGTCTGTTTCTAAGCCATTCCTGATCAATGTGATTAGGCTTTGCGAAAACATTAATTTAATCCCTATTCCTGATAAGGGTAAGCGAAAGGAGATTCATAATATGATGCTCGTGATGGAAGATATAGCAGAGCGTGTTAGTAAGCTTCAAGGCTTCATATTAAACAGAAAAGAACAGACGCTACCGGTCTTGCCATTAGATAGGAGTGTAGTTCCAGGTTCGAGTACTGCAAGTATAACCGCTCCAGTGATTAATGCTGAATCAGGGCCTCATATAGGTGCGTTTTTTGATTTAGATAGGACACTGATTAAAGGGTTTAGTGCTAAGGAATTCTTTCAAAGTCGATTGCTAAGTGGACAGATGAGTCCACGGGAAATTGTAGCTCAGTTTAACGGTGTGATGGTATATGTCATGGGTAATAAGAACTTTGCAGGTCTTGCTGCAATCGGAGCGAAGGGGGTAAAAGGAGTAAAAGAGCAAGTCTTCATTATTGTTGGAGAGGAGGTCTATGATAAACACTTGGCTCAAGCCATATATCCAGAATCAAGAGCATTAGTTGCGGCACATATGGCTAAAGGTCATACAGTAGCGATCATATCAGCTGCCACACCATATCAAGTCAATCCGATTGCAAGAGATCTTGGATTTGAACATGTAATGTGTACCAGAATGGAAGTGAAGAATGGAGCTTTCACGGGAGAAATAGTGGAGCCGGCTTGTTGGGGGAATGGTAAAGCTCAAGATGCTAAGTCTTTAGCCGAAGAATTGGATTTAGACTTGAGCAAGAGTTATTTCTATACCGATAGTGCTGAGGATTTACCATTATTAGAATTAGTGGGTAATCCTCATCCTGTAAAACCGGATCAAGAGTTGTCGGTATTAGCCTACAAAAATGATTGGCCCGTTTATCGTTTTGATGATGACTTAAGACCAGGAATAGAGAATATAGTTCGTACCGTTTAAGCGGCAGGCATTTTAATACCTGCATCAATTACAGATATGGTCTCCGGATTGCTCTCAGGTTCAAGGTAGGATGGTGTAAATAGCATGACAGCAGTTCTTGGAGATTTAGGTACATCTTTAGCTGGGGTCAAACTTGCTGCAAAGGGTAAAGAAAACTTATGGGTGAAAAGACCAGCTGTTTTCTTATTCAATCATCAGAGTAATGCAGATTTCCTAATCATGGCTAAACTGGTATGTAAGAATACTGTGGCAATTACCAAAAAGGAATTGAAATACTCTCCAGTGGGGCCGTTATTTCAGGTAGCAGGGGTTGTATTCATAGATCGAAAGAATCGAGACAAAGCAATCGAAGCAATGAAGCCAGTTATAGATGTGTTGAAAAAAGGTACATCTGTTGCTATTGCTCCAGAAGGAACCCGTAGCTATGATTATTAACTAAGTCCATTTAAAAAAGTTGCTTTTCATCTTGCTATACAAGCTAAGGTTCTGATTATTCCTATCTGTGTAACGAATGCTCATGAAGTTATGCCACGAGGAGCTAAACTCATTAATCCAACAGTAGTAACTGTCAAAGTATTAGATCCAATATCTGTGGAGGATTGGACTAAAGAGAATATGGAGTCCAAAATTGAAGAGGTCAGAAATTTATGCTTAAAAGAGTTGGGGCAATACGAAATCGGAGCTCTACAACAGTCATTAACATAATCAATATGTAGATGAAAGTAGCAGTTTTAGGAGGTGGTTCATAAGGCTCAACAGTCGCCTCTCTAACTGCTCGTAATACTCCAACCTTGCTATGGGCAAGAAATGGCGATACAGTTGATGAGATTAACAATCATCATACGAATCATCGTTACCTGAAAGAAGCTAAACTATATTTGGGTTTAGCAGCTCGATATACCATCAAAGAGACTGTGGAGAATGCGGAAATTATTGTAATGGGGATTCCTTCTCATAATTTAGGGCCGTAATGGAAGAAGTACGACCTCATATTAGACCATGGGTTCCTATAGTCAGTTCAACTAAAGGATTAGAGCATGGGACTAAAATGCGGATGACGGAGGTCATCGAGAATGTTATGCCTGGTCATCCTGTTGGAGTACTTACTGGTCCTAATTTAGCCAGAGAAATCATATCGGGACAGCTGCATCAAGTGTAATTGACATGGTTGATAAAAGAATTGGCGTAGGACTAAAAGAGATTTTTAGATTGGGATATTTCAGAGTCTATACCAATAATGATGTGGCAGGTTGTAAATTAGGTGGAGTATTAAAAAATGTTAGAACCATAGCAGCGGGTATGGGAGATGGGGCAGGGGCTGGAGATAATACGAGAGCTGCAGTAATAATAAGAGGACTTGCTGAACTTACTCTATTAGGAGTCGCTATGGGGGGTAAAAGAAAAACATTCTCAGGTTTAGCAGGCATGGGAGATTTAGTGGCTACATGTAATAGTCCTCAGGGTGGAAATAGAACAGTGGGTTATGAGTTAGGGCAGGGTAGAGCCTTTGATGACATTATCAATAATATGAATATGGTGGCCGAAGGAGTGAAGAGTTGCAAAGTAGTCATGGAGCTGGCAGAAAAGTATGACATAGAGATGCCTATCTCTCATGAAGTATACCGAGTATGCCATGAAGGCTCTAATGTAAAAGAAGCCTTCAGTGGACTACTGAGAACGGCATCTGGATCAGAGTATGATCCTGGCTAAACTATTTGATCTTAGGTAAGATAGATAGAATCTTGACTAATCTAATTGCTTTCTTCTGATCTCCGTCAATCTCTACTCTTCCTTGTACAAAGGCCGTCTGAATATCTGTAGAACCATTGCCTAAATTCATTTAGTGCTTTTCTCTTATTGTCAGTGTGACGTCAGGAGATTTCGCATTACATCAACGTAGGGTTCCCGGTTGCTTGCTTAAGTCGACACTCCAAGTTACCGGATTTGGTCCAGTTATATTGAATTGGAATACACCGCTATCAGCCTTTATTGCTTTAGGGTCTTTCTTGATGAATTTTTTGATGTTGTCAAAGAATACGTCTGATGCTGGCTTACCTTTCTTTTTCTTCTTACCAGCTTCTTCTTTATAATTTATGACCAGTTCTTCTAACTCATTGGCGGCTTCTAAGACATATCTGTTAAATACATCTATGTCTGGCATAGACTTAGCATCAGAGGTGGAGCTAATGGTAATCTGGCCGTTATAACTGAATATCGCCATCATTAATCCCATGCCATCTATAATTGGTGCGGTACCCATTACCGATACTAATTTGTGTGTATTGATATAAAGTGGTACTTGTGGGCCAGGAACATTAGTCATAACAACATTAAACACAGGGTTATGAGCCCTTGCCATATTATAACGTGAGTACATCTTAGCTGCTTGATTAGCGATGCCAAAAGGTACTGCCTCAGCCAGATTGCTTAGTGATTTGGCACCTAATGCATTGTTATAAGTTTTGCCTCGAGTGGCATTGGCTTGGATGGTCTCTTACCTTTCCAAGGGATCAGCAATGTTAGTGGCTAGTTGAACTAACATTGCTGATACTTTATTTCCTTGTGCCGAGGTATCTGTTTTCTCACGATCACTGATTGGCACCATAGCAACTAATAGCTTGAGCGGCAACTTATTTTTACTCTCGAGATATTTCCTCAGACCACCTGCACAGATCGTCAAAATAATATCATTAAGCGTGCATCCCATAATCTGTTTTAGATTACGAACTCTATCAAATTCTAATATGGTAGTATTCCACTTACGGGCTGCTGAAATAATATCATTAAATGGAGTTGCAGGAGCAGTAAAGGGAGCTGTTGGCATTTCCATTCTTTTGAACCGAGATACAACACCCGCTTTGACTGTGGAAGTCAAAGTCTGAGTCATGATCTTAGGTAGCTTAAAAGGATCTTTAGCAAAGCTGAAGGCACTCTTATATACCAGTTTTAATTCATTAGGTAACGGTTGAGGTTTGAACGGCTTAGGAGCCGGTGGCTCTTTATCGGATGGGGCTAAATCGAATAAAACTGCTAACATACGGGCTCCTGCGATTCCATCTATAGCAACATAATGAACCTTGCTTATGACCGAAACACTGCCTTTAGGCAACTGCGATACTTGATCCAGTCCTTCGACAAAGGTGTAACTCCACAATGTCCTGGTTCTATCAAGCGGCTCTGAGAAAATGCTTGATGCTAACGCACACAATTCTGCCCAACCCCTGGAGAGGGAAGCGCCACATGTTGAATGTGTAAAGAAATATCAAAATTAGGATCATCAATCCAATATGGATAATCAACTCCTAATGGGACATCCATAAGCCTCTTAGGCAGTTTAGGGACCATGTGTAATCGAGACTTGATAGTTTTTTTGAATGTCTCAAACTGTAGAGACTACTCTATGATGGCCACTGAGCCAATATGCATTGGGCTGGTAGGAGATTCCCTATACAGGAAGGTGGCATCCATTCCGCTTACAGCCTCTATATCTTGAACATCTATTTTATCTAATATTTCTTTGATCATGCTTTCCTGAATTATTAACTGAACATCTATTAAATAAAGATAATAAATAATCGATTGTCTTTATCAATGTATACCTGAATATTAAGGTAGATTATCTATTACGATAAGTTAATAAGCTAATGAATTAATGATTTTAACATTTTGTTTCACTTAGAAAAGTCTCCATTTCTTTGATAATTCTACACCGTTAGTATATTTGATCTTTCGTAAAAATTTAAAAATCAGTCATTTATGTTGAAGATGATATCAAGAGTTTGTTTAATATCTTTTTGTTTGTTGCTTAGCGCAGGTACTATCTTTGCTCAAGATGCTACAGCAGCAGGAACTTATAACGAAGGTTTAGCTTTATTGAAGTCTAAAGATTATGAAAATGGTCTCGCAAAAATGGAAGCAGCCTTGGCTTTAGCAGAAGCAGATGCTAATGAGCAAATCATAAAATTGTCTAAAAAGAATGGTGCAGTCGCAGCATATAATTTAGGAAATACAAAAAGAAAGGCTAAAGACTATGATGGAGCCTTGGCTATGTATAATAAGGGTATAGAGATAAATCCACTTTATTCTTCTAACTATGAGGGTGTTGCTAGAGCTCAAGAAGGAAAGGGAGAAAAAATCGATGCAGTAAATAATTACATTTTAGCCGCCAAAAAAGCTATGGATGAAGGAAAGACTGATAGAGCTAAAAGTCGATATAAAAAGGCGGAAACTTTGATCGGTAAGACTTATGTCGCTAAGAATTATGATATGGCAATTGACATGGCTAAAGCATATGTTGGTGGAGCACCAGCTAATGCGGACGTTAATTACTATATGTCAAGGTCACTTGCCGCTCAGGATAATTATACTGAAGCGATTGCGGCTATGAGAACGGCTATAGAACTGAAGGTAGATGCCGTTCCTGATAAGTATACATTCTATTTAGCCGAGCAATTAGAAAAGTCAGGTTCAAAGTCAGAAGCCGCAAGCCTGTACCGTAAGGTTACAGAAGAAAAGTATAAAGCTCAAGCAGAATATAGAGCTGGACAATTAGAAAAATAGAGAGATTACGAAGTAGGATAAAAGAGAAGGTCTTCGACCAAACCATTTGGTTCGAATCTTCTCCAATTCTCTTCCTTATATTGTAATCTGTCAGCGATTATATTAAGGACCGTGGGATTAACTCCAAGGCCTAAATGACTGCCTCGCACTTCTATATTTTGAATTAAGGGGCTTTCTTGTCTTTCATAACATACTTCCCAAGGCACTATACCATCTTGTTTGGTATAGATGGCCGTGAATGGAACGTTAGGAGCTATCGGAATATCTGCCAGCAGTTCTGGATCTACGTTTTGTGTTCCTTTACCAACGGTTATGATATTATGTAGCCAACGTGCATTATTTCGCTCAGTAATTCCTCCAAATGGGGAGCCCATAGTAATGACTTGTCTGATTAAGTGTGGAGTTTCTTTTGCGATCTGCCGAGCATAGATTCCTCCGAGGCTCCAACCGATAAGGCTAACCTTCGTTCCACTACTATCATGTAACTCTTGAACTCTCTTAATAAGCTGTTCGATATATTCGACTTTAGCCAAGTTTCGACCTATTTCCCAACCATGTGCTTCGTATCCTAAATTATTAAGATACTTCTTCATCGGTTTGTTGGAAGTGTCTGTAGCCATGAAACCTGGTAGCAATAATACAGGATGACCATCAGCAGAATCTTTTTTATGCCGATCAATGAATTTAAAGGGAATCGTAGTACTCCATTCAAATAGTGCTCGTCCAGTTTCTGTGGCGAACCAAAAAAATGAAGGTTTTTTGACTGCTGCAAGAGGTTGTAGCGAAGTAGACATGTTTAGTAGTTAGTTTTTGTTAATCGAATATTCTGTACATAAAATACTCAATTGACACTTATTTTTACAATATATGATTTGTCATTTAATATGTGATAAGCTAAATCATATAGTCTTAAATAAAAATGCCAGAGAAACTCAATAGAGTAATTCTGGCACCATATTGTCCTATGAATAAGTGTGTCTTAGTTCTTGCTAACCAAAGAAGAAAATCTTTTTCTGCTATGAGCAAACTGACCTTTAAGTGATTCTAAGGTGTCAAAAACAATGTCTTGTTGTTTTGAAGCCAATTTTAAATCACCATCGATAGCTTTAGTAGCTACATTTTGCCATAGCTCAGTTCTCACTATTGCTTCATTTACTAAATCCTCAGTTGATTCCAATGCAAAATTATTCACATCCGAAGTAGTTGATTTTACTCTTTCAATAGTGTTTTCAAAGTTGAATCTTTCGTTCACTTGAGTCGTTTTTTTTACGCTTTTAGTTGCCCCATTGTGTTCCTGTTTTTTAGTTTATTCAATTTATTATTTAGCTTTTTTCAAGCTTTTATTTTATATATTTTTATTTTCTAAAGCTAATTTTGCTTGAGCTTTCCAATCCTCAGGATTGTGCATGCGATATCTTGGTCCTGCTTGATCTAATATGTTTTGCAGATCTTTTTTTCTTGCTTTAGTTAGACCAGCATAGTTATTGATACCCACGTCATTGAGAACTTGCTCAAGTTTGGGGCCAATACCATTAATGACTTTTAAGTCAGTTTTAACTGCAGTAGTGTTCGTAATTTCGGTCACTTTTTCTTTGATAGTTTGAGCAACTTCAGTTATATCTTTTTTTATATCCTCAATAGCATCCTCCACTTCTACTTTAGCTTTGACTGCTACTTTTTTGGCTTTTTTTACGATAGGTGCATATGATACTTCTTCTACTATATCTTCTACCTCTCTTATAAATCTTTTGTAAAGATGATTGTTAGATATTCTTTCTTTGATATTAGAAAATAATGTATCTTTTTTACCGGAAAGATTTTCCACTCTTGATGCACTGTTTTCAACACCACCTTTGATTCTTCTGCTGTGCCAAAGATGATATCAATATTCTTTTATGCTATTGATTCTGATTTTTTAATAGTCTTAGCAACAAATCCTTGCCATTTTTCTCCAGCCGTTATTTTACCAGTAAAAACATCTTCTGATGTTTTAATTAGCCTATCGTGAATTTTTTTCACGTTATCCTTAACCTTAGCTTTACGCTCAGTTACATTATTTATAATTGCCTTTTTTGTAGCCATTACGCCTGATTTTCATTTGTTACTACAAATATCAATTAGGCTTGTTACAGATCAGTTACAAATGATCATTAAAGTAAATATGAGGATATTTTATACCTTACTGACTGGTCAATTAGTGTAAAGATTGTAGCTGTAAATTTATATGAACTCATATATCAGAGTCGTACAACTTATGATCCTATTGAGAATGCATTCTTAGACTTAATAGCCAAATAGTTTAGCTAACTCGCAACATGGTATTACTGGATTTCTTTTCTCTCATAAGAGGACCATTATACGAATGTTAGAAGGATCTCAAGAATGTGTAGAGAGCTTGTATCAGAATATTTCTTCTGATGCATTAAATATTAATGTCAAACTGCTTTGGAAAGCAAGTTTCCCAGAGAGGGGATTTAGTGAGTGGTCTATGGCTTTTACCTGTCTGAAGACCGATCCTGTTCAATGCCCAGCTTCAAGTGATTTCTTAATGGATGGTAAGATTGATGGAAACCTCGCTAGTGTGGTGATAACAATCAAAGTACTTTGTAAGTATATGGCAAGTGAATTCGCTTTGTCTTTACATTTTTTTCACTTTATTAATTAAGTTTTGAGTCTGAGGTAGAGGTGTTATTCCATATTCCTTCAACAGGACTGATTTACATTTATGATATGTTTTAAGGGCCATGGGCCTATTTCCTCTTTTGATATAAGCTTCAATCTGAATCCTTTAGGCGTCTTCCCATACAGATTCGATCTGCAATGCTGATTGAGTTAACCTTATGGCTTCCATTGGCTGTTCCTCGATCAAGAGTTGCACCAAATCAGAATATGCGCCTAAGAACAGTACTTGCATTCTTTCTCTCTCTTCAGAGGTCCAATCTTCATATAAACGATTGGGTAAAAAGGTGCCTTTATATAAGTCTATTGCTGCTTGGAATAGTTTTATACTGTGGTCAGGATTTTTGATTCTATTTCTATTAGCATCAGAGATTAAAGATTCGGCCTCATTGATATCAATCCATACATCATTCAAATTGAGCTTGTAGCTTAAACCATTTCTTATTAAATAACGTGGCTCTGTAAGCCTTGGACGATTAGGTTCTAATGCCTTGTTGATGCCATGCATAGCTACTTTAAAGTCTCTGTTTGTTGCTTCGTCCCATGGTCTATCAATGATCTGTTCCTTGTGCAATGATGAATGAGATCTGTTGGAAACCAGAAACTGAAGAAGCTGAATGCTTTTATCTCTTCCCCAGTCCTTAGAGTTCAGTAATATGCCTTTTTGGATGACTTTGAACCCTCCAAGAGTATATATCTGGATAGGGTAGTTCGTGCTATTTGAATGAGATAGTTCCACAGATTTACTGATTAGGGTATAGTGCTAACTATTATTTTGCTATCTGATCAATCTTTTCTGTAAGTGCTGCAACTGTTACATTTAAGGCGGAAATCTGATCTTTAATTGATTTAAAGTCTGATTTACTTGCTGCTCTCCATTGATCTAACTCTACTTTAGAGCTGATTTTACTACTAACCTGAAATATTTGATATTGAATCTGATCTTGAATTTGAGAAACTTGTTTTTTAGGGTCTTTAAGTGTTTCTATCAGTAGTTTAGGTCCGGTTGCCTTTACCTTATTCCAGATATCTAAGCTTTTCTCCAAGATGCCTTCTTGCTCTTCTTCACTTTTATCTGCTGTTGCATCTATTGTGAGTTTAGTAAGTTTATCTCGAATAAAGCTCATGGCTTCAGACATATCAGTGAATCCCATAGCATCGCCATCCTGAACATGTGAGATCTTTCCTCTCCATTGAACATTTGCTTTTCTGGCCTGCTCATAGATGCTTTGATTAAATCGTACTATGAATGAAGCTGTCTGCTTATTGTTGCTTGCCATAGCTATTTATGTTTTATGCTATTCTAAATCTTCTTCGTCCCAAAAGATACGGTCTTTATAAGTATCTATTTCTCTACGTTCTCTTTTGGTGGGACGACCTGCACCTTTCTCCCGAGTTTCAGCTTGGGCCTTACCAATGAACCAATCACTATATTTATTCATCTCACTTTCTGGAGTTAGATTTTCATAACATGTTACGGCCAGGGGGGCTCCAACTCTTTTAGTGATTAGTTTGAGCACTTTGAATGTTAGATTGAACCCATTTTTGTGCACGGATATTAGGTCTTCTACATCCACGAGGGTGGATGGTTTAATTGCTTTGGACCTAATCTTTATATTACTTTTTTTACATGCCTCGGTTGCCTGTGTTCTAGTCTTGTAGATACGTACGCTCCAGAGCCATTTATCAATTCTGACTTTATCTGAACTCATCTCAGTCCTCTATACCTTTTGGAACTTTGATTTTCATGTCTTTGAGGGTTTCTACGGCCTTTTTTAGCTACGAAGTAGTTTCTATACCATCGTTTATCAACTGGTGCAATAATCCAGGGAATGGCGTTACACTTATTGATAGCCTCCTCATAATAGTGCATATACTTATCCCATAGTTTACGTTCTTCCCAGTCCTGTGCTTTATGCTTCCAGTTACGATCTTCATCATCGATACGTTCCTGCAATTTTTCCAATTGTCGTTCAGGCAAGATATGCATATAGAATTTGAGTATTCTGGTATTATTATCCTTGAGAAGTAAGGTCTCCCAGGCATTGATTGCATTTATACGTGCTTCTGCACGATCATCATCAATCCATCCATGTACACGCTGTATTAAGATATCCTCAGAGTGAGATCTGTTGAAGATTGTGATATGACCTTGTGCGGGAGCCAACTTGTGTACTCTCCAAAGGAAATCATGTGCGAACTCCTCATCTGTTGGCTTTTTAAATGAATGCGCAGTTATATTGGATGGTGTACAATATCTAAATACATTACGAGTAGAGCCGTCCTTGCCACTGGCATCCATACCCTGAAATATTACTAATAGCGCTTGTTTGCTTTCTTTATACAGATCATATTGTAGATTGGCTAATTCTTTTGCAAGATCCTTAGTTTTATCTTCTATTTCTTTTTCATCTGTACCTTTAGGGGGTAGCGTACTATAATCTGATAATTTGATTTTCATGTTTCTATTTGATTAATATCCACTTACTTAATTAGACATGATTGCTTATTCCTTTATTTACTAAGCTTAGATCTTTTAACAAAATATCGTCTTAGTACTTCGTGGTAACCATCTCTGATATTAGTTGGCACATAGTCTATCTTATATTGTAGACATTTCTGAATAATCTTCTCTTGATGATCTTTTACTTTCTTTTGGTAGGCACTTTTTAGCTCATTGGATTGCAGTTTAACTTCTTCACCAGTCTCCATGTCTATGAATAAATGAGGTCGATTTTCGAACTCAAACTCCATTTCTAATGGCTGATCCATAACATGAAAGACTACTACTTCGTGCTTTTTATAATTCAGATGCTGTAGTGCAGAGAATAACTCCTCTTGATTATCATTTCGATCAAAGAAATCTGAAAAAATAATGATCAATGATCGCTTATGAACTCTATCTGCTATTTGATGTAGCACAGCAGGGATGTCGCCAGTTTGCTGGATGGCTGATTCTTGGATCTCTTTTTCGAGATAGCTAAGTAGTAATTTATAGTGGGTGCTACTTGATTTATTGGGCGTGTGAATTTTAAGCCTAGAATCAAAAAGACTTAACCCAAATGCATCTCTCTGACGCTTGAGTAGGTTCATCAAACTGGCCGCTCCGAGAGCGGAATACTGAAACTTATTTATTGAGAGATCCTTAATCTTCAAATCTTTGGGGAAAAACATAGATGAGGATGAGTCTATAACGATTTGACAACGTAAGTTGGTCTCTTCTTCATATCGCTTGACAAATAGCTTTTCACTACGAGCATAGACTTTCCAGTCGAGATTTTTAGTGCTTTCTCCACTATTGTATAATCTATGTTCAACAAATTCTACAGAAAACCCATGAAATGGACTTTTGTGAAGTCCTATAATGAAACCCTCCACTACCTTACGGGCTAACAAATCCAGATTTTCAATCTTTTTGAGATCGTACAAATCAAAAAAGCTCATATATGTAAAGTTAGAACTATTAGAGTATTAAGATTTTTAAATTCTCTCCAATTCAGTTTTGGTGAGATCATTTATTTGATCACCAGTATTAACTGTACCTATAGGCTCAAAAAGCAAAATCTGGGTCTCGACGTGAGCAATTGGTTGATGCATGGTGCCTTTGGGTATGATGACATATTCTCCTGGGCCAATCTCCAGTTGCCTGTCTTCTAATTTCATGATTAAGCGTCCGGAAATCACCAAGAACATTTCATCCTCGTAATCATGTTTGTGCATAGTGAACTCTCCCTGGATTTTAGCCAATTTGATATGTTGACCGTTTAGTTCTCCAGCTATCTTAGGAGACCAGTGATCACTGAAAGAACTAAATTTCTCTTGAAGATTAACGACTGATATCATACCTACAAGATATGATATCAGCCTTCATTGTTGCTTGAAAAGTTGTCTATTTACTCGTATCGATGAATATCACTAGAGAATAGGACGGGGCTGCAGCGATGATAGATCCACTTAATATACTTGCTACTAAGGCGCTAATTTCAAACTTCTTAGTAACAAAATAGTTAGCTTTAAAAGGGAGACTTGTGAATTCAGTATTATTCGCGAAAATGCTTGTACTGTTAGCAGAAGCTTCGGTTTTTCTATTTTTCAATGACTCGATTACATTCAGTTTAGTCACCAACCAAAGTGATTTATTATCTAAGCCTACACCAAGTTCGAAACCATATCGTACTTCGTTAGGAAAGACCTGTTTTCTATTGTTAAATCAGAGGTATAATGAGCTGAAAGCTAGCACACTGGCTATATTAATATCTGAACCTGTATGAATCAGTTACATCTGGTTAAATTCTCCATCTCCAGATTGCAAATTGTTGAGTGCCCCCATGTAGTCCCTTAGGGAATCCCGAACGTTAGTGTCGCGGATAAAGATAAGGAGCCCAGCTTAGTTATACTTTATTTAAACGATACATCGATGTCCCCAATTGAGTTTAATGCCTCTCCTTGGATCAGGGTCTCTCCAGTTGCATAAGAGATGAGGTTATTAGTATAGTTTCTGCTGAACAATTGGGCATTTACTACTCCTGTAAGCCTATCGGTTATCCGATGTTCTCAGTATAGAGCTGTGTTAAAAATCCCTGTAGTAAGGTTAGGGTCTATCATACCCGTATCAGTAATGTGCTCACCAAAGGCTACCTACCATTCAGATAATTTTAGATAAAAGTTTCTTTGCTTCTAAGGCCTTGGGCCTCCTGTCCTAAGAGTTGTATTGATAAGCAGCAGTGCGGCAATAATTTTAATATTCATAATTCATGTTTAATGATTTACCATCACCAACCTTGAAATTGAATGGTTTGCAGAAATAAAGGAGGTATTCATACTGACTGATACTGACATCTGAGCATTCATAGCTGTGAACACCAGAATAAACGTCGACCATACCTACTTCCAAAGCTCTATTGATTGAGTTCTGATTATTCGATAAATAGAGATATAGAACTGGAAGGGTAGAAGATGCTCTGTAATTATCGTCAAATTCTATTACGACGCCATCTTGGTCATTTGGTTCAACAGTGAAATTTCCTTTTTATACATTAGATGAAGTTGTCTGGATGGCTACACTTATGAGATCTGATGTTTCTTTAGTTTCTGCCTCTGTAACAGATACTTCGAATAATTCAATTACCTCGGATTCATCATTTACGGCTGCACTGATAGTGGCACTGCCCGAATTGATAACTTGAGCGAGCCCTGATGCAGATATAATTATAACGCTTTCATTCATGCTGCTCCAAACGATTTGAGCACTTTCGGGGATGCTAAAATTATTAAAATAGGTAGCTTCAAATTGATATTCAGTTACATTCAGCAGATTGTCAATCTGGTTGTTGATGTGTAGTTCAGGTTGTACAAAGTCATCTATGAACTCGTCTCCAACGTAAATAAGTTGATGATGAATAAAAATGATTTATTATAATATATATCCATGTTCTTTTGGTACATCTCTTATATTAAAAAACCCCGGCTGGGATTGTCCAGCAGGGGTTTCTGATTCTTCTAGTTGTTATCTCTATAATAATGAGTCAAGTTTTTGTGATAAGGTAGCTTTGGTAGCTGTGCCTACATGCTTATCTACTACTTCTCCATCTTTGATAAATAGTATAGTAGGGATACTTCTCACACCGTATTTCATAGATGTCTCCGGATTGTTGTCTACATTGACTTTTCCTATAAGAGCCTTGCCGTCATAATCTTTAGCTAAGTCCTCAATTACAGGACCTACTAAACGACATGGTCCACACCATTCTGCCCAAAAGTCTACAACAGATATTTCACCTGGTGCTAATGCAGTTTCTTGAAAATTTGTATCGGTGAATTTAAATGCCATGGTTGTAATAATTTATGTTCGATTTTAATAACCATGAAAGTAAGAAAAAAGTTGCCTAAATCGGGATTAAGCAAAACATCGTCTGCCAGCACACATTTTATAGATTTATTTGTTAAAATTAAGCTAATAAAATTAAGATTGAGGCAGTCAGGTCAATTTGGAATCATAGTTCTCTCCATTATGGTTGTACTTCTATTTTATGTGCTACCTCTTGAATCTGATATAGTTGAACTCGCCTATTCAAACGGAATATATGTTTGGTGGAGAAGCTTATGGGATTATACAATAGGGTGGACTCCATTTCCTCTGGTCTATCTTTTGTTATCATATCTGGTCTATTGTTTGTTTAGAGGGTTCCGTGGAATTCTAAATCTCCGGAAGGACGGATTCAACCAAGGTACTAAACTGTTACTTTCCTTAGGTGTATTCATTTGTATTGCTTTATTGATGTTTTATCTTTTTTGGGGATTTAATTATAAGCGTCATAATACGATTGATAAACTCTTAGATAACACTTATGTCAAGATGGACGAAGTATCTCTATTTGATGATCTTACTAGAGTTACAGATAGTCTGAATCATTTAAGGGAGACTATGACTGATAGCGTCTTATGGGAAGAAACAATTATTGCATTTGATGGGTATTATAGGCCATTTTTAACGGGTATGTTTGAACGTCTAAACCTGCCACATGCAGGGAGGGTAAGAGTAAGACTACTTTATCCAAAGGGCTCCCTGTTATACTGGGGTACGGCAGGGGTATATTTACCTTTCGTTAATGAAGGTCATATAGATCCTGGTCTTCATCCAATTACCTGGCCATTTACTATACTTCATGAGATGTCGCATGGATATGGATATACTGGGGAGGATGTTTGTAATTTTTGGGCATTGCTAGCTTGTATTAATAGTGACGATGTCTATGTGAGGTATTCCGGTTATATGTCCTATTGGCGATATCTCAGATCTGATGCATATCGGCAGAATAAAGAGCAATTTTTTGAGGTGATGAAGGGTGTTAACTCTGAGGTCATAGAGGACTTGGATGAAATCATTTCTTATAGTAATCGATATCCTGACATTCTTCCTAGGTTGAGAGATATGGTGTACGATACTTATCTTAGAACACACGGCATCTCAGAGGGTTTAATGAGTTATAGTAGGATGATCGTCTTAGCAAATTCTTGGCAGGAACGCTATGGGACGCTAATCTTAGATTCTCAGACCCAAACTAAATGAGCCCATTCTTCCTAACTATGCATGATTGCTAACCCCGAGTGAGAAAGAATAAGCCTTCCAATCATAGGTAAGTCCTATCGAGGGACCCTGATAAGTAGTGTTCACTCCTAAGTATAAGTTTAACTGGTCTATCATTTGGCTATGGATACCAGTTATTACTGTTGGAGCTTGGGGGTTTTCTCTAGTAATGTCTATTTGTAATTCACTTATTAGAATAAGTTTGTTGGACACTTTTAATTGAGCACCAAAATTTATAAATGATGGATTCAGAGTGTTTGAAGAATTTAGGTTTTAATAAGAATAGAAATCTTTAAAGGATCTAACATGTGATATTGAAGTGATAAGTCTAGGTTGAATTCTGATTGATTAGCCGTCTCTTGTATGTTAAGCGTAAAGATCTTCATTTGAGCTCCTATCTGCCAGCGAGTACTCAGCTTACGTCCATATCCTAAGGACCAAGTATTCATGGAATACCCATCTATACCGTAGTCTTGAAGACCAAATGTAAATCCTTGATTTTCGGAATTTTGTGCAAGTGATATGAAGCTTGATTGAATGCCAGCAAAGAATCGATTCTCTGTTGAGGCCAATAGATTCCAATCCTTGTTCAGATTTAAGTTACTAATCGGATTAATAAGGTTAAATTGACCTGCTGCGATGATAGACTTTGATTCACCAGATGCTATTTGGACGGTTGAAAGTGGGCTCTGTGTAAATCCTTGTATGGAACAATGGATTAAGAAAATCAGAAATATATATACTTGCGCCTTTTAAAGTTCATCTATATTTTAGCTGTCGAATCATACTGAACACTTAAAAGTAGAATAAAAGAGGGCTGAGCATATGGCGAAGTTTAGAAGAAATCACGGTAGTGTCAAGAATCCATTCCTTGGGATGACCGTAAGGATATTTTTGATGATAGCTATTTCCGCTGCGTTATTCATTTTTGGTTTTAGAGGCTATCAGAATTCTGGAAGTTCTTCAATAGATCGTTCTATAGATCAGACTCTTTTTACTGATCATGATCGCTCTTTTTTGATACCAGTAGCAGATAGGTCTGATATAGAAGTCGTGAATCATAGGTATTATTCAGTAGGGTATGTAGAACAATATGAACAGGCTGCCTGGGTATGTTATGTGCTGAATAAATTTGAATTAGTCATTCCTAATGTAGAAAGACACGATCGGTTTTTAGAGGATCCAGATGTAAGTTCGGGGTCTGCTAATTACTACGATTATAGAGGTAGTGGTTATAGCAGAGGGCATATGGCTCCTGCGGGAGATATGGCATTCAATCAAGAGGCCATGAGGCAATCATTTTATATGAGTAATATGAGTCCGCAGAAAATTCGATTTAATGGAGGTATCTGGAGAGAGTTGGAAGAGACTGTGAGGGATTGGGCATATAAAAATGATAGGCTTCATGTGATTACAGGTCCGATGTTACATACGGTTTCAGATTTTGTTGGGCAAAAGAATAAGGTTGGAGTACCCCGCAAGTATTATAAAGCAGTACTGGATGCAGAGGGTCCTGATATCAAAGCCATCGCTTTTATCATGGAAAATGAAGTTAGTGAGAGACCTGTCATGGATTATGCCGTCACAATAGATGAATTGGAGGAAGAGTTAGGAATGGAGTTGTATGATCAATTATTAGAGGATGATATAGAGTCTCAAGTTGAACGTACTTTTGACATAAATAAATGGCCAGTAAGTAAAAAAAGGTTTGACTTAAGGGTGAATCATTGGAATAATAGATAAACTAATCAACTTAATAACAGGACTATGAGCAATACAGAAGAGTTAGAAAAGAAATAACAGATGGCTATATTTTGAAAGGGATTCCATCTTGATGGGAGCTGCTATGTTAGATGGAGAAGTAATAATGGGAAGTGAGATAAGATTGCCTCTAAAGACCTTCAACAGACATGGATTAATTGCTGGTGCAACAGGGACGGGTAAAACTAAGACATTGCAGATCATAGCAGAACAGCTTTCGGCAAATGGCGTGCCTTCCTTAGTTATGGACATCAAGGGTGACTTAAGTGGCTTGGCCATGCCCAGCGGTGGGCATCCTAAAATCGATGAGCGCCACGAAAAACTTGGTTTTAAGTTTGAAGCTGGTTCTTCCCCTATTGAGTTTTTGACCTTATCTGATGAACCAGGTGCCCGATTGAGAGCAACGGTATCTGAGTTTGGACCAATATTGCTTTCTAAGATTTTAGACTTGAGCAGTACTCAGTCAGGTATTTTAGTAGTATTATTTAAGTATTGTGTGGATAATAATTTGCCTCTGCTCGATTTACAGGATCTGAAAAAAGTACTCAATTTCGTAATTGGAGAAGGGAAAGATGTGGTGGCAGAAAAATATGGTAAAATGTCCACTGCTTCTGTGGGCACCATAATTAGAAAGATTGTTGCACTTGAGCAGCAAGGAGCAGAGCAGTTCTTTGGAGAGAGATCATTTGATACAGAAGATCTAGTACGTTTGGATGAAAATGGGAAAGGCATTATCTCTATATTGAGATTAACAGACATCCAGGATAAGCCTGGTCTTTTTTCCACATTCATGTTTCAACTATTGGCTGAGATATATTTTGATTTTCCCGAAAAAGGTGATTTGGACAGACCGAAGTTGGTGCTATTTATTGACGAGGCTCATTTAGTATTTAACGAAGCTACCGATGTGCTTTTAGATCAGATCGAAACTATTGTTAAACTGATTAGATCTAAAGGTGTAGGACTATTCTTCATCAATCAAAAACCGGCAGATATTCCTGATGCTATTTTAGGTCAGTTAGGCCTTAAAGTCCAACATGCATTGAGAGCATTTACAGCTAAGGATCGCAAGGCCATTAAACTTGCAGCACAGAATTATCCATTGTCAGATCATTATGATGTAGAGGAATTGCTTACCTCATTAGGAATAGGAGAGGATTTATGACCGGATTGAATGAGAAAGGAATTCCAACTCCATTGGCACATACTTACTTACGAGCTCCAATGTCTCGAATGGATGTTCTTATTAAACAAGAAATAGATGTAATTATAGACAATTCTAAATTGGCCGCTAAATATAGCGAAGTGATTGATCGAGAAAGTGCCTATGAAATACTGTCAGCCAAGATGGATGCCATACAGGCTGTGAAGTAGAGGAAGAGGCTCGAAGAAAAGAAGAAGACAAAGAACGAGCGTCCAGGTCTAGGAGTAGTAGATCAAGGAGTAAAAGGTCAGGAGGAAGATTATTAGGTAGTATAGTTAAGTCAGATCGTACCGCAAAAGCTGCTAAACACTACTTAGGAAAAATTGGAGTAAAGGTGACC
>CACLQQ010000016.1 GCA_902609095.1 uncultured Bacteroidota bacterium | reverse complement strand
TCTATTCCTCCACCCCAGAAGGCCATGATTGAACCCGGAGCTAACAAAACTGCCAATACTATAATGAGATAAAACCCAAATTTCTCAACAAGCAAGCCTGCAAGTGAGAGCGGTTCGGGATGGAAATCTTCATTAGATGACGGTTTCTCTGAAGTGTCTCCTGAATTGATTCTTATTCCTAACGCATCAGCTACATAACCAAAAATTATTCCTGCAATAATTCCAAAAATCGTAATAGTAATATAAGCTTCGATATTTCCTATGACATCAGCTTCATCAGAAGCACCTAACAAGACAAACGAACCTTCTCCTAATGTACTGACGAAGGTTGCAAACAGGCCCCCAAATGATATTTTGTTATTTTTATATAATGATGATACCACAATAGTTGCTCCACATCCGGGTATTGCCCCTAACAATGAACCAATTATAGGATGTGCCCATTTAGGTCCAATCTGATTAGCAACATTACGCCTTTTACGAGCTGCAAAAGTGATTAAAGCAAAGCCAATAATAGATAGGAATACATAGCCACCTATTACACCTGCTGCTTCAAGTTTAACTAAAATGAACTCCATAATAATATGTTTGTCGTAATACGATTTAGGAATTTAATCAGCATTGGATAATTCTTAAGACCAGACCGCATCTGTATTAATGGTGATGTAAATGTCCACATCCATGATGACCTTTACTTTTTGTTTCTACATCAAGTAAAACTGCACCCGAGTCTTTTAACAGACCAATCGACCACTTTATAATTACAATTGAACCAATCCCCGCTGCAATAGTATCTACAAAAGGAAGATTCCAAAACATTGCTGCCCACAAGCCAAAAATAGCTGCTAAACTCGTCAATGCATCCGCAAGAACATGTATGTAAGCGGCTCGTATATTATGATCTGAATCCTCATGATCATGATGTAATAGAAATGCACTTGCAACATTCACAACCAAACCAATACATGCTATTATCATAGCTTCTCTATACTCAATATCAAGAGGATTAAAGAGCCTCATCACGGCTTCATACATAATGCCTATTGAAAATAACAATAGTAACAATCCACTACTATAACCCGATAGCGAAAGAATCTTATCTGAATTACCCGTGAACTCATCACTATTTGATACCCTTCGAACAGCAACGTAAGCCAACCAACTTAAACCAATGGCTAATACGTGTGAGCCCATATGGATACCATCGGTTAGTAATGCCATTGAGTTAGTAGTAATTCCATAAAATATTTCTACAACCATGATAACCGCAGATAGTAATACCACCCATAATGTTTTTACCTCCTTTTTCTGATGTTGCTCTGACATTCCTCAAATAATTTATTGTTTAATTAAGTTGAAATAATCGCCTAAAAACAATCATCTTTTGATAAAGCCATAATGTGGCACTGCATAAGATAGACTTTCCACTGTTAGGATCGCCATTAAGGGCTATTTTGAAGCTATTCTCCAATTATTTTTTTTCTAATAGTTTAATAACGATTGTTCTTCTGACTTGCAAATAGCAAAATAAGTTTTATCTAGCACCAAACAACATGCTCCTCTGAAAGGATATTCTCTGAACATTATGATTCTTATACTATCTGTTAGGATGCCAATAGTGAATATTTTGCCAGCCATACTAATTTTATAAAAGGTCTTGACAATAGCACTTTCACCAATCTTTGGGTCTAATGCACACATGCTCATACTGTCCAAATCTATCCAGCAATTATAAAAGATCGGCAAAATGCTAAAAGTTTAGAGCATCATCAACTCATTAATCATGAATCAAGCTAACAATTTTAGGTATGACCGTTATAGCAAACCGAATATTATGCTGTTAACTTTGTAAATAAGTTATAATACATGAAAAAGATTGCACTAATAGCTCATGATGGTAAGAAAGCAGAGTTAGTATCATTTATTTTGCAGAATAGAAACTATATCGAGAATGCCGAGCTATTTGCCACAGGAACGACGGGTAAGCATATCGAAAATGCAGGATTCAATGTGATCCGATTACTATCTGGTCCTTTAGGCGGGGATGCTCAGATAGCTTCTATGGTTGCCGAAAAAAATATAAATATGATCATCTTTTTCAGAGATCCACTAGATAAGCATCCACACGAACCTGATGTGCAGATGTTGATGAGGTTATGTGATGTGCATAATATACCTCTGGCTACGAACCCTGCCAGTGCAAAACTGTTTTTAAAAGGAACATCCGCTGGATAATTGACTACCGAGGACTATAAGAATATAGCTGAGACCATACCGCGGTCCCCAGGTGTCTATAAATATTACGATGCCAAAGGAACGATCATATATGTCGGGAAAGCTAAAAATTTAAGAAATAGAGTAAACTCCTATTTCGGCAACAAAAAACACCAAGCTTATAGAACAAGGGTTATGGTCAAGAATGCTGCTAACTTGGATTTTACCATAGTTGAGACTGAATCAGATGCATTAATCTTAGAGAATACGCTCATTAAAAAATTTCAGCCTCGGTATAATGTCATGCTCAAGGATGGTAAGTCTTATACCTATCTCTGTATCAAAAAAGAACGCTTCCCAAGAGTCTATTTCACCAGGAAAGTTATCCGTGATGGCTCTCAATATTTTGGGCCATATACCTCCAAGTTTAAGACTAAGCAGATTTTTGAACTCATCAAAACTCTCTTTCCGATTAGGACCTGTAAGCTAAATCTTACTCATGACAATATCGAGAAAGGGAAATTCAAAGTCTGTTTAGAGTATCACATCGGCAACTGTCTTGGACCATGTGTAGCGCTGCAAAATGAAGAGGACTATAATAAATCTATAGACCAGGTAAAAAATATCCTCAACGGTAAATTCAAACCGGTCAAAGATTACATTAAGGATGAAATGGCTCGATTGGCAGAAGGACTCGAATTTGAACGAGCCGCACAGATGAAAGAGAAATTAGGGCTGTTCGAACAATATCAGGCCAAGTCAACTGTAGTAAGCCAAACCATCTACGATGTGGATGTGTTCTCAATTGATGGCAATGAAGAATGGGCATACATTAACTACATGAAAGTCATTAACGGTGCAGTCATTAATACTGATACCATCGAAGTCAAAATGAATCTCGACACTGACCATAGTGAAATTCTGTCCTATGCTATACCAGAGATCAGACGGAAATATAATAGTATATCTGAGGAGCTCATACTGAGTGAAAAAGTAGAAATTACAGAAAAAGATATTTTCATAACCATACCTCAGAAGGGGGACAAGCGGAAACTTTTAGAATTATCCCAAAAGAACGTGAAATACTTCTTACTCCAAAAAAAGAAGGAAAGCTTAGCCCATATACGCAAGCACCCCCCTGCTGAACGGATTCTGAAGACTCTCAAGTCAGATCTTAGTATGGATGAAATCCCTTATCATATTGAGTGTTTTGATAACAGTAATATCCAAGGGACTAATCCTACTGCCAGTTGTGTTGTATTCAAAAATGCAAAACCGTCAAAAAAGGACTATCGCAAGTTTAAGATAAAGACAGTGATAGGTCCTGATGACTTTGCCTCAATGGTAGAGATCGTTTACAGGAGGTATAAGAGGCTCTTAGATGAAGAGCAACCTTTGCCGCAGTTAATAGTAATAGATGGCGGCAAAGGCCAACTTAGTTCGGCGATGCAGAGTATTGATCTACTAAACCTGAGGAATAAAATAACAGTGATAGGAATCGCCAAAAAACTTGAAGAAATATACTTTCCAAATGATCCTATTCCTGTCTATATCAATAAGAAATCAGAATCGCTAAAGCTCATCCAACAAGCTCGAGATGAAGCTCATAGATTCGCAATCAATTACCACAGAGATCGTAGATCACAGAACTTTACTAAAAGCTCCCTGCTCAATATCAAAGGAATCGGAAAGAAAACTACTGATGATTTGCTAAAGCACTTTAAGTCAGTCAAAAGAATTAAATCAGCAGCAATCGAAGAAATCGCTGAGGTTATCGGAAATCAAAAGGCTAAATTGGTCATCAATGCTTTATCGACTAACAACGAATAAGCAATTAATTCGTTAATATTATATGCCTTATTACATCAGAGTCATATTAGATGGTTATAGCGGTTATGCAGGATATCTATGGCATGAAATCACCAATCCATCTTGGCATAACTATTTCTATTGGCTGATAGGAGTATCACTATTCTTTTTTTTGTTGGAATGGATGAGACCCTGGAGGACGGATCAATCGAAATTTAGAAAAGACTTTTGGTTGGATGCATTTTATATGTTTTTCAACTTCTTCTTATTCAGTTTAATCATCTATAATGCTGCTTCTGATGTTGTAGTTAATTTCGTTAATCACAGCGTTCTTACCATTTCAGGAATTGACCTAAAATCAATTAATCCTATGTATCAATGGCCTATGTGGGCTATCCTCATTACTGGATTTCTTATCAGAGACTTCGTTCAATGGTGGACTCATCGTCTATTGCATCGTGTTGAGTTCTTATGGCGATTTCATAAAGTCCATCACTCGGTAACGCAGATGGGATTTGCAGCTCATCTGAGATACCATTGGATGGAGACAATTGTCTATCGTACCATAGAGTATCTTCCTCTTGCACTATTAGGAATAGGACTTTATGATTTCTTTGTAATACACATATTCACCTTAGCCGTGGGTCATTATAATCATTCTAATATCAGCATCAACTCACGAGTTACTGGAGGAATCTTAGGAGGACTGATAGGCCTACCTGTAGCCTTAAATCTATTTGACCTCAATCTGTTAGCACCATCTGCATCTTTGTCCACTCAATTGTTAACCATTGGAGCTTGTGTAGGGGCTGGAGTTATAGTGTTGAGTCCAATTATGAAGAAACTCTTTAATAGTCCTGAGATGCACATCTGGCATCATGCCTATAACATACCTGAAGAGCGTCGTTATGGGGTCAATTTTGGTTTGAGCTTGGTTATCTGGGATTATCTTTTCGGTACAGCATATATACCTGAGAATGGACGAGATATCCGTTTAGGCTTTCCAGGTGTGGAAGAGTTTCCTGATACATTTTCCAAACAAGTAAAGTATGGATTCAGCGAATAGTAATTGACTATACACCCATTACTCTCGGAACTAAGAATCAATTTGTTGCTACTGTAAAAGCCCTAAATGAATATTCATTCTGGAGGTAAAAAGTCCTATATCAAAGCACTTAAGGATCAAGCAAAACGTAAAATAGAAACCCTACCAAGAAGAGATAAGAAAATAAAGCCAACTTAATCCTTAAGAGGTTAAAGTCGCTGATCAAAGAATCAGATCAATCTCTTTTTTGGGTTAAATAGAGTTTTAATCTCTCCAAACCTTTTGTACGGGTATCTGAATCTCCCCTAATTCAATCATACTATTAAACACAGTCAACTAATCAAACTGTGCAATATCATCGACTCTAATGTTCTGCTTATAAATCAATCCTTTTTCCAATAACCGTTGTCTTTTAGTACCATTTAGCAATGGTTCTGAAGGGGTCAACCATCGCCTATCGCTATCTCTAAAGGCAATATTGCAATAATAAGAATCAGTTATACGGCCGTCTTTAATGATTAGAATATCATCGGCCTCACAACGCTGACCAAATGGATTCGCTAATGCTGTCCGGTCTTCATATTTATGTTGATAATCAATGGCATCATGATGAACGATTTTCAGACTCTGGATGGATCTTATCCTGTACTTGTTTAATTCTATCAACTCTATAGTTTTACCGTATAGGAACACGGCATGTATAAATGCCTTTTTAATGAAAGTCTGATATGAAGATGTGATCATTTAAGTCAATAAAGTCTTCATAACCAAAGCACTCCTTCCGAGATTCATTTAGTCGTCTATTGTGATAGGCAACATTGCAAATCTTCCCGTCTGCTATTTTGATGGTCTCTAATAATCTGAATATAGACTTTATCCATTAATTCTTGATATTCTTTTACTGGGTCACTCTGTACAGTGATTCCTCATCCACTATAATAATACATGTTCTGATCATCATCCAACTGTATCATTCTAATCATAACTCCTGACCTCAAGTTCTTGCCATCCTAGTAACCACAAATTCCTTTATAATATCCTCAAGGAGTAATTTCTGCCTCATTTATAATCTTCAAAGTCTTTGTCTTTGGTGCTCCTATAATACTGCCAGCTGGAAGAAGCGAGAATAATATATCACCTAAATGACCTGACAAAGGTTCTAACAATCAACCTGTAATTTCACTACTAACTTGAAGTAGTTCTTTATTAAAGCTGACAACTCTTTCAATATACCTAAATTTGTTAACCCTTACTTTAGCGGATATTTGACTGAGGTCATTCCGGAGCAAATCAACCACCGTACTATTCTCAGCCATTTCTTTTGAATCCTTATGAATCTGTTGTTCAGCATCCGGTTGAGATGCATCAATCGTTCCTTTCATCGGATAGGTATATACCTGGTCTTCTATTATATCCACAAATTTCTCAGGTGAAAAGAATACAAATTCACCTGGCACATAAGCTTTAAACTTAGCCTCACTTTGTACAAAGACCTCCTCTAATCTTAGATTGGTCTTTACCAATGTTGGAAATGCCAGATTAACTAAATAACTATCTCCCCTTTGCAATGCTCGTTTGACCTGATCGAAACTGGTGAGATAATCATTATTACTTATAGGATATTTATCAAAATAAAAATCTGGTTGGATAGTTTTTAACGATGATAGGTTATGATGTCATAGGAAATCATAAAGCAATACGTCTTCAACTGGCTGTTCAGATTTTATAATCTTCTCATGATCATAATCTATGAAGAATACAAATGGTTTACCCGCCCTACTTAGAGCATTAATTCGACTAATTGCCTCGACTTTTTTATACCTAATCATCTATTGATATGAAGACAATCTATGAGGTATTTAATTCCTTAATAAGAAAAGATTAAGATGATTATGTTACGAATTTAGTAGAACTGCATGAAAAGGAAAGTTTTACAAATAGAAACACATTCTTTCGCCAATCAATTGACTTTTATAGTAAACTAAAATTATCTTCCACGAAATAATGCAATTGAATGAAATTACTTCCTCCTACAATATTTATGATATCTATATTTTTTATTAGTTGTTTTGGAGGTCATAAACACGACCCAATACTTACAGAAGCTTTTGAAATTCACAATCAATCGTTAATAATATCAAAAGAAGCTAGAAATGCACTGAATAAAATAGCAGATTCCGATTCAATTAAACTCCACTTAGCATCTCGATTAGCCCAATGGAATGAAAATATAATTGAAGTTCCAGGTTTCGAACATCATCACCATCACAGTCATGATCATGGGCATCATCACCACAATCATTCAACATTAGATCTATTGCCAACAGATATGCTTCGAGTACAAAAAGAATTTTTAGATAGTATCAGAGTAATACATACAGAAATTCAAACCTTAAATAAAAATTGATCAGAAGAACAAGTCCATCATTGACTTTTGTATATCTCACCATCTTTCATCACAAATGAAACATCCCGCAGTAGAGCACTGTCTTCCAAAGGATTACCAAAAAGAGAACTATACCAACGAAGTTCAACTATTGTTGGGATCATTGAAGCAACAAGTAGAGGTAGAAAAGCATGGTTAGCAGTTTTTCCTGAAAATAACAGGGGTTAAACTCACATTACCTAAAACAAAATAATGCCGCAGCAACTGATATCAACCGCTCATCTTGAAACGGCTAAATATTATTTTAGTTATAAAGATATCTAGATCTGTTCTTATCGATTTCTCTGAAGAATGGATCTGTAGTATCCTTGATAAATCGGATAGCCTCACCAGTACTCTTCATCTCAGGTCCCAGGCGTTTGTCAACATTAGGGAACTTGTTAAAAGAGAAGACCGGTACCTTAATCGCATAACCATCCATATCATTAACTAAGTCAAAATCCTCTAAGGTGTAATCACCTGTCATCACTTTAGTTGCCACATTGAGATATGGCACTTTATAAGCCTTAGCAATAAATGGTGTAGTACGAGAGGCTCTTGGATTCGCCTCAATTACAAACACTTCATTATCCTGACTAATAGCAAACTGTATATTGATTAGACCTTTAATGTTTAGTGCTAAAGCAAGCTTCCTAGTATACTCAATCATAGTCTGGATTATCTCGTCGCTCAGACTATATGGTGGTAATACAGCAGAGCTATCTCCTGAGTGTATCCCTGCAGGCTCTACATGCTCCATAATACCCATGACATGTATATTCTTACCATCACAAATGGCATCAATCTCAGCTTCTCTTGCTCTCTCAAGGAATTGATCAATCAATACCTTATTATCTGGCATATGTTTGAATATGCTCAATACTTGACGCTCAAGTTCATCATCATTGATAACAATCTTCATCCGCTGTCCACCCAATACATATGATGGACGAACTAATACTGGATAGCTGACTCGATTAGCAATATCTATTGCATCATCTGCGGTATCAGCAACTCCATATTTAGGATATGGGATACCTAAGTCTTTTAGCAAGTCAGAGAATGAACCTCTATCCTCCGCCAAATCCATATCAGGAAACTGAGTACCAATAATCTTGATATCTTTCTTATGGAATTTTTCTGCCAACTTCAAGGCCGTTTGACCTCCTAATTGTACTATGATACCTTCTGGATTCTCATGCTCGATGATCTCCTGAATATGCTCCCAGTATATCGGCTCAAAATATAACTTATCTGCAATATCAAAGTCTGTTGAGACCGTCTCAGGATTACAATTGACCATGATAGCCTCGTAACCCATCTCCCTTAGAGCTAAAATTCCATGTACACAGCAGTAGTCAAACTCGATGCCCTGCCCTATTCTGTTCGGTCCGGATCCAAGAACAATTAATTTCTTATGGTTATTTGAAACTATGCTTTCATTTTCTTGCTCGAACGTAGAGTAGAAATATGGTGTTTGTGCCTCAAACTCAGCAGCACAGGTATCTACCATCTTATATACTCTTCTGATACCTAAACTCTTTCTATACGCAGTAACCTTGTCTACATCAACCCGCATCAACCATGCGATTTGCTGATCTGAGTATCCACACTCTTTAAGTTCTCTCATGAACTCAGCAGGAATATCCTCTGGTATGTTATACTTCTCAAGCTCTTTTTCCATTTGTACCAAAGACTTGATTTGCTTGATATACCAAGGATCTATATTCGTTAGCTTATGAACCGTCTTACTTGGAACTCCTAATCTCAAAGCATCTTTAAGTCTAAAGATCCTATCATCACTCGCTTTCTCAAGACGCTGTAAGATATCTTCTGTCTTAATCCACTCTTTCTTATCAGAGCCAAGTCCGTGACGATTATTTTCTAAAGATTGACAGGCTTTTTGAAGCGCCTCTTTGAAGCTTCGACCGATAGCCATAACCTCACCTACAGACTTCATCTGCAATCCTAAAATAGGATCTGCTCCAGTAAACTTACTGAAATTCCATCTCGGCATCTTAACGATAACATAATCTAAAGTAGGCTCGAAGTATGCCGATGTCGTCTTAGTTATCTGATTATTGAGCTCATCCAAGTTATATCCTATGGCCAGCTTAGCTGCTATTTTAGCAATTGGATATCCAGTTGCTTTACTTGCTAATGCTGATGAGCGAGATACACGAGGATTTATCTCTATACATATTAATTCCTCTGTCTCAGGATTTTGTGAGAATTGGATATTACACCCACCTGCAAAATTACCCATGGACCTTATGAGCTGGATGGCGTCATTTCTCATTTTTTGATATGCTGTATCAGATAAGGTCATAGCAGGAGCAACTGTAATACTATCTCCAGTATGAATCCCCATAGGATCCAAGTTCTCTACTGTACATATAATGACCACATTGTCATTAGCATCTCTTAACAACTCCAGCTCATACTCTTTCCACCCCAACACTGCCTTCTCTACTAAGACTTCATGAGTAGGAGATGCATTAAGTCCTCTTCTTAAGGCTTCATCAAATTCTTCAGAATTCATTACAAATCCACCACCATATCCCCCTAAAGTATAGGACGGCCTGATCACAAGCGGAAATCCAATCTTCTGTCCAGCATCTTTCCCTTCGAGGTAACTATTAGCGATATATGATGGCGCAACATTCTGGCCTAACTTAATAACATGCTTCTTAAACTCTTCTCTGTTTTCCGCTAGCTCGATAGCCTCTAAATCTACTCCGATGAGTTTCACATCATGCTTGTCCCATAGACCTTGCTTACCCGCATCGATAGCTAAGTTCAGAGCTGTTTGACCACCCATTGTAGCCAATATCGCATCGGTCTTTCTCTCGGTGAGAATTTGATCCAAACTCTCAACCGTTAGTGGTAATAAATAGATATGATCTGCAGTGACCGGATCGGTCATAATCGTTGCAGGATTGGAATTTATTAAACTTACTTCTATTCCTTCTTCCCTTAACGAACGGGCTGCTTGAGAGCCAGAATAATCAAATTCACAAGCTTGTCCAATGATAATAGGTCCGCTACCTATGATCAGTACGGATTTGATGGATGTGTCCTTCGGCATTATCTGAAAATTTCGCAAATATAATGATAGATAGGAGAAGACTAAATTTGTAATCAATTATTAGAAAGAATCTATATGTGAGGCAAATTTTAGTCTCGGATAAATTACACCCTTACCTGCTGAAAGATTTAGAAAATTATGGAATAAGTGTTTCTTATAAACCAAAGATACCCTAAGAAGAGGTAAAAAAGTGGCTCATAGTTATAATGGCATCATTATCAACAGTAAAGTAAAATGTGATAAAAAATTCTTGACAGATCATCAACATCTTGAATTCATAGGACGGTTAGGTTCCGGATTGGACATAATAGACCTGCCGGCAGCTAAAGAATTGGGTGTTGAAATTATAAATTCTCCTGAAGGAAACGCCAATGCTGTAGCTGAACATTACATCGGTATGTTACTTTGCCCAACGAATAACCAAGCTCAGGCTAATCGAGAAGTTCATCAGTTTATTTGGAATAGAGAACCGAATCGAGGTATCGAATTGGAAAATAAAACAGTTGAAATATGAATTTAGGTATACAGGAAGTGCGTTAGCTAATAAACTCCAGACTTAGGGAGTTAATCTCATAACATATGATAAGTATTGAGAAGGCATCGATTCGGATTATCCTTATGTAAAGACAGTATCACTTGATACCCTGTGGCAAGAATCAGATATCATCAGCATTCATCTACCATTAACCGATGAAACTAAAGGAATCGTAAATAAAACCCTGTTAGGGCAATGTAGGGAAGGGGCCGTAATCATTAATAACTCGAGAGGTCCCATAGTAAATACTGGAGATTTAGTAGATGACTTAGATTTTGGGCACCTTGGAGGTGCTTGTTTAGATATATTAGAAAATGTGAAGTTAGAAACGCTAAGTAGAGAGCTAAAATCAACCTATCAAAAACTGTTTGATATAGACTCAATAATCTTAAGTCCACATGTTGCTGGTTGGACCAAAGAGTCCTTGATCAAAATAGCAAACTATCCATTGATGTAAATAGGAAGATTCTACTCACTATAGACATGTAAATGCAAATAACTTATCTTTGAATAAGCTTAAAAGGCGTCTTTGCATTGCAAATGCGTCTTTTGTAACTTAAATCATGACATGGTAGATATTCGGAACTTTTTCAGCTCCGAAATTCTTAAATCTACATCTTCAAAAAATGTTTAAACAAGAATAATTTTATGAGCAGGGTAGCTTATTTAACTCAAGGGGGATATGACAAAATTGTAAATGAGTTAGAAGACTTAAAAACTCGTGGCAGATCTGAAGCCGCTAAGGCTATTGCAGAAGCGAGAGAAAAAGGAGATCTATCTGAAAATGCAGAATACGATGCAGCAAAAGATGCGCAAGGTATGCTCGAAATGAAGATTCATGAATTGGAGACTTCTATCGCCAATGCTCAAATCATAGATAGCAGCAAGGTTGATACCTCACAGGTATCAATCCTTACAAAAGTAAAGATCAAAAACCTCAAGGTTAACAAAGAAATGCAATATCAAATTGTATCAGAATCTGAAGCTGATCTAAAAGCTAAAAAGCTTTCAATTGACTCACCTATCGGTAAAGGTCTAGTTGGAAAGAAAATTGGCGATATAGCCGATATCCAAACTCCAGCTGGCATGATGAAGTTTGAAATACTTGATATAACTGTATAATATATGTCCAGTATATTCTCAAAGATAATTGCTGGTGATATCCGTTGCTATAAGGTAGGTGAAACAGAAACTTGTTTTGCCTTCCTTGATATTAATCCTCTTAAAAAAGGTCATACCCTTGTCATACCCAAAAAAGAAGTTGATAAACTATTCGATCTTGACGATCAGACCTATCAAGAACTATTTGATTTTACAAAAAGAATAGCCCAATCCATAGAGAAAGAGTTTGATTGTAATCGAGCTGCCATGGCAGTAGTCGGTCTGGAGGTGCCACATGCTCATGTTCATGTAATACCGATTGATTATTTGTCTGATATGGATTTTGGCCAGAAAAGAGAGGTGTGTACGCCAGAAGAGTTTCAGGACATAGCTCAGCGCATTGGTAGTAATCTTTAATAAAAGAAAGAAGAATGATGCATTGATCGTTCATGTTTTCAATGATTTATATGAACAATTCAAAAAATATAAAAGTAGACATCGTTTCTGATGTGGCTTGTCCATAGTGTTTCGTTGGTAAACGAAAACTTGAGTCGGCAATAGCTGCTTGGAAAGGAGCACCGATAGAAGTTGAGTGGTATCCTTTTCAGTTAGATCCAACCATCCCAGCAGAAGGTATATCACGAGAAGAATACTTGATCAATAAATTCATAAGTCTTGAGCGTATCCAACCTATGATTAACAATCTTAAATCTGTTGGTAAAAAGCTTGGTACAGAATTTAATTTTAGTCAAAATGCCCTCTATCTCAACACACTTCCCTTACACCATATACTAAATCTTGCAGGAAAAGAAGAGTTTAAAGATGAACTTAAAGAAAGATTTTTAAAGGCCTATTTTGAAGATAATGTTTGCTTAAATGACATTGAGGTTTTAGCCAATATGTTGAAAGACTTCGGCTGGGGCAAATACAAAGTCAAAAATATCATTGACGATTCTACGATTCTACGATTCTACGATTCTACGATTCTAAGTAAGGTAAAAATGCAAATTGCTCTCTACCAACAAAGAGGTGTAACCGGTGTTCCCTTCTTTGTAATCAATGATAAATACGGCATCAGTGGAGCTCAGCCAAAAGAGACATTTTTGAAGGTATTCGATTCAGTGTTACCAATTGAAGAAATGAAAAAGGAAATGAATGCGCCCTACAAACTGGAAAATGCTAAATCAATTATGTTAGTAATACCTAATTAGGATATTACTTTAATATAAAACTTCACCCTACCCTGCCAGAATTATCTTTCACAAAGCCCTTCCAATCGCTATATCGTTTACCTCCGACATTAGACATGGCGCCAGTGATCTGCTGCCAATGACAGACAGCTACTCCAAGTGCATCGGTAGCATCTAAATATTTTTGGTCAATACGCACATTCAAGCGACTTTGTAATAAAGCTGAAACTTGTTCCTTAGAGGAATTTCCGCTGCCGGTAATAGCTTGTTTGATCTTTTTAGGAGAGTACTCATTAATCTTTAGCCCCATAGTCATGGCTGCGGCCATTGATACTCCTTGAGCTCGGCCCAACTTGAGCATGGACTGAACATTCTTTCCATAGAATGGTGCTTCTATCGCCAGTTCCTCTGGCAGATAAGTCTCTATAACCTCCTGAAGTTGAAGAAATATTTCTTTAAGCTTAGTTTGATGATCCTCACATTTCCTTAAATCAAAAATCCCTGAAGTAATCATCTTACACTTACTCTGTGTAGCTTCAATAATGGCATATCCTGTAATGTTTGTACCAGGATCGACACCGAGGATCTTTATTTTATTATTCACTTAGATAAAAGTACAAGTTATAACAATACATTACTCAGATATGTAATATCAACATTTAGAAATAGAAAAGGCCCATTTTAATAGATGAGCCTTTTCGTTGTAAACATTTAACTATTCAAATATTTAATCAAATATGTATCTGATACCTAAACGACCCCTCCATCTAGATGAAAAGTCTGTTATGTTTAGTCTATTAGTTCCTAACTCATCATCTCGATAAGTAAATTGAGGCGTTGTGCCATCATCCGCATATCCTTCGAATAAAATCAACTCATTATATGCGCCTCAACCAGGAACAGAATATCTAGTACCCCAGTACTCATTCAAAAAGTTTCCAAAGTTGGAAATATCAAGAAACAACTGTAATCTATGATTACGTCCGCCTATTTTAGTACCTAAAACCTGACGGATGGCTAAGTTAAAAATATATACTAACGGTAATCTTGAACTATTCTTTTCGGCATACTGTCCTCTGTGTGAATCTTATGATACATTTGAAGATATTAAAGCATCAAGGTTTTGCCACTGCTTTGCGGCAGATACAACCTCTACACTTGATAATGTGTAATAAATCAAGTTAATCTGCGATGCACCAGTGGGGACAAAAATCAAAGATCTGTTTCTACTAACGCTTCCCACTTCATTATTCAAGTTACGGCTATCTGCAGATCCTCTTCCGAATACTGATGAATGTACGTTTCCTGAGTTACCATCATAGAACAATGAGATTGTAATAGCAGAAGTTCCACTATCATTCCACTTACATTTGTAATTCAAAACACCCAAAATTCGGCTACCAGCCGAGAAATCAGATCTTCCAAGAATCGCATTGTTTCTTCCATTTACATTAATCTGGTCTCTCCATTGAGAAGAGTTCTGAGATGATGTACCCTCATTAATGGTAGTTGCATCACCATAGGTATATGAAAGATTAGCACTTAATCCAAAATCAAAAGTCTTATCGACTGCTGCAATAATATTGTAAGTATAACCCTCACTTGTATTGTAGCCAACATAGATAGCTCTATAATCATTATCGATATTATTTCGTGTGAAAACTGGGCGATTATCTGGTGTTCCAGTCCAAGTAAAGTCAACCGTATTATTAGAATTCATATTATTATATAATACATTGTTTAATGTCTTAGTGTAAATCCCTTCTAAGGATACATTCCATCCACCAGGAAGACCTCTTTCATGAACTAAGTTTCCTCTTAATACTTGTAGGTATTTGAAGTTATCTACGAACAAGTCCATTTGTCCAAAAGGCGTACTGAAGTTGCCATCGACACATTGATTAGCAGGACCAGGTCTGAATAATATAGGCTACTCAATACTTGTTTCATCTACCCCACCTATAGTAAGACCATTATTATTAAACATAGCTCCTGACCACACAAAAGGCACTCTACTTGTGAATATCCCTATACCACCTCTTAATAAACTCTGTCTTGAGCCATCAGGAAGGTATTCAAATCCTACTCTTGGGCTCCAAATTAACTGACCTTGTGGTGCTGTCCTGGAATAACATTCTCAGCTATATCATATTGGACTTGAATTGCGGGTAAAGTCTTTGTAGCAAATGCTCCATCCACTGCCGGATCAGAAGTTATAATTGGAATATCTAATCTTAAACCCGCAGTTAACTTCAATATATTGTTAATCTCAATCTCATCTTGTGCGCAAAATCCTAACTGTCATGCGTTGAAATCGGCAGCAGCCTGAGAGTTATCTCCAAGAACATTTTGATCACCAGCGATTAATGAATAAGATCTATCATATTGAGTTTTGGGCTGACCTGTTAAAAAGTCATCCAAACTATTAAATCTATAAGATCCAAAGGTCTGTCTAATGAATATATTTCTGATATCATAGAACTCATTGTGGGTACTAAATATCCAAGTATGCTTACCTCTATACAATTTGAAATTATCAGTAATACTTAGAATTTTTTGCTCTAATAAGTTTCCAGTAGAAAATTGCTCAGTATCAAATCTTATAGGTCCTCTTGCTGCATCATCAATTGTTACATATGGGAAATCTGTTCCTAAAGACTCTCTATCATCATTAACCGTGGTATATCCGATGATTAACTTATTGGATGACTTTGTTTCAAACGATGAATTCAACTCAAATGCTGAAGAATTCGTAGTACTTAGGAAGAATACTCCATTATTAGAGAAATTAATTCTATCTGGACTATATGAATTTCGGTTGAATTGCTCAGCCTTCGTATACTGATGACGTAGCACCAATTTATGCTTGTCACTTAAGTTATAATTCAACTTACCAAATATCTTGACTCCTTCGAGCTCATCTTGAACGTCATTAAAAGTACTTGGATCATAATTATATTGATTGATCAATGTATTTCTAAGATTTTCAAGATCAGCATTAGAAACTCTTCCGTCCTCGGCACTGTATAGGTCAGCTTGACCTGGAGAAGGAATTACATCACTCTGCAATTCGACATTAGTAAAAAAGAGCAACTTATCCTTAGCTAATGCTCCACCTAACGACGCTCCATATGTTTGTTTAGAAAATCATTTACTCTGGTCCTCTAATCAATTCCAAAACGCTCTACAAGCTCTCCCGATGTTTTTCCTACTAAGCTTTCATTTTGGAAAAAATAGTAAGCAGAGCCTTTTAAATCATTAGTACCCGACTTAGTAACCGCACTAATACCTGCTCCTGCAAATCCAGCGAAATTCACATCATATGGCGATAATACGACTTGGATTTGGTCAATGACATCCATACTAAAAGCGTAATTCCTGCTTGACCGCCATTAGTTCCTTGTTCTGCTAATCCAAATACGTCATTATTAACAGCACCATCAACGAATATGGCATTAAAACGATTATTTGATCCAGCAAAAGAATTACCATTAGCCTGAGGTGTTAATCTCGTATAATCAGTACCGTTTCTGTTCAATGTGGGCATAAGCTCGATATCTTCAGTAGAAATCTGGGTACTAGCTCCAGTAGATCCTCCTAAAGATCCAGCCGCAGCCCTTACAATGATTTCATCCAATTGAAGAGCAGAAGAACCCATCTCTCCATCTTTGGTGTATCGCTCTCCTAATCGCAGGGGGATATTAGTTACAATAACATCTTCTAAACCTACGAAAGAATATGTCAAAGTATATGGGCCACCTACTTGCTTATTATCTATGGGATAAGATCCATCTTCATCCATGGATGTTCCATAAAAAGGACCAGTTGACGTATGCATGGCAGTAACATTAGCCCCAAATACATCAACATTTCCTGCTTCAATAACTTTACCTCCCATAGAGGACATAGTAGACCCTTGAGCGTACAATCCAACGTCAAGGAAAAGCAATAATAAACAGAGTAAATAATTTGTCGTGTGGTTATTTTATATATCAATTTTAAAATTCGATGCAAAACAACGCCCAAATATTAATTCAGTGTTATTGTTTATTGATCAATTGAAATCGAAATGTCATTTTGACTTATTTATAGTATGCTGACCTGATAGATACGTAAATGTGACTCTAAATCGTTCTAAGTCTTGTGGTCACTTCTAAAAAATGCGCTTTTAATTATACTAACTGCATTAGCATGCTTTGGAATTTTCTCAATCTACCAGAAATTGACACAAATAAAACGTGTAGATAAGGTAACTTCAGTTGTTCTATTAGAGCGTATCGAAAGAGTATTCCAACTCGTAACAGTAGAGGGAAACTTCAGCGAAATCTATAATTATGAAAACCACATTTTTGCTGATCTATGGCCATTCCGCAAAAAAGCATTAGTTCAGGTTAATGCTAAAGTCTCAGTGGGATATAATTTTAAGAGTATCAAATTTATAACTGATGAGGATAATAAGATTCTAAAATTAAATGGAATTCTGGATCCTGAAATTCTATCTATAGATCACGATGTTAAAGGTTATGAATTTAATAATGGCTTATTCAATATGATTTCTGATGATGATATCACTCAAATGGGTGCAGAAGCTAAGGCCTTCATCAAAATAAAAGCAGAGGAAAGCGATCTATTCTCTCAATCAGAGGAGCAAAAAAAAGAATTAATTGATATGCTTAAATGGATTCTCAAAGCTTCTGACTGGGAATTACAACTTAATGAATCCAATCTTCTGAATTAAATTATAATAGTCGGAAAAAGACTAATTATCAGTTCTTCTATTATTCATAGTGGTACAGAGTTAAACTAAAAATCTATTTTTAAGGCTATCAATTACATAAACCTATCAGATGAATAAGACGTTTTTTGGCCACCCAGTGGGTCTCTCTACTTTATTTTTTACGGAGATGTGGGAACGATTCTCCTACTATGGTATGAGAGCCCTATTAGTTCTGTTCATGACAACGCCTCTAACAGAAGGAGGGTTAGCTTTTAGTGAAGAAACTACCGGAGCAATCTATGGTCTTTATACATGCTTTGTATATCTACTCGCATTACCAGGTGGTTGGATAGCAGATCGTTTAATCGGTGCTCGCAAAGCAATCTGGTATGGTGGGATAGTCATTATGATTGGTCATTTTATTCTAGCCATACCCAATGAAATCTCTTTCTTTGTAGGTCTCATTTTTATAGTCGTAGGAACAGGCTTACTAAAGCCTAATGTGAGTGCCGTAGTTGGTGACCTATACGGTCCAGACGAAGCAGCTAAGCGAGATGCGGGTTTCTATATCTTCTATATGGGTATTAATGTAGGGGCCGTATTGGGACCATTGGTATGTGGATACTTCGCAGAAAATATCAATTGGCATTTAGGATTTGCAATAGCCGGTATTGGTATGGCCTTAGGCCTTGCCCAATATAGATTGATGGCTAATAACTTAGGAAAGATTGGCTTAAAACCGAATATTCAACAGGATACTGCTAAATTCGAATCTACTGGAAATTCAAAATTGGCAGGCCTAATTGCCATTGGAACTATTGGGTTGTTAGCACTACTTCAGTTCACTGGAAACATTGATATTTTTACTGCAAATGGATTAGCAGAAGCAACGATCATATTGATCTGCATCATAGCATTAGCCTATTTTGGTTATGTATTCATAGCTGGAGGTCTTAGTGCAGATGAAAAGAAAAGGGTAGCGGTAATATTTTTACTAATAATCTGTGCCGCAGTTTTCTGGTCTGGATTTGAACAGCATGGTTCTTCTTTTAACTTATTTGCAAGGGATTTCACTAATAGAAACATCTTTGGCTGGGAAATGCCGGCATCGTGGTTTCAATCCATTAATCCATTTTTCTTGATCACTTTGGCACCAGTATTTGGAGCTATGTGGATAAAGTTATCGGCACAAAATCTTAACCCAAGGACACCAATCAAATTTGCCATAGGATTAATTCTTGTCGGTATTGGATTCTATCTGATGGTGGTCGCTGCAGGAATTGCTGCCGAAGGTCTTAAAGCTGGAGCATTCTTTTTGATTGCAGCATATTTCCTTCATACATGCGGTGAGTTATGCTTAAGCCCAGTTGGATTAAGCACCATGACTAAATTAGCCCCAAGGCGATATACTAGCCAGATGATGGGTATGTGGTTTGTTGGAACTGCAGCAGGCAATCTTGTTGCTGGCTTAGTAGCTGGCCGTTTCGATCCAGAAGACTTAAATCAAATGCCGGACTTGTTTATGAACTTTGTTTATTCTGGCTTAGGCGTTGGTATACTGTTAATACTTATTTCTCCAATTCTCAAAAAATGGATGGGAGACGTCCAATAATTATAGATCATGAGCGAACATAAATCCTACATCCCTCATACGGTCAAGCTTCCTGAGACAACTGTTAAAGCTTTTGTTTTAGGTGCTTTGTTAAGTATGATTCTATCTGCTGCTAATGCTTATCTCGGCCTATTTGCTGGGATGACTGTATCAGCATCTATCCCTGCCGCAGTACTGTCTATGACGATACTTAGGCTATTCAAGAATCATAATATCCTCGAGAACAATATTGTCCAGACTGCAGCGTCCGCTGGGGAATCAGTAGCCGCTGGTGTAATCTTCACCATACCTGCATTAGTATTGATGGGGTATTGGACAGAGTTCAATTATTGGGAAACCGTCTTAATCGCTCTAAGTGGAGGTTTCCTAGGTGTATTATTCACAGTACCACTTAGATCTGCACTCATTGTAGAACAAAAGCTTCAATTTCCAGAAGGTGTCGCTACCTCTGAGGTTCTGAAAACAGGAGAGAAAGGCGGATCAGCTGTGAGGTTTCTACTTATTGGTTCCATCATTGGAGCTTTAGTTAAGTTATCCGAATCAGGCCTAAGACTATGGGCTGGAGTAAGTGAAGGAGCAAGTGCTATTGGAGGCAAACTATATGGATACATGGGATTAAATCTATCTCCTGCACTCATTGGAGTTGGATATATTGTCGGATTAAGAATCGCATTTTTAGTTTTTGCAGGTGGGGTCATCAGTTGGTGGATCGCTATACCCTGGCATATCATAGCCAATGATATCAGCATAGGATCTGGCCAAGAAGCGATTGACGTCGGATGGGGAATCTGGACCTCACAGATCAGGTATCTAGGAGTCGGCGCCATGGTCGTTGGAGGACTCTGGGCACTAATTAAGCTAAGAAGTTCAATAAGCTTTGCAGCCAAGAGTGGTTTAGCTGCTTTAAAAAATAAAGTAGATATGTCCGAGCTTAAACGGACAGAACGAGATACCCCAATGTCATGGGTTATGGTCGCCATTATCATCATGATCGCACCTATCTTTATCATTTACCTGAGAGAAATACATGATGTAGTTATTTCAGGTATGATGGCCATATTTATGGTCATAGCAGGATTTTTATTTTCTGCGGTAGCTGGCTATATGGCTGGTTTAGTAGGTAGTTCTAACAACCCTATTTCAGGAGTTACTATCGCTACGATACTCACAGCCTCACTGATCTTACTTTTGATATTAGGTGGAGAATCAGAAAAAGGCCCAGCAGCTGCTATTTTAATAGGTGCTGTTGTATGTTGCGCTGCTGCAATTGCAGGTGATAACATGCAAGACCTGAAAGCAGGACACATACTCGGAGCCACACCTCAGAAGCAACAAATCATGCAAATGGTAGGAGTAGTTAGTGCAGCATTAGTAATGCCATTGGTACTTCAATTATTGTTAAGTGCATATGGATTCGGACCTGCAACAGAATCAAATCCAGATTCTCTAACAGCTCCACAAGCTACTCTGATGCAAAGTGTTGCTGAAGGCGTTTTTAGTGGCAATCTGCCTTGGCCTATGATCTATGTTGGTATGGCTATAGGAGTAGCTATTATCTTACTCGATATCTATCAAGAGAAAAGAGGTTCAGACTTTAGAGTTCCTGTATTAGCCGTGGCCGTAGGTATCTACCTACCATTTGAATTGGATAGCGCTATCATGGTAGGGGGACTTATTGCTTGGACAGTAAGCAACTATCAGAAAAAGAATAAAGCTCAAGTCACTGATCTAGAAGCAAGCACTCAAAATAGTGAAAGTACCGGTCTATTATTTGCCTCTGGATTAATCACAGGAGAAGCCTTAATAGGAATACTTTTAGCTATCCCTGTAGCTATATATCAGACTGGGGATGTTTTAGCAATTGCAGCTCGACCCTTTGGTAGCATCCCGGGCTTAATGGTGATTTCGGTAGTCTGTTATGTACTTTATAACTATGCAAGTAAAGCTTTTGATAAAATAGAATAAAAGAAGTTATACCTTATTGATCGTTTCTTTGCTTATTAGGGTTTTTTCGAGATTCTATTTTCTGGTGATCGAGCAAATCTATGTTGAAAACAAAGCCATTTTTAGGCGCTTTACTTTCTCGGTTGAGTCATATTCTTTACCACCAACATCTAAACTAGCATGTAGGTGTGTAATGCCAGTTGTCTTGATAATCTGAATGGCATTCTCGGGCATGACACCACTACCGACAAGAATATCGATTTGATCAGTAGACCAATCTTGTAATTGCTTGAGGACTTTTAAGTGATTGAGAGCCTTCCCTGGAGCGCCTGATGTAAGGATTGTATCGACCCCATGCTCACGAAGCATTTCAAGTGCAGGTTCTTGATTACTGATAACATCAAAAGCTCTGTGAAAGGTAATTGCAAAATCTTCACAGGCTTCAGATAAAAGCCCTAAAGCAGACTCATCGATATCATCAAAAATATCTAAACAACCAAAGACAAATCCCTCAACTTCCAATTCTTTGAAAGTCTCGATTAGAGAAATCATCTCTAATATCTCGTGAGGCTCATAACAGAAATCACCTGCTCTGGGACGAATCATAATTCTGAGCGGTATATCAGAAACTGCTTGAATGCTGTGTACCATATCTATACCTGGCGTCAATCCATCTTGATCTAATTTTGAACAACATTCTAGTCGGTCTGCTCCACCCTCAATAGCGATCAGAGCGTCGTCATGGTTATCTATACAGATCTCTAGAAGCCGTTTAGATTCTGCTGCCACTTTTAATCATTTGATTATCAAGATTAGCGGTTTGAACAGCATAGTCAAAGCCAGGCTGTATGCAGTAGCCTCCATAGTTCCCATCCTTGCTGAGTGCAATAAAACCTACTTGTATCTCTCGCCAATCAGGATTCTTACTTATCACTCGCTCTACAGCAAGTTCACATGCTCTTTGAGCAGAATTACCCTGACGCATGAGCTCGACGACTAAGAAGCAGCCAACAGCTCTTATAACGGCTTCTCCCCAACCTGTCGCTGTAGCTCCACCTACTTCGTTATCAACATATAATCCCGCTCCAATGATTGGAGAGTCTCCTACTCTTCCAGGCAATTTCCATGCGGCTCCACTTGTCGTGCAGGCACCTGATAAGTCGCCATGACTGTCTAATGCTAAGAGACCTATTGTATCATGATTCTCAACATTTATTTTAGGGAGTACCTTTCTTTCAGATTCAAGCCACTTTTGCCACTCTTGTTTTGACTGATCAGTTAGTAGATTGATTTCTGGATGACCTTTCTCCAAAGCAAATTGTTTAGCACCGTCGCCAACCAACATAACATGAGGAGTTTCTTCCATCACTTGTCGGGCAACAGAAATCGGATGCTCAATATTCTTAAGATAGGCTACCGATCCACAGTCTCCCTTCTCATTCATAATACATGCATCAAGAGTCACATCACCATTCATATCTGGCCTTCCACCTATTCCAACACTTTGTCCAGTTGGATCAGATTCAGTTAGCCTGACCCCTGCTTCGACAGCATCTATAGCCTTACCGTTATCCCCTAAAATCTTCCAAGCCGCATTATTGGCTACTATTCCATGATTCCACGTTGATATTAGAGCTGGTTTGACCACTTCTTGTGACAATACAGAATTACCATTTTCAGCTTTACAAGCTATCATTGGAATGACAGATACGGCAGAAACAGAGGACTTCAAGAACTTACGACGGTCAGACATCAATACTTATTTTTTTATAACTAAATTAAAGATATGCCATTTACTTTCGATACTTAGCCTCAGCATAATCCATAGCCTTCAATAAAATGTCGGTGGCTCGATCTAAATCCTCGATAGTGGCTATCAATGGCGGGGCTAATCTAAAACTGCGATTGTTGAATAAGAACCAATCAACTAATACTCCAAACTCAATTGCATAGGCTACGATATACTTGAGGTATTTCATCTTAGTAATCTCCACGGCCATCATAAGTCCTGAACTACGAATTTCTTTAATGATAGGATGTGTGAGCTTGTTTCTGATAAACTGCTCTTTCTCACTCACTTCATTAATGAGATTAGACTCTAATAGTATTTCGAGAGTGGCCAAAGCAGCCGCACAACTCACTGGATGCCCTCCAAAGGTCGTAATATGACCCAGCACTGGATTTTTAATCAAGCAATTCATGAACTCCTTACTGCTTGCCACACCTGCAATAGGCATCCCTCCACCCATGGCTTTACCAATTAACAATATATCAGGAATGACACCATACTTCTGATGAGTAAATAAATGTCCTGTTCTACCAAATCCAGATTGAATCTCATCTAATATAAATAGGGCCCCTACCTGATTACATCGTTGCTGAATCATAACTAAGTATCCAGGAGTAGGAGGGATTACTCCAGCCTCTCCCTGTACCCCTTCAATTAGAACACAGGCTGTTCTATCGGTAATGCGCTGTATATCTCTGATGCAATTGAACTCAATGTGAGTGATATCAGGTAATAGAGGCAGAAACGGCTCCTTATAATCAGCATCACTCCGCAAACTCTCAGCTCCTTGAGTAGAACCATGATAAGCGTTTCGAGCACATATGATCTCTGTTCTTCCTGTATACCTTTTACCAATTTTCATGGCTAATTCGGTGGCCTCAGTGCCCGACATGAGATAATATAATGACTCAAAATGATCATCTAACTGATCGATCAACAATTGTGCATAACTCGTCTGTGGAGATTGGTTGTGCTCACCATAAACCATGGTATGCATATATCGATCTACTTGTTCTTTGATAGCTGCAGTCACCTTAGGATGGCAATGTCCCAGCGAACTCACTGAGATCCCTGAATTCATATCATAATACATCTTTCCAGAAGTGTCATAGATGTGTATTCCGGATGCATAATCAATCTCCAAAGCCATAGACAATGGGCTTGTCTGAGCGACATATCCTAAGAATAAATCCTTTTTACTGATCATAACAGCAATATTTATTTATAAATAGTTGATTATCTCAAGCCTATATTAACCTACTCACTATTTACTCCCTCAAAAGTATTTCTTACTTTTGATTATTGCGTCCTAAGAACATTTCCACTTTAACTTATAGGATAAATAGTGCTTCTATTCTTAATCCTATGGTGAAGTATACTCACAAGAATTAGACATATCATGAGATTATTACTCCTCCTATCTACACTTGTTATATCTGGCATGTTACACGGCCAGGGGATTAACTTCTTCCATGGAACTTGGGAAGAAGCCTTGGAACAAGCTGCTCAAAAACAAAAGTTAATCTTTGTTGATGCTTATGCTAAGTGGTGTGGACCATGCAAAAGAATGGCTAAGAATGTATTCACCCAGCAGACAGTAGGAGACTACTTCAATGAAAACTTTATCAATATGAAAATCGATATGGAAGAAGGTATGGGTTTAGCCTTCAGACAAAAGTATCGGGTCAGTGCATTTCCAACTCTTTTTTTTATTGATGAAAATGGTGAAATAGTCAAAAAGTCTGTAGGAGGAAAGAGAACGGACGACTTTATTTCTTTAGGAAAAGGAGTGGTTGCCTCACATGACAGAAGTGGAGATTTCGCTCAGCAATATGAAAAAGGTAATCGTGACTATCCTCTAGTCCTTAGTTATATAAAAGCTATGAATAAAAAAGGAACGTCAAGTAGCAAAGTCGCCAACGACTATCTTAGGAATAACCCCAACCTCTCAGGAGAAAGACTCAACGAGTTTTTATTTGAGTCGGTCACGACATCAGATTCCAGAATTTTTGATCAATACATTAAACATATATCAGGCATCAAAGCAAAGTATGGTGAAGAGGCAGCCATGGAAAAAATCAATGTAGCCTGTAGAGCTACTATTGAAACAGCAATAACCTTTGAATCCAAGGACCTCCTGATAGAGACTCAAGAGTTAATGGCTAATCATTATCCCATGCATGCTGATGAATTCAGACAAATGAGCAACATAGACTATGCTAGAGCTATGAATGATATTTCTCTTCTCAGAGAATCTATCAGAGAGTATTCTGAATCAACAAATAGTCAAGGTATCGCTAAAAAAGTTGAATTAGTTGAGGAGTTATTGTTATATCAGCAGTTGGACGATCAAATAGCTGACACAGCAGAGGAAATCATGAATCAGATCATCAGGAAAAATGATAATCCTGAATATAGACTCTTATATGCCCAGATATTACATCAGAATGATAAAACTAAGAAAGCACTAAAAGAAGCTCAAAAAGCGTACAAGAATTTGGATGAAAAAGATGCATGCCACGATGATTTAGAAAGATTCATAGAAAGTATCAAAGCCAAATAAGAACTAAACCCCAAATACCCTTATTACTGCTCCTAAGGACCACATTATACCTATCTCAGTTAAGCGGTTCCATTAATTTTAAAAATGTAAATGTTGTCCCGGCGATTTAATTGGTTACTACAGAAAACAAGCTGTTATTCATAGATACTTATGCGGTTTGGTGTAATCCTTGCAAGCTGATGAATCAAGTATTCAAAGATGATTAGTTAAAAAAGTTTTTTGATGAGCACTTCACAAGTATGAAGATCAGTAAAAACAGAGGATACGGTAAGGAGATAAGTAAAAAATACGAAGTGGTCTGGCTGCCTACTTTGGTCACTCTGGATAAAAATGGCGTTTCAAAAACAAGATTGATAAAATCGTTAGCCCTCAAGAATTATTGCAGATTGCGAAAGATACTGTAAGACCCGGCCAGCTGTATATAAATAAAGGTTTAGCAAATAATCCTTTTGGGAAAGGAATTGCAGGAAAACAAAAATAAAAAACTCTGATCACTGAGGATATAACACTAGTATTATCTGTCCATGATGAGTGCGCATCTAGTGGTAGATCTCACATTATGAAGCATATCTACATATGATACTAAGGGACGGGGAACAATCTCAGGTAGCAAAAATATATCTATCAACTCAATCAGATTGGTCAACAGATAAAAATTTGAAATGCATATTCGATTTTTGGCACGATACTAAGGGGTCTTAATTCAATTACTTTATACAAAACAAATCAAGTTTCATAGAGGTCGTCTGTAAAGATCAAGTTGATAAGATATTGAGTATCCTAGCAATGAACCCATATACAATGGCTTTTCAAGACCTAATCTGAGTGAAGCAATTGAACTGTTCGGATATACAGATCCTCAACAAACTGAATAAAAAGCTAATCATTACTATATGAATAGACTGAATGAGGAAGAGAATTACGGTCAATTCAGTTCTATCGCCCAGAAGTACCTAACATATGTTAATCCATTTGATAATAAAGTAATGTATCAGTATTCGTACAGTCTACTGAGTCATAATCGAAGTAAAACTAATCTATCAGAGCGCCCTAAATGGACTGAAGAAGCTGTTATTTATGACAATCAAAACCCTCAATATCATTTACACTTAGCTAATCTGTATTATGTAATGAACAACCGGTTATCTGCAAAAAAACATTGTGATACTGCAATGGACTTAGCCCAAAATAAAGGAATTAATACTACTGAAATCTTAAAGCTTAAAGCTTAAAAATAGACTTGAGGAGTTATAGATCTAACACTGCAATTACAGGACAGTGATCCGAATGTAAGATATCCTTATACATTCTACAGTCTGATAATCGATTCGTTAAACCATCAGTTATCGATATATAATCAATTCTCCATCCCTTATCCTTCTGCCGAGCTCCAGCTCTATAGCTCCACCAACTATACAATCTTTCTTCAGGATACTTAATCCTAAAGGAGTCATTAAATCCATTATCAAACCAATCTGCCAACCAAGCCCGCTCATCAGGTTTATATCCTGAGGGTTGATCCTTTCGATCTGGATTATGTATATCTAATCTATCTCTGACAATATTATAGTCCCCGACCACAATCAACTCTCCATGTTTCTTTCGTATTTCGCTAATCCAAGGACCAAAGTCTTTGAGAAACTCCATCTTGAACTGATGCCGCTCATCCCCACTCGATCCAGATGGAATATAGACATTAATTAGTGTCCAATCATCATAATGAGTAGTAACAACCCTCCCTTCATTATCATAGCGCTCGATACCCATTCCAGTTTGGACTTCAATGGGTTTCTGTTTGGTTAATGTAAGTACGCCGCTATATCCTTTCTTAACGGCACTATGCCAAAAGTGATGATAACCTAAAGCGTCAAACTTTGTCATATCGACTTGCTCAGGCTGACTTTTAGTCTCTTGTATACATACGATATCCGGACGATCCGCCTCTATCCAATCAATTAGCCCCTTTTTAATGGCGGCTCTAATACCATTAACATTATAACTTACTAACTGCAATGACTACAATTTTATAGGATTAGTGTCAAATCCCAAATCAGACCAATTATCACCTGATTTAATATCCGTGATGTCTATTTGCATATTAGTCAAACCCAAAGTATGAGATTGTGCTAATTTAGATCCTCCTGCTAAAGTCTCGTAATCCACCCAACTAACATAAACACCCTCAATTGGTAATATCTTGACCCACATTTTATACTCTGTAGGAAGTCCTTGGTTATCTACAAACCATAAATATTGATCTCCCGGAGTAATCCCTCCTGATTCATATGTGATAAGCATTCCTTCTTGCCCTTCAGCATCTACAGCTAGCTGACGAGTGGTTCCTGGGTCAAATACCTTGAATGGTGCAGTAAGCCAAAAAGAATCATTACACCATAAAGACCATGCTTCTTGAACTGCTTTAACATTATCTTCTCCTTCCAAAACAACATCACCTTTATAAGCCTTGCCATCAACTGCATTCATATCTAGGTGTACCACAAAGTCTTCCCAAGAAACTCCGATCTTATTATTAGGTCTATCCCAAACATAATGATGTCCTCTCGGAAAAGACCACTGTACATATTTAAGAAAGTCCCATGACTCCTTATTAACTGCCAATAAAATCTTATTCGCAAGCTGATCAGCATTACTCTCTATAACTGTAGGGCGTGATTCATGTAATACTAATCTCACCACTATGACAAGTAGTAGTACCAATATCACTAATCCAATTATGATCCTCTTTAAAGTTTTCATAGTATATAATTATTTGGTCACGCCTTCATTTAGATATACAGCGTATCCAAACGATATCAAATATTGAGATGCAAGGTACGTCACCATAACTATAATTCCACCTAATGGGATAGTTTCTGCAAATTGATTAATGGCCAGAGTCCCATCACTTATCATAAATAACGTTGTCCCATAAAAAACCTTCCAATATCCTGAATATCTAAAGTCTCTCGTAAAGGATGAAAAAGACATGATAGCTATAGTAGCTGTATATATAGCAACTGCAATGATTAGGTTACCAAGTGAAGGACCTATGGCAAATAAAACGATTAAAATCACTAAGAATAGGATAATACCATAATAGACCTCTCTCCGACCAAAATAATTCTGATCTCTGAAAAACAAGACGGCGTAAAGAATTTGCATAATCAGGAATGCACCTAATCCATATAAAAACATCGAATCAGCAAGCAACAAGATGTCACCTAACCAAGCAAAAAATAGTGCTATAAGAAATAAGTATCGGTTTGGGTTGGAAACCTGTTTAGTCCAATCGTAAAATAATATGGCCAATACAATCATCAATATCGGCTTAGAAATTACCCTTGCTGCTGGATAAAGTGACACAGCCATTATATCAAATGAGCTGATAATCAGATAAACCCAAAGATCCCGATCCACTTTATTTGTACCAATCACCTGTCAAAAATAGTGTCAAAAACACAAAAAAGGCCCATAAACCAAATGGTCTACGAGCCTTTTATAACTCTCTTAATAGTCTATTACATACCTAGCTTGGCTTTAACCTGAGCGCTGATATTAGTTGATTCATCAGCGAATAAGATGATCCCCATGCTTCGATCAAAAATGTAGTCATAGCCGTTTTCTTTTGCCACATCATCAATTGCAGCTTGTATTCTATCTCTGATAGGCTTTAGTAAGTTCTCACTTTTTTCATACAGTTTTTGCTGTATATCTTGCTGGAACTTAGCAATTTCCAATTCTTCTTGCTTCAATGCTTGTGCCTCTACCTCTAATTGTTTTGGAGATATCTCACCTTGGGCTTGCTTGCGCTCTAATGCTTGATACTTAGTCTGTAGCGAAGTGACCTTATCTTGACCTTGCTTCTCATATTGCTTCTTAATAGTCTCTAACTCTGCATTCGCCTCCTTCACTTGAGGGATCTGGCCTATCAATTCTTGAGAATTTATATATCCGAATTTTTGTGCACTTAGAGCGATAGTAGAGAGCGCAAATATTAGGGTGATTATATATTTCATCATTGCATTAATCATTATGATATTGAATAAAATGTTGGTATATCTAATTTGTTTGGAGAGCACAAATATAGATTATTATCTAATTCCTAGCCTTCTCTTGATTATATCTGTTTTGTCAAACTTATCTCCCACAAAGAGTACACCTGCCGAACCCGACTTATCAAAGATTACATCAAAGCCCATATCCAAGGCATAAGTCTCTATCGCACTAAAAACCTTATCCTGTATAGGATTAATGATTTCCCTACGCTTTAGGAATAGCTCTCCCTCTGGTCCAAACTTCCTTTTTTGAAATTCTCGAACCTCTTTTTCCTTGAGTCTTATATCCTCCTCTCTCTGAGCTCTAACCTCATCACTCAATAATACTTGCTCTGCTTGATATTTGTTATACATACTCTTAACCTTGTCAAATTCTCTTGCGATATCTTGATTCCAGTCTGCAGCTATTTTATCGATTTCTTGTTGTGCTGAGATATATTCAGGTAATTCTGCCAGCACAGCATTGATATCAACAATCGCTATCTTTTGTGCTGATAGAGATAAACTTGCTGAAATCGCAATCAGCGTACTTAAAATTGTTGTCGTTATTAGTTTCATATGACTGTTTGTTCTGAAGTTCATAAATATATATGGTTATCAAAGGTATTGACGTAACTATCAATCCAGTTGTTTTTCATTTAACTATTGTTTAACGGAGCATTGGAAATACTTAACTATTTGCTGCCAAGGACATAATTGTCGAAGCCTTCATTTTTGAGATGTTGTGAAGATTGATCTGCAGAAGACCTATTATCATAACGAGCTGCAATTACCGTATAATATTGGGATAAATCAAATACAACTTTTTCTGCATCATCATATCCTTTCTTTTTAAGCTTGCGCACCATCTCATTAGCATTGGATTCTACAAGATAGTTACCAGCAACTATCATAAACGACCTCCCAGTTATACTTTTAGATTGTGTTCTATCTGAAGGAGCAATGTAATCTACATCTGCTTCCACGACTGAATCATCACTTGACGTCTCTTCGGAAACTGAATTTGACTGCATATCTCTATCCTTATCGGCATAATCCACCACATCACCATCTTCAAAAAATTCCTCACTTGATAATTCTTCTGTTAATTGCTCCAGTCGATCGCCTGACTCTTCTAAACCATCAACTTCCCTTTGTTTCTTACCACAACTATCTAACATGAAACACCCAAAAAAGAAAAGAGCTGTCAAAAGAAAACTATGGATTGTTAGATGTATTATTTTTTTCATCATTATTAACCTTTAGCTTAATAAATGCTTATGTATTAATAAGCCCTCTCATTTCTATTTTCTATAAAGTTAATAAATGATCTATTTACTACTCGATTGCCGCCAGGAGTAGGATAGTTTCCAGAAAAGTACCAGTCTCCATTATTATTTGGACAGGCTTTTTGAAGGTCATCTATTCTTTGGAAAATTATTTTCACTTCACATTGAATTCCTTTAGGCGTAAGAATTTCACCAATCCTATCTGATACTTGATCATAGGTAAACAGATCATATAGACTTTGAACCATATTACAGGTGTCTAATTTCCCCGCTTCTTCTAACGTTTTAGTTGCCTGATAGACCTCACTGAGATAATCTTTTTTAGCATTTTCCTTGATTAAGCTGATCAATGCCTGAAAGGCTGCAAACTCTCCCATCTTGGACATATCTATTCCATAACAATCAGGATATCTAATCTGAGGAGCCGATGATATAACTATAATTCTTTTGGGCTTCAACCTGGATAGTATTTCAAGTATACTATCTCGAAGTGTTGCTCCTCTTACTATAGAATCATCTAACACTACAATTGTATCAACATCGTTTTGAACTACGCCATAGGTTACATCATAGACATGAGATATCATTTCTCCACGTGAGGAGTCATCAGCAATGAAGGTTCTTAGCTTTTCATCTTTTATAGCCAGCTTCTCTACACGAGCACTCTCGTTTAAGGTTCGTTCTATCTCCTCTTTTGACAGATTACCTTGAGCGGCATTAATTTTTTCTGCCTTCTTTTTATTAAGGTGTTCATTTATAGCATCTACGAATCCAAAAAATGCAACCTCTGCCGTATTAGGTATAAAGGAGAACACAGTATGATCAAAATCATCCTTGATTTCTCTTAGAACGTGTGGAAATAACAAACGACCTAACTCCTTACGCTCAAAATAAATATCACGATCAGTACCTCTTGAGAAGTAAATTCTCTCGAATGAGCAAGCTGTTCGCTTTAATTGATCCTTACATACTGAGACCTGTACTTTACCATTCTTTTTTATGATCAGCGCATGACCTCTTTCCAATTCTTTAATCTCACTATGCAATACATTAAATGCTGTCTGAATAGCTGGTCTCTCCGAGGCCATCACAACAACCTCATCATCTTGGTAATAAAAAGCTGGCCTTATCCCAGAAGGATCACGCAAGACAAACGCATCACCATGACCAATTAATCCAGCCATCACATACCCTCCATCGAATTTTCTGCTGGCTCTCTGTAAGATTCTTTGGATATCAAGATGCTCAGCAATCAGTGCATTAATCGCCTTAATATCATAACTCTCAGCCTTGAACCAATTGTATAGACGTTCTACTTCATCGTCGAGAAAATGTCCTATTTTTTCAAGTACCGTTACGGTATCGGATTTCTCCTTCGGATACTGACCCAAATCCACCAACTCCTGAAACAGCTCTTCAACATTAGTCAGGTTAAAGTTACCTGCTAACACAAGATTCCTACTAATCCAGTTATTCTGCCTTAAAAATGGATGTACAGTCTCAATAGTATTCTTACCATGTGTCCCATATCTCAGATGCCCCAGAAGCAACTCTCCCGTATATGGTTTATTCTCCTTCAGCCAACTTGGATCATTGAGTTGTTCAGTAATACAGTCCTCAAAATGGGCGAAAGTGCCAGCAAACAAATCTTTTAAATACTTAGCACTGTTACTACGTTTCCGACTTATAAATCTTTTTCCTGGGCGAGTATCTAACTTAATAGTGGCTAATCCAGCACCGTCTTGACCTCTGTTTCTCTGTTTTTGTAGTAGAATCTGTAGTTTATTCAGGCCATATAGGGAGGTGCCATATTTCTCTTGATAATAGTCTAAAGGCTTCAAGAGCCGTACCAGTGCTAATCCGCACTCATGCTTAATAAACTCGCTCATGAGCTAACAAAAGTAGTTATATGTTTTTAGCTTTTAACTACAATTTCACTTAACTTGATTTCTTACTACAAGAGTACTTTAATGGGCTTATTTCAATTTGGAAAAAGGATAAAAAATAGACAATTCGACTATACCCCTAGATATTATGATCCAGAGAAAGAGGAATTAGAGCAAAGATTAGGTCGATATAATCAGAACTCTACTGACGTAGATCTTACCAAAGTAAGAATAAAAGGAGGATTGCGGAAAAAATATAGAGTCAATAATGAGTATAGTCAGACGATCAGGAATCGCTCTAATAGAATTTTGTTATTCACAATTGTGATTCTCTTGTTGATTACTTTTTATTTCATTTCAGAGTACTTGCCACGAATTATGGCCAGCTTTGAGTAGTGAAAATTTAAATTAGCCATTGTCCAAGATTTTGGTTGTGGAAGGCGACAGTATGAGTGGTATTATCGATTTATTGCCTGAGAGCTTAGCTAATCAAATAGCGGCTGGAGAAGTTATCCAGCGCCCAGCCTCAGTGGTCAAAGAGCTATTAGAAAATGCTCTTGACGCAGGAGCTGATGCAATCAAACTTATCTTGAAAGATTCAGGTAAAACCTTAATTCAAGTGGTTGATAACGGTATCGGCATGAATGAGGTTGATGCTCGAATGTGTTTTGAGCGCCATGCTACTTCTAAGATCAAGAAATCTGACGATCTTTTTAACATAAAATCATTTGGCTTTAGAGGTGAAGCGATGGCATCCATAGCAGCGGTTGCAAGTGTTGAGCTAAAGAGTAAACATGGGTCGCATGATATCGGAACTCATATAGTCATAGAAGGAAGTAAGTTAAAAAGGCAAACGCCTTGCAATACTTCACAAGGCACCTCTATAGCGGTAAGAAATCTGTTCTTCAACGTTCCAGCAAGGAGAAAATTCCTTAAAAGTGACCCCGTCGAGCTCAAACATATTTTAGAAGAGTTCATTAGAGTGGCTATTCCTAATCCAGATGTACATTTCAGCGTTCATCATAATGAGAATGAGCTGTATCACTTCCCAAAATCTAATCTTAGACAACGTATTGTCAACTATTTTGGAAAAGGGGTGAATGAAAAGATCGTACCGGTAACAGAAAAAACGGAGTTTGTAGAAATATCTGGGTTTGTTGGGAAACCCGATCTGATTAAGAAGACAAGAGGAGATCAATATTTATTCGTTAATGAGCGCTTCATAAAAAGCAATTACTTGAATCATGCCATAAAAATGGCATTCGACTCTTTAATCCCTAAAGATCATCATCCATTCTATGTGATCATGCTAACTATTGATCCTGCATTAATAGATGTCAACATACATCCAACTAAGCAAGAGGTTAAGTTTGACAATGAGCGTTTGGTATACAATTATGTCAAAGTAGCGGTTAAACATGCTCTGGGCAAGTATAGTGTCGTGCCGGCTCTGGATTTTGATGGAGTGAACACGCAACAGTTTGATCCTATACAAAGAACTCCAGAGATCAAACAAAATACTTCATACCAAAACCAACTGAATTATAAATCACCTAATCCAACTCGTCAAGAGAAAGATCAATGGACACAATTTTATTCGGAGATATCATCTATTGATACCAATTCAAAAGAACAACCTAAGGCTATTACGCTTCATAGTGATTGGTCTAATGAAAAAGAGAAAGATATTACTACCGAAGGGTCATCGGCTAATAGCTTCCAAGTACATGATTCATACCTGATCAGTTCAATTAAATCAGGATTGTTAGTTATAGATCAAGAAGCTGCACATGAGCGTATCTTATATGAGCGATTCCTTGCCAGATTAAAGGACACCAAGATGGTATCACAAAAAAGTTTGTTCCCAGAGACGGTGCAAATTGATCCCAAGGATATCGGCTTGATAGATGATCTTATTCCTAAACTACAATTGGCAGGTTTTGGCATCGATAAGGTTTCAGCTCAGACTTATATTATCAACTCCGTCCCTGTAGATGGACTCAACGAATCTCCTGCATCATATATCAGTAGGTTTATTAATACATATGCCAACAATCAAGAGCTTGAATTGGACGTAATAGACAACATTGCCAGATCGATGGCAGTTAATAGCAGTATTAAAAAAGGTAAAAAGCTCGAGCAAGAGGAAATAGTCGAACTGATTGATCAATTATTTGGTTGTCAATCACCATATAATAGTCCATCAGGAAAGAAGTGCTTTATCACTTACAGTCTTGATGAACTTTTACAACAGTTCAAAAACTAATATAATGCACAACCTTACAGAAGTCGTTAAACAGCTTATCATAATTAATGCGATTATATTCTTAGGAACGAGTCTGCCTATGCTCGCTTCATTTAGGCACTATTTCATATTATATCCTCCTTCATCTCCTTATTTCAAACCGATACAATTAGTGACCCATATGTTCATGCATGCAAATATGGGTCATCTATTTTTCAATATGTTGGCACTCTATTTTTTTGGTCCTATGATAGAGCGACTCTGGGGGGATAAGAAATTTTTAATTTATTACTTACTGTGCGGCTTAGGAGCCATGATTTTACATCTCCTTATAGGAGGTGGAGCACCTGTTTTAGGAGCTTCTGGTGCTATAAGCGGAGTTGTTTTAGCTTTTGCTATGCTATTTCCCAATGCTCGAGTGATGCTCCTCATTCCGCCTATACCTATGAAAGCTAAACATATGGTCCTCCTAATTTTAGGAATAGATCTATTCTTAGGTATCAGCAGTTACAATACTGGTATTGCTCACTTTGCTCATTTAGGGGGAGCCTTGTTTGGATCCCTATTGATTTTATTTTGGAGAAAATTTCCAATGAATATGTAACTTTTTAGCTTCCATACGTTTCTATATTACGGATGTTGGATTCAATAATTGACGACATAAAATCACAATTTCGTTATGGCAATAAGATCGTTCAGATCATATTGATCAACTTTTTCATATTTCTTGGTATCATTATCGTAAGAGCGTTCAGCCCTGCTAGCAGCGGTTTTTTTAAGGAGTTTCTGACATGGATAGCACTACCATCAGGATTTCTATCTGCGACACAAAAACCTTGGACCGTTGTAACCCACATGTTTGTCCACCAGGGTCTTTGGCACATTGGGTGGAATATGCTTATGCTATATTGGTTCGGTAAGATTGTTGGAGACCTCATCGGAGATAAAAAGATCGTTCCATTATATATAGCAGGAGGTTTATTTGGTGCAGTTTTATTTCTTTTTTGCGCTCCTTTACTGAGTGCATCAGGTATCGCCTATGGTGCATCTGCTGCGGTAATGGCATTTGTAGTTGCGGCGGGATTTTTAGCGCCAGATTATAATATGAGACTCATTCTACTGGGTGATATCAAATTAAAGTGGATAGCCTCAGCTCTTGTACTTATTGATTTGGTAATGCTATCTGAAGCCAACAATCCAGGTGGCCGAATAGCTCACTTAGGAGGAGCTGTATTCGGAGGGTTATATATCTATATGCTTCAGCAGGGGACTGACCTATTAGCTATATTATCCAATCCCAGTACTAAAGCCAGCAGAAAACAAAAGAGGAAGACTAAAATGAAAGTCGTACATAACGTTCAAAATGAAAAAAGTTCAAAGCAGAAATCTACCCGTTCAGAAGATTTACAGTCAGAAGTAGATCGCATACTAGATAAAATAAATGCATCGGGATACGATAGTCTAAGTGCAGAAGACAAAGAAGTACTATTTAGAGCAAGCAAAAATCAAGAGTAGGGCATTGAGGGCTAAAATTTTGAATTGGCTCTGCCTAATAGCAAGTGCATTCCTTGGTGCAGCCTATCTATCTCAATGGATAGAGCCCTTCGAACAAATGAGTCTCTCATTATTGGGTTTAACTTTCCCTATCGTATTTCTGATATCTGTGGCTCTACTGATTTTATTAATTACTGCTCGAGGAGTGTCTTATTACCTATTGCTCATATGTGTATGCCTATCAGCGCCTTCTATGAGACATTTCTTCAATATATCAATTCAAGAAAAAGGTATCAATCCCGACCTCTGTGTAATGTCTTATAATGCTATGACTGGTATAAAAATGGTTGACCATAGGTATATAATGACCTCAGACATTAAAAATTCTTTCAGGGAAATGATAAATATTAAACCTCAACCAGATATCATATTGTTGCAAGAGGTTAACCATGTAGTTGAAAAAATTCTGCCGTCTAAATCTATCTATCCTTATTATCACAAATTGAAGAGAAGAGGAACGGCTGTCCTTTCTAAATATCCGATCCAAAAAGAAGGAGCTATAGATTTTGGTGCTAAGCCAAACTCATGTGTTTGGTCTGATATCAATATTGACGGACAAGTGATAAGAACTTATAGTGTCCACCTCGAGTCCAATAGATTGAGCGAGGAATCGGTCAAGATGATCACTAAAAGTGAGCATAATAGGAGTAACTTAATAACTGAAGTTGGAAAGATGGTCAACCAATATCATAAGTACACTTATGTTCGTGCAGACCAAGCTCAACGAATAAAAAAGCATGCTATGTCAAGTCCTCATCCAGTAATCATTGCAGGAGATTTTAATGAAACTCCTATTTCACATACTTACCAAAATTTATCTGCAAACATGAACGACGCTTGGATTGATAAAGGTATCGGGTTAGGGAGTACTTGGATAGGCTTGATACCCATGCTCAGAATTGATTATTTATTATCTGATGAGAACTTAGAAATTCAGTCCTACCAAAGATTAAATAGTAGACTGTCAGATCATTATCCGATTAAAGCATCCTATAAACTGAAATAAAGATATTTTTGCAACATTTTGACGCATATATTGATGTTCTACAAGAAGTAGAATTTCAGAATTGTTCTAAGTAAAGACTAATACAGAGACAGCACATGTCAGAGCTCCATATTCACAATAGCCTAAGTAGGCAAAAAGAAATATTTAAGCCTATTAATTTAGGTCATATCGGTATGTACGTTTGTGGCCCTACAGTGTACAGCGATGTGCATTTAGGAAACATTAGAACTTTCATTTCTTTCGATGTCATTTATAGATATCTTATTCACCTAGGATATAAGGTTCGATATGTCAGAAACATTACTGATGTTGGACACTTAGTTGGCGATTTAGATACTGGAGAGGACAAAATTGCCGAGCGTGCAAAACTTGAAGATCTTGAGCCAATGGAAGTAGTTCAGAAATATACCAATGGATTTCATCAGATGATGGATATCTTCAACGTATTACCACCCAGCATCGAACCTCGAGCAACAGGACATATCATTGAGCAAATTGAAATGGTCCAAAAAATACTCGACAATAATTTGGCTTATGTCAAAAATGGTTCGGTATATTTTGACACAATCAAGTTTCACAAGAAATATGAATCTTATGGTAAATTATCGGGGAGAATCATTGACAAACTGTTCTCTGAAACAAGAGATTTAAAAAATCAAAAAGAAAAAAGAAATCCTGCCGATTTTGCTATTTGGATGAAAGCTGATGATCGTCATCTGATGAAATGGAATTCTCCTTGGTCCGTAGGATTCCCTGGGTGGCATCTGGAGTGCTCTGCAATGAGTACCAAATATCTTGGTGAGCACTTCGATATTCATGGAGGAGGAAACGATTTAAAATTCCCCCATCATGAGAACGAAGTAGCACAAAACATAGGAGCTTGTGGATGCGCACCTGCAAAATATTGGCTCCATAGTAATATGCTCTTAATGAATGGTCGCAAGATGTCTAAGAGTGATGGAAACACCATTACTCCCCATCAACTATTCACAGGAGAGAGTGAACATATTACTAAAGGCTATAGCCCAATGGTTATCCGATTCTTTTTGATGCAGGCTCACTACCGATCAACTATAGATATCAGTGATGAAGCATTGAGCGCAGCTGAGAAAGGATATAAAAAGTTGATCGAAGCCAACCGCTATTTACAACAGATTCATCATGAAGGTTCTTCAGTAGAAAATGAATTAGATATACAAATCAAAGAATCGATTAGCTCTGTATTTGACGAATTAAATGATGACTTCAATACTCCTAAGGCCTTAGCAAGGCTATTTGAATTAGTTCCTATCATAAATAGTTATAAAAACGGAAAACGAGAGTTCCAAGACTTTACTGCCACTACAATGGCCGAGTTGAAACAGTGCTTCAGGGATGTCCTCATGAATATCATGGGTCTATTAGATGAGACCAGTAGTCAAGGAAACAATTTATATAGTAGCTTAGATGGAGTAATGCAATTAGTACTTGAGCTCAGGCAAAAGGCTCGTTATAATAAAGATTGGACGACGTCTGATAAAATAAGAGATGCATTGGCCAAGGAAAATATCCTTGTCAAAGATGGGAAGGAAGGAACAAGTTGGAGTCTCAATTAAATCTAATAATGATGAAGTATATCGGTGCAATCAGTTTCTATCTCTTTCTTACTATTTCGTGTAAGAATGATACAAATCCAAGCGCTCCGGCGCCTAAAAAAAGTGTTCAGATTCCTGCATTTAGTGCAGATAATGCCTACGCACATATAGAAAAGCAATTAGCATTCGGATTTAGAATTCCCGGTACTTCTGAGCATAAAGCCTGTGGAGAATGGATCATCAAAACAATGGAGCGTTTTGGTGCCAGGGTTATAAGGCAAGATTTCAACTCAGACTTTCTCGGCAAAACGGAAGTTCCATCATTCAACATTATGGCTCAAATTAATCCGAACAAATCCAAACGCATACTACTTGGAGCGCACTGGGATAGTAGACTCATTGCCGAAAAAGACGATGAAAGACAAGATGAACCTATTCCAGGAGCTGACGATGGTGGAAGTGGAGTAGCCGTAATGCTTGAAATCGCAAGACTTATCTCTGAAAATACTATCGATATGGGAGTTGATTTTATCTTCTTTGATGCCGAGGACCAAGGCAACAGCGAATCACAAGACAGTTGGGCCTTAGGAGCACAATATTGGGGATCTAATAAGGTACCAAAAGAATATATGGCACATTATGGTATTCTCTTAGATATGGTGGGTGCTGAAGGAGCCATATTCGGAAGAGAAGAATACTCTTTCATAAACGCTCGAGATGAACAGGATAAGGTATGGACATTGGCAGCTAGAATGGGTTATTCAGACTTCTTTAGAGATGATACTTCAGGCGCCGTAATGGACGATCACTATTGGGTCATGAAAAACGGGGGAATTAAAATGATCGATATTATCAGCCAGCCTAATGATAATAGATCAAGCTTCGGTGATTATCATCATACCCACGATGATAATATTGATATTATAAGTAAAAGAACCCTGAGAGTAGTAGGTCAAGTTGTAACAGCTGTTCTCTATAATGAGAGTATAGGAGTATTGTAATCTATAATTAAAAGGTGAATCGTGCGGACAGTATTTTATTTGAAAAACACTCCCTTATAGGCGTCATAACCAGGCTTCACTCCTAAGTGCATGAGTGTGCGCTTATAATCAAACTCCCTGCTATCTATAACGTATACTTTTGATGCAATGGCACCCTCGAATTCTGGGTGCTCATCTTTCCATGAATGTGACACTATGAAAGCTGCTGCATCGATGCTTCTGTCCCATCTTTTGCGTACTTCCAGTTCCAGGTAAACGATGTTGTTTTCAAATTTCAGCAGTTTGGACGAAAGCCCCTTCCCTACTCTAAACAACATATCCGTTTTAATAAAATGCTTTTTGTTAATCTCCTCAATATTCATGTCACATCCAAAAGCAGAAACTATGCCAGTGTCAGCCACACATTAAAATAAGAATTAATGTAAATGCTTTTTACATATTTATAGATGAGGGCAGTGTACTAAAAAAGGACACTTGCAATTAAGTGCCCTTTCAAAATTAAAGTATGGTAACTCAATTATTTTGAGGGAGGTAAAATCACCTTATTAATTACGTGTACTACTCCGTTAGACGCTTTGATATCAGCAACTGACACAGTTGCATCATTGATCATAACACCGGCATCATTGATCGTTACTGTAATCTCTGCTCCATTAACCGTTGGTGCAGTCATCCCATCACTGAGGTCAGTAGATTTTACCGTGCCAGAGACAACATGATAAGTCAAAATAGAGACCAATTGATCCTTATTTTCTGGCTTCAATAAAGTCTCTAAAGTGCCCTCAGGTAAACTAGCAAAAGCTTCATTAGTTGGAGCAAATACTGTGAAAGGACCTTCTCCTTGTAGTACATCAACTAAATCACCAGCTTTAACTGCTGCAACAAGTGTTGATAAAAATTCTGTGTTTACCGCTAATGAAACGATGTCATCATCGGCTCCATTTTTGATTGGTTCTGGATTAGTTCCAGCAAAAGTTACAGCACTCATGGCCACAACAAATAATGTAATAATTAATGATTTCATAGTATAAAGTATTTGGAAATAGAAATGAGACCAAGCCTATTTTGTTTAACTATTTGTAATTTTTGTTTAAACAAGGATATTTTGTCCTCATAGTTATAACCTTTGATGCTCCATTCATTTTCTATTATACTCAGGCTTTACAGACCCTTCATAGTTAATGATTTCATCGATTAAGAATAAAGGCCTCTTTTTTATTTCAAAAAAATTACAAATTACATATCCTCTTTTAATTCCTATCCCTAAAAGATTGATTCCCCATATAGTATGATTACTGATAAGAAACCTAAAAAACCAGATGTTGCAGTACCCCAAATCAACGATTTTATAAAGCCATATAACAAATAGGTTATTAATAATAGCATGAGTACTATTCCACTTCCAATCATATATTTTTAAGGAATATCCCTAAACCCATAAATACCACCAAGGGCTAAAGAAATCATTTTTATAAGAGGGTATTTTGGTTCTCCTCCTCTTCTTGCTTCACGCTCATAGCTATATGCACATTGACTAAACCCAATAGAGCTTCTGAGCCCTCTGATAAACCTATATCGTTCAGGCACATCATTTAAGATACTTACAACTCTTATACTTAACATGCAAAAATCCCCGCTATTTAGTGGGATTCTTTCATTCGTAAATACGTTTAGCCATTTATAAAAAAATTCGGGCTATACTTTTTAAACAACCCTTCTTGGATTAATAATTGTCTCTCTACATTAACAACGTCGAAATTATTTTCAGTGATTAGTTCATACCAAGGCAGAATTAACTCTGGTGGATCCTGAAGATAGCCAGAGCCATCTATAATGAACACACTTTTTTTTGCCTTTGCATACTTCATTCCAGCAATAATAGCCAACTGATGTCCATAATTTTTGCCAAAATAAGTGCCATGTATTGAAGATTAGACTTAAAGACTTCTTTAATGAGTTCTTTTGTTTTATCCGTATTCCCATCATCTATTAAAATGACTTCTATCTCAAAGGAGCACTCGTCGATTACCTTTTCGAGTCTATTGATAAGACTCTGAAAGACCTCATGTTCATTGTATAATGGAATAATAACACATATACGATTGTCTCTCTTCATATAAAAAAGAACTTATCTTTTAATTATAAGTAGACTGTATGGACTTCATTTCTCAAATAGTAAAAAGAATTAGTTATTAAATTATAGCTTTAGTAGAAAGAATAGCTCACAATCACATAAGATCAAAAGATTAATTATTCCAATATTGATTGTAGCTATACTTTTTTATTTCTTCGCATCTTTAATACACGTCTACTTTGATATTGCTTTTTGGAGACATGACGCTTTTGTTCAAAGTCTCAAATCACAATATGCATAAAATCTACAACATGAAGGGAGATGGATTAATCATTACTTTTTTTGACTTCATCAAAATGGTACCTCCTTCCCTAGCTGCTCTTTTAAGTTTGTTATCCGTAATGTTTTATACTTTAATTTGTATAGACATAAGGGCTAATGACAAGATATGTGCACTAATTATTTCAATTTGTGCGTCATTATAACCTACGGTACATTGTCAAAATCTGTGGCCCAATATCACCTTGGCTGCACTAAGTATGCTCCCAATAATATATTTCATTTCTACTAAAGTCAAATCTCCGTACATTGTTTTTCCGGTAGGAGCAATATTATGTTTTGGAACCTTATCAATGGTGTAACTTTTAGTCCCACTCGTGTTTTTATCCAGCCTAAAAAGTGACTTATCAGGAGAGTTGAAAAGGATCTAATATTTTTATTGACCCAAATTATCATACCATATACGATTGGATTTCTCGTTAGATACGCAGTATCTAACGGAATTGTCTATTCGAATACTGGTAATGGTATGATCATGCCTGAAGTTCGCAAAGCCACGCCGATCGACGGGGTGTCTCAGTTAGTATCAAATACGGAAAAGATTTACAATAGAATCATTCAGTTCTCCACTACCTTTATTAAAACTAATGTTTTATCCATTTGGCTTCTTTCAGCTCTAATCATTGGTTTATCCTGGAGCAAAAAGAGTTTTGCTTATTTTCTCACTTTTCTAATAATGGCATTATCAGGCTTCATCACAACAATTTATCACGGAATTATTATATCAGATAGGACATTATTATCAAAGGGTATACCCTTGATCATTATCTTGATGCTCTTACCTGCAATAAAATTTAAGAAAAATATAGTTGATCTCGTTATATGCCAATTGCTAATTTTCCCATTCTATCTCGATTCTAAATCTCAATTAACTGAATTTTCCAATATCACTAATTATTATCAAAAACGACTTAAGAACGTAACCCAGCAACTCAATCAAAACAAC